>CANQQW010000037.1 GCA_947626075.1 uncultured Clostridia bacterium
GAGTCCGGTACAATACCGAACTCATTACCGATTAATTTAATATTAAATTTTGTCTAAACTTTGGGGTTCACTTCAAAATGGCCGCCCTTACTTTTTTGTTATACATTCAAATTCAATTTAAAAAATTCAGTTAATTTTTCAAACGGTATCGCGTTCTTTCCGCCGCCGTCGTAGAGGTCGGTGTGAACCGCGCCCGGTATAATCATAAGCTCCTTATTGTCCGCGTACTTACTGCCGTTTATCATATCAGCGTACGCGTCGCGACTGAAGTAGCACGAGTGCGCCTTCTCGCCGTGCATAACGAGTACCGCGCTGCGGATTTCGTTTGAGTATTGCAGAATAGGCTGATTTATAAACGACATACAGCCTGTGACGTTCCAGCCTCCGTTTGAGTTTAAGGAACGCGCATGGTAGCCGCGCGGTGTTTTGTAGTAGTCGTAGTAGTCCTTTACAAAGAACGGCGCGTCATCGGGGAGCGGGTCTACAACGCCGCCGCCGAGGGCGTAGCTGCCGTTTTTGTAGTCTGTTATTCTCTGCGCGTTAAGTGCCTTTTTCATTTCGTAACGTTTTTCTTCACTGTCGTCCGCGTCAAAGTAGCCTTTAGCGTTTACGCGCGTCATATCGTACATCGTGGATGCGACCGTCGCCTTAATACGCGTGTCGAGCGCGGCGGCGTTAAGCGCCATTCCGCCCCAGCCGCAGATGCCGATTATACCTATTTTGTCGCTGTCAACATTGTCCTGTACGGACAAAAAATCGACAGCCGCCTGGAAATCCTCCGTGTTAATGTCGGGCGATGCCATGTAACGCGGTTCTCCCCCGCTCTCGCCCGTAAAAGACGGGTCGAACGCTATGGTCAAAAATCCGCGTTCCGCCATTGTCTGGGCGTACAGTCCCGACGATTGTTCCTTTACCGCGCCGAACGGTCCGCACACGGCGATTGCTGCCATTTTTCCCGCCGCGTCTTTCGGCGTGTACATATCAGCCGCCAATGTTATTCCGTAGCGGTTGTGAAACGTCACCTTTTCGTGATTTACCTTTTCGCTTTTCGGGAATGTTTTATCCCATTCGGTTGTTAGTTTAAGTTCCATTTTTACTGCCGTCCTTTCGTATAAATAATATCTACGTTAATTATACGTCCTATGTGGTAAGAAGTCCAATACTTATATTAAATAGTTATCTATACCTAAAAGGCATAATAATCATTTCCCTGCCGTTTATCGCGGCGGTATCAATCAGGCTTTCTTATTTTACTGTTGCTTACGTTATATCTTCTTTAATACTACGGCATCATAGCAGCCTATTGTAATTTTATCCGTAAACGTTTTACCGCTTATCATATCCATAAATTCGGCGGCGCAGTTCATATCAACGCTGTTTTCGCCGTAATTTAAGAGAAACACATACTCGCCTCTTACCGCCAGTTCCACATTCTCGGGTATATCTATAAGCTCGTCCAGATTCATCGGCGGATGTATATTTGCAAGCTCTATAAACGCTTTCGCGCTGTCCTCGGCGAACGCCGCGCCGAAATAGAAAGCTTTGCCCTTGCCGACTTTCTTAAGCGACACGGCGGTTCTTCCGGCGTAGTAGTTGTTTTCAAACGTTCCCGCTTCCTCGCCGTCCGTAATTTTAAGAATGTCATTGAAGCAGGGTGCGCTCACGCGCGCTTTACCGATATTTATATACTGCTCCTTATCATAAGGCGAAAGGAACGTAAATTCTTCCACCTCCGCGCCGCACAGCCCCGCGGCAAATCCCGGCATTGGTATCATGCGGCATTTTCCGTTTAAGTCCTTGTAGCCGGTGCGGCAGCCGAAAATCACCGTTCCGCCCAGTTTAGCGTACTCCTCTAAAAGCTCGGCACGCTTTTCCGTAAGAATAGTCGGGTGCGGGTATACGACAAGCTTGTACTTTAGAAGCTCGCTAAGCTCGGTATTGTCGTTAATATACACCAAATTGTAAGGTATATGCTTTTTCTGCAGAGCCATAAACCAGCCGTTATAGCTGATATTATCGGTGCTGCCGTGCCATACGTCCTCCTCAGCGTCCCATTCGTTATCGTAGTCTTTCAAAAGCGCAGTCTCGGCTTCGTATTCCTTGCCGCATACCGATTGTATGCGCTGAATATCTTTGTACGTCCGCTCAATTTCTTCGGTGCGCCTGTTCGGCTTGTTACAGTAATCAAAAAGACCGTGCCAGTAAATTTCATTGCCGAATGTGCATGTCCTCCAACGAAAATAGCTCACAAAATCCGCACCGTTCGCAATCGCCTGTATCGTCCATAAGCGTATCTGTCCCGGTTTCGGCGCGCTCTGTTCCATTCTGAAATTCCAGCCGGCAGGTCCCGACTGCTGCTCCATAATACCGAATATCGGCGAAATACTTCTCGCCCGCATCAGGTTATACGAGCTGTTTCTGTCACGCATACCGTTTTGACGCGGCACGTCTATGTTCCTCTCATACGCGAAATTCGGATAGTTATCATACGTTATAAAGTCAAGCACATTCCCTACAAGACTGTGATAGTCAATATGGGAAAAAAGTCCGTTTGTGGTTATGGGCGCGCTGCTGCAGCGGCGGATAATATCGGCTTGCAGCTTAAAGAATTCTATGACGGTATCGGAAATAAACCGCTTTTCAAGAAGTCCAACGTGCGGGTTACCCATTCTTTCCGAATTGGTGCGGCGCGGCAGGTGTACCTCGTCCCAGTCGGTATACGTCTGATTCCAAAACGCCGCGCCTACCGCGTCATTAAGTTTATCAATCGTTTTGAATTTATTTTTTAAGTACTCCCGAAAAGCGCGGTGGTCGCTTTCCGAATAGTAGAGGTCGCACTCGCAGTTAATCTCGTTATCAAGCTGCCACGCTATTATGTTCGTGTACTTACTGTAATGCTCCGCCAGTTTTTCTGTAATTCGCGACACGAAAAAGCGGTATTTCTCGGAATTAAGATTACAGTGCCGCCTAAGCCCGTGATATATAAGATTACCGTCTATGTCGGCGTTTAAAATTTCGGGATATTTCGTACTCATCCAGACAGGTGGTGCGGCGGAGGGCGTGCAGAAAATAACTTTTATTTCTTCCTCGAGTGTCATGTCCATAAACTCGTCGAAAAAATCAAAGGTAAACTTACCCTCGCGCGGCTCAAACATTGTCCACGCAAACTCCGCTATACGCACTGTTTCTATGCCATACGCCTTCATTCGCCTTAAATCATCGCGCCAAAGCGACTTGTCCCAATGCTCGGGATAGTAGCATACGCCAAGCGTAATGCGCTCTGTATTCAATTTATTCATAAGCAAATCTCCTTAAAAGGTGAATTTTTATCAACATTTTACCATATGAACAGAGGCAAATCAAGCTAATTTCGGCAATTATGCGGCATTTTTTTATTGATTTACACGCTATAATGTGTTATACTCACCGTAATCAGAATAAATAATACTGGGGGTTTTTATGATAATGTACAATATACTTACCTACGGCGCGTCGGCGGACGGTAAAAGCGTTTGCACAGAATCGATACAGCGCGCAATAGATTTATGTGAAAAGGGCGGTACGGTGTACGTGCCGAAAGGAACGTTCGTAACGGGAGCGCTATTCCTCAAAAGCGATATGACGCTTTACATAGAGGAAGGCGCACGGCTTTTGGGAAGCTCCGACCTATCGGATTTCCCTATTATGAGCTATCCTTTTGAGGGTAAAAATCAGCTTTGCTACGCGAGCCTTATAAATACTCACGGAGCACCGTGCGAGAATATAACAATAGCCGGAAGCGGCACGATAGACGGAAACGGGAGCGCTCTTTTCGCGCTTGAAACGGCGGAGAACCGCGCAAAGCGCGGCAGAACGATATGCATAAGAAACGCGGACAATATAACGATACGCGGCGTTAAAATACGTCAGTCGCCGGCGTGGTGTTTGCATCTCGTATACTGCAAAAACGTGTTGCTCGAGGGTATCGAAGTACATTCAAAATACGACGAGAACGGGCAAATATACGAGGGTATATATAACGGCGACGGCATTGATATTGATTCATGCGAAAATGTGCGCGTGCTTAACTCGCTCATCGCCAGTCAGGACGACTGTATAGCAGTGAAATCGGGTCGTGATACCGAGGGGCGGCGCGTGGGTATACCGTCGCGTAACATTACGATTGAAAACTGCGCGTTTAAAAGCGGGTTCGGAGTCGCCATAGGCAGTGAAATGTCGGGCGGAGCGGAAAACGTATACGTGAAAAATTGTACTTTCGAGAATACGCACAGTATAGCGAGTATAAAGGCTGTGCGCGGAAGAGGCGCGTATATTAAAAATATCCGTTATGAAAACTGCTCGCTCGTAAACCGCAGCAAGGATATTACCGACAGCCGTTGGTTCCGAGGCGCGCTTTACGCCGACGCGTTCTACGGTGAAGATGAGTTCGACGCGGACGCTCCCGCGGAAATTAACGAGGGTACGCCTATAGTGGACGGCATTTACATGAAAGACATAAGCATATACACCGTCGCGGGAAACGCCATATATTTATGCGGTCTGCCTGAAATGCCGTACAGAAATATCCGTCTTGAAAATGTAACAGCGCACGGTAAGTACGGAATGAAGATTAAAAACATTGAAAATTTAAAGACAGTAAACGTAAACGTAACGAGTGATTTTGAATAAATCGGGCGGATTTAAAAATAAAGACGCTGACACGGCAAAATTTTAGGTATATAAAATATTATACCGATATTCAAAGTTCACGGGTAAATATATCGTTATTCTGACTTTCTCAATGCGGAAAAACATCGCGGAATTAAATATCCCGCGATGTTTTGTCTTTATGAAAGCATTAATATTATTTCCAAAACTATCACAATAGCGCTGAGCACGCTCAGTACCGTAACACCGAGCACACATTTTCTTTTCAGACGCGTAAATGCCGTTTCAAGATTTAATATTGAATTCTTTGTGTTATACTGTGTGTTTTTCAGGTCAAATATACTGTCGTTTAATTTGGAAACGGACAGAACCGCCTGCTTTATTTCGGAAATATCCGCCGACGCCGAATCAATGGACGCTTTTAAGTCAGAATAATTACCCTGACGGTCTTTCGTGTTCGCCTCGGAGCGGCGCGCGCCTTCGTCCAGCTTTGATGAAATGTTTTCAAGCTTTGACGAAAGAGACCCGATATTCTTATAAATATCCTCAATGCGAGCGTCGGTACCGTCAAGCTTGTCCGCCAAAGCAGCCGTTTCTTTAAGCTCCGGATGAATATTCTGTGATATATTCTCAATGGCGGTCTTGACCTTTTCGGTTAAGGGATCGGTTCCGCTTTCCGATTTATCATCTTTATCGGCGCTGTCCTCTTCCTTTTTTACCTTTAACATATCCATTTTGTTTACGACGGTATCCTTTAACGTTTTGGCGCCGCTGCCTATCTCGCCCGCCGTTTTCTTGAAACGGTCTATGACGTGCTGGAGATTTATTGTCTCGTTCAAATTTATTCTCTGCGTATTCTCCACCGGCTCCGCTTCCTCGCCGTCGTTAATTTTTATGTCGGCATTTTTCAGAAACTCCTCGTACTCCTCGTCCGTACCGCTGTAAAAAGCGTCCTGACCCTCGTATGATTCTATGTTCATATCCTTTTTCTTGTACATATGTTCACCCTTTTTCAAAAAGTTTTGAGGTTATAAGCTTTTACTCGGCGTCCTCCGTTACCATATTGACAACATCCTCGCTTTCCTGCTCCGCAAAGTCCTCGTCGGAGGTCAGCTTCTCACCGCATTTTGAGCAAAATACGTCATCAATGTGATTGTACGCGCCGCATTTCGGGCATTTTACCGTTTCTTTAAGCTCGGCAAGCTGCTCCTTGAGTTCTCCCAGCTCTATTTGAAGCGCGTCGATTTTTTCGCACTTCTCGCGCACCGCATCACCAATATTGCCGCCGACTTCGATTTCCTCGTAGACGGTCTTGCCTATCTCCGCGTATATCTCATTGATTTTGTCCTTTGTTTCGTTTATGGCAAACTTCAGCTTAGTCTGATTTACAACGTTATTTGTCTTGTCTATAACGGTTTTTGTCCATTTCTTTGCCTCGTCCTTTGCTCTGTTTGCCTGTACTTTTATCTTGTCAAATACTTCTTCCATTTTGATGTGTTCCTCCCATCTTTTTTTATAAACCGAATTTAACTGATATTATTATACCACATAATATGTCAAATGTATATGACATTTCTGTTATTTTTTCATTTCAGTATGGTTTTATTCGACAGTCAAGGCAGTATTTCATACCTTATTGTATTACAAATCATATTAAAAAGGAGCGCAGCGCACCCCTTTTTAATGATTATATCAGTTTTTATATGCTTTTTTCATAATTTCCTCAATTTCCGTAACAAGCGGAAGCTTCGGATTCGCTGTCGTGCATTGATCCTCAAACGCCTTATCCGCGATTTCGGAAAGCTTATTCATATACGTTGCCTCGTCAATTCCGCACTCCGCGAACGACAGCGGCTCATTAACTTCTTTCATCAGGTTCACAACCGCGTCTATAAGACTCTTTACGCCCTCGGCGGTCGTCTTTGCGGGAAGTCCCAGCGCCGCCGCGATCTCGGCATACTTTTCATCTGCCACAAACTTGTTGTATTTCGGGAACGACACAAACTTCGACGGCGTTGACGCGTTATACGCGATAACGTGCGGAAGCAGTACCGCGTTGGCTCTGCCGTGAGGAATATGGTACTCGCCGCCTATCTTATGCGCAATCGAATGGTTAAGTCCGAGAAAAGCGTTTGTGAACGCCATACCCGCTATACAGCTCGCATTGTGCATTTTTTCTCTCGCTTCCTCGTCCTCGGCTCCATTCTTATATGCTCTCGGCAGATACTTGAATACAAGCTGTATCGCCTTAATAGCGAGACCGTCGGTATAGTCGGAAGCCATAACCGACACATACGCTTCTATAGCGTGCGTCAGCACGTCAAGACCTGTGTCAGCCGTCGCGCTCTTAGGCAGCGACATTACAAACTGCGGGTCGATAATGGCAACATTCGGCGTTAGCTCATAGTCGGCAAGCGGGTACTTCATGTTATTCTTCTTGTCGGAAATAACGGCGAAGCTCGTAACCTCGGAGCCTGTTCCCGACGTTGTGGGTATAGCCACAAGCTGCGCCTTATTTCTCATCTTCGGGAACTTAAACGCGCGCTTTCTTATATCGAGGAAACGCAGTCTGAGCGAGTTAAAGTCAACGTCAGGGTGTTCATAGAACAGCCACATGCCTTTAGCCGCGTCCATAGCGCTGCCGCCTCCCAACGCGATTATCACATCGGGCTTAAATTCGTCCATCATCTTTGCGCCGTTTTGTACCGTCTCTATGGACGGGTCCGGCTCAACGTCCGAGAATATCTCACAGTGAACGTGATCGGGTCTCTTTCTCAGGTAGTAAAGTATCTTATCCACATAGCCCAGAGAAACCATACCCGGGTCTGTTACGATGAACGCTCTTGAAATATTAGGCATCTTCTCCAAATACTGGATCGAGTTATTTTCAAAATATATCTTATCGGGTACCTTGAACCACTGCATATTAACTCTCCTCTTCGCGACTCTTTTCCGGTTTATCAGATTCATTGTCGTAACGTTGCCGCTTACGCTGTTGCCGCCGTAGCTGCCGCAGCCGAGCGTCAGAGACGGTATGTTTGAGTTGTAGATGTCTCCTATAGCGCCGTGTGACGACGGTGAGTTTACGATAAGACGGCTTGCCTTCATTCTATCGGCAAATTTGTCTATAACCTCTTTGTCTTTCGCGTGTATAACGGCGGAGTGTCCCATTCCGTGGAACATTACCATTTCTTCCGCGCGGTCTATACCGTCGTCCGCGCCGTCAACAATAAAGTACGCAAGCACAGGGCTTAACTTCTCTCTTGAAAGCGGATACTCGGGTCCTACTCCGTCGAGCTTCGCAAGAAGTATTTTCGTTCCGTCGGGTACGTTTACGCCCGCGTTTTCCGCTATCCATGACGCGCTCTTACCGACAATATCGGGATTTACCGCGCCCTTTTCGCTGTTTATGCAATAGTCGCTTACTTTCTTGATTTCGTCGTCTTTAAGG
Source organism: uncultured Clostridia bacterium (assembly GCA_947626075.1). GTDB lineage: Bacteria > Bacillota > Clostridia > UBA1381 > UBA1381 > Hominilimicola. Next base: position 8,099 of record CANQQW010000037.1, read on the forward strand.
AAGTAACAGCCGTACTTTTTCATCAGCCTTTCAAATTTTGACGCGATAGACTTATCAACGATCGCCGCCTGTTCGGACGCGCAAATCATACCGTTGTCAAACGTCTTGGAAAGTATCAAATCGTTTACCGCCTGTTCCAAATCCGCGCTCTTGTGAATATAGCACGGCACATTGCCCGGTCCTACGCCGAGCGCCGGCTTACCCGTCGAATACGCCGCCTTAACCATACCGCTGCCGCCGGTAGCGAGTACCGTAGCTACGCCGGGATGATTCATGAGCGCGTTTGTCGCCTCTATAGACGGGTATTCAATCCACTGTATACAATTTTCGGGCGCGCCCGCCGCAACCGCAGCTTCAAGCACGACCTTAGCCGCCGCAACGCTGCATTTCTGCGCGGCGGGGTGAAAGCCGAAGATTATCGGATTTCTGGACTTGATACAGATAAGCGCCTTAAAAAGCGTCGTTGACGTCGGATTTGTAACGGGCGTTACGCCGCATACCACGCCTACCGGCTCGGCTATAACCTCGTAGTCCTCAAGGTCGTTTTCCTCGATTATACCTACGGTTTTCTCATTCTTTATCGAGTGATACACGTACTCGGTAGCGAACATATTCTTTGTTATTTTGTCCTCGTATACGCCTCTGCCGGTTTCCTCGACAGCCATTTTCGCAAGCTCCATGTGCTTGTCAAGTCCGGCAAGCGTCATCGCCTTCACGATAGCGTCGATTTTCTCCTGGTCAAAGCTCATAAACTCCTCGAGCGCCTTGCGCGCATTCTTGACATAGCCGTCAATCATTTCGTTTACATTTACTTCCGCCATAATAATTCCTCCTGAATAATGGTTAATTATATTTATATGCAATCGATAAAAAATATCGTTATTTTTTTATCAATCTTCCGATAATACATTATATAAGATTGTTAAACTTTTGTCAATATGTTTTTACCTTTAATTTTATTCTTTGTTAATACTATATAAAAAATACACGCTGGCACGCGGCATTTTCAGCTTTTAAAACAAAGTTAAACTGCGCAAAAAACAAGGGCGGCGCGTTTGCGTCGTCCTTGTTGTAACGTAATCAGTTCCTTTTCCATATACGCGGTGAGAAAAGCAGAAGTATGGGGTACAGTTCCAGTCTGCCCGCAAGCATGTCTATTGACATAACTATTTTTGATAAGGCTGAAAAGCCGCTGTAATTACCCATCGGTCCGACTACCGAAAGTCCCGGTCCGATATTGTTCGTAACGGATATTACCGATGTTACCGTGGTCGCGAAATCCATATTGTCGAGGCTGACTATAAGGATCGATATGCCCATAAACAGCATATATACCACAAAGTACGCAAGTACGCCGTGTACCACTGTGTCTTCGACGCTTTTACCGTCCGTCTTGACCGACAGTACGCTTCTCGGGCTTGCCGCCTTTCTGATGGCGTGGTACGCGGTTTTTAAGAGTATGACTACGCGTATTACCTTTATACCGCCGCCGGTAGAGCCGGCGCAGCCGCCCATCAGCATCAAAAGCGTAAGTATAATCTGTGACAGCATCGGCCATTGCACAAAGTCGGCTGTCGAGTAACCTGTTGTGGTAACGATAGACGATACCTGAAAAAACGAGTATCTAAGCGCGTTTGCGACCGTATGGTAAATCGGCAATATATTAAGCATTATAATCACGGTCGCGGCGGCTATAACGCCCAAATACCATTTAATTTCATCATTGCCGCGCACCTGTGAGAATTTACGTATTATAAACAAGTAGTATATGTTGAAATTGACGCCGAACATCATCATAAATATTGCTATAACATAGTCTATATACGCGCTGTCATAGTAGCCGATAGATGTATTTTTAATACCGAATCCGCCCGTGCCTGCCGTACCGAAGGCATGTACTATACTGTCGAACAGGGGCATACCGCCGATAAGTAAAAATATTGTTTCAAGCGCGGTAAGCGTTATATATATCATGTACAGTATGCGTATGGAAAACTGCCATTTGCTTGCCAGCTTTCCCACTACAGGTCCGGGCATCTCGGCGCGCATCATATAAGTGGTGCGCGTGTCCTTTGCGGAAAGTATCGCCATTGTGAACACAAGCACACCCATACCGCCGAGCCAGTGCGTGAAGCTGCGCCAAAACAGCAGGCTGCGGTTCATCGTCTCCACATCGGCGAGTATTGTTGAGCCGGTGGTCGTAAATCCCGAGACGGTTTCAAAGAAGCAGTCTATAAAGTTCGGTATTGCGCCGCTTATATAAAACGGCAGCGCGCCCGCGAGTGATATTAAAATCCAGCCGAGCGCCACTATTACCATACCTTCCCTGACGTACAGCCCCTTATCCTTTGGCGCTTTCAAGGACACTATCGTTCCGATAACTACCGATATGATTATCGGTACCAGGTACGCTATGGCTATTCCCTCTTTATAGTATACCGACAGAAAAAGCGGCAGAAGCATTGTGGCTGCTATGACCGTTAAAATACGCCCCACCGAGTACGCTATCATTCTGAGATTCATAAGCTACTGTCCTTTCCTATGCAAGTATGTCGCTAAGCGTTGTAAGCGGCTTTGTCGTCACTGCCACAACAGTGTCTCCTACGGCAATCTGACTGTTTCCGTCGGGTACGAATACCTTGTTGTTCCTCATAATTGCCGCTATAAGGATATTCTTGTCAATCTTTATCTGTGATAGCGGCTTCGCCGTAAGCTCCGACTCCTTATTGACTATAAATTCCATAGCCTCCGCCCGATTATCTACTATGCGGTACAGCGTCACTATTTCCGTGTCCTTTGCTGAGTTCATCGCGCGCGCGTAACGTATTATCATGTCCGCCGTTATATTCTTCGGCGTTACAATGCTGTACACTCCCGAATTTTCCATAAGGTCGGAAAATGAGATACGGTTTACCTTTGTGACAATTTTATCAACATTTCTCGTTTTCGCATACATGGATATTATCATGTTTTCCTCGTCTATGCCCGTAAGCGCGACGAGCGCGTCAACTCTGTCAATACCCTCCTCAGAAAGCACGTTTCTGTCCGTGCCGTCGCCGCATACAACGTCAGCTTTCGGCAGGTATTCCGCAAGCTCCTGACAGCGTTCCATGTTGCTCTCTATTATTTTTACCTGCATACCGCTTTCAAGGAGAAGTCTCGCGAGGTAGAAAGATATGCGTCCGCCGCCTATCAGTATTACCGATTTGAGTTTCTTCTGTATTACGCCTATTTCACGCATAAACTGCGACAAATCGCTGTGCGACGCGGTTATGTGCAGCTTATCTCCCGCTTTGATTACAAAGTCGCCGTTAGGTATATACACGTCATTCTCGCGCTGTACGGCGCATATAAGCACCTTGATTTTATATTTTTTGTATATTTCGTATATTGCCTTGCCGCAAAGCGCGTTATCCTCGCCCACGTTAAACTCAATAAGCTCTATGCGTCCTTTCGCGAATGTTTCCGTGTTCATCGCCGCGGGGAAACGGAGTATTCTCGATATTTCGCTCGCCGTTGCGTACTCGGGATTGACTATAAGGTCTATACCCAAAGCACTTCTCATAAAGTCGAGCTGCTTAAAGTATATCCTGTTCCTTACTCTCGCCACGCAGCGCTCGGCGCCGAGTTTTTTTGCCATTACGGCAGAGAGCGCGTTGTTTTCGTCATTTTCGGTTACGGCTATAAACAAGTCTGCGCGTCTTACCTCCGCGTCGTTAAGCGTTTCGAGCGACGTTCCGTTACCGTTCACGCATCTGACGTCATAGCTTTCCTCCACCTGTTCGCACACGGATGGCTTAATATCTATAAGAATGACGTTGCTGCCCTCGTTGTTAAAGTCCTCCACGAGCTTTCTTCCGATTTTTCCTCCGCCTACAATTACAACATTCATTTTAAATTATTTGCTCCTTCCAAAAACGCTCAGCATTAAACTTCTTCCCTTTTTTCGCGGGTCATAAGCCGAAGCACGGCTTCCTTTGCGTTTTTACCGTTATATAATATGTTGTACGCCTCCTCTACGATAGGCATTTCAACATTATATTTCTTCGCCATTTCATACGCGGCTGTGGCTGTGTTTACGCCCTCAACCACCATATGAACGCTTTCAAGCGTTTCCGCAAGGCTCTTTCCCTGTCCCAAAAGTATGCCGGCTCTGCGGTTGCGCGAATGCATACTCGTGCAGGTCACTATCAAATCGCCTATACCCGAAAGTCCCATAAACGTCCTCTCGTCCGCGCCCATAGCTTTGCCGAGCCGCGCGATTTCCGCAAGTCCGCGCGTTATAAGCGCCGCTTTCGTGTTGTCGCCGTAGCCCAAGCCGTCACTGATACCCGCGCACAGCGCGATTACGTTTTTGAGCGCGCCGCCAAGCTCCACGCCCGTCATATCGGTCGAAGTGTATACGCGGAACATATCGCCCATGAAAACGTCCTGTATAAGCTTAGCCGTCTCCTTATTTTCCGAAGCCACAACGTTTGTCGTCGGAAGTCCGCGCGACACCTCCTCCGCGTGCGACGGTCCGCTCATTACGGATATATCCGCCTGCGGGATTTCCTGCTTATAAACCTCGGAAAGTCTTAAAAGCGTACCTTCTTCAAGTCCTTTGGATATGTTTACTATTTTCTGTCCCTCTTTCACGAGCGGAGAGAGCTGTTTCGCGGTGGTACGGGTCGCGGGAGACGGAGCAGCCGTTATTACAAGCTCCGCGTCTTTTACACATTCGCCCATATCGTGCGTACAGTAAATATTTTCGGGGAATTTTATTCCGGGCAGAAATTCTTTGTTCTCACGGTCGCGGCGCAGTCTGTCCGTTTCCTCCTGTATCCATGACCAGAGGTAAATGTCGTGTCCTCTCTTCGCAAGCAGTACGGCAATTGCCGTACCCCAGCCCCCGGAGCCTATTACGGCGATTTTCATATGCACAACCTCCCTATTTATCGGTAAAGCTTAGTTTATTTTCCGTTCCGTTTATCAGCCGTTTTATATTTGCGTGGTGGCGGAGTATGATCAGTGCGCCAAGCAGCACTGCGCATACAAAGCACACCGTATTCACCGGTTCTTTCATCAGTATTCGCGTTCCATCTATCAATATGTAAGATACACAGCCCAGTACCGATCCGAGCGAAACGTACCTTGTAATTGCCATAATGAGTATGGCGAACGCCGCAACGATAAGTCCGATCTTCCAGTCAAGCGTCATTACCACACCCAGCGCCGTCGCGACGCCTTTGCCTCCCTTAAAGCCGAAGAACACCGGGAAACAGTGTCCGAGCATAACCAACAGTCCGGCTATGTACGGAAGCGCTTCGCATAGCGTATCATTAACGACTGATGTGTTTATCGCATATGAACCGGAGTGAATCATTTCAAGCGTTGTGGAATCTGCCCATAGATAAAGCGCCGTGACATAGGCTAACACAACAGCCAGAACACCTTTTGCAATATCGCATATAAGCGTGATAACAGCAAATTTCTTACCGTGCGTGCGGAGCATATTCGTAGCGCCCGCGTTGCCGGAGCCGCTTTCACGTATATCCTTGCCGCTTATCGCCTTTGAAATCAGTATAGAAAAATTAACCGAGCCGACTAGGTACGATACTATCGCGACGGCTGCAATACAAATAAACTTGGTCATAACAATTCTCCCCGTTTACATCTTTTTTTCATTCTTTTCTCTTACTATAAACCTTATCGGCGTGCCTTCAAAGCCAAATGCTTCCCTCACCTGATTTTCTATAAACCGCAGGTAGGAGTAATGGAATAATTTCTTTGAGTTTGCAAACAGTATAAATGTAGGCGGAGCGGCGGAGGCTTGAGTGCCGTAATAGACCTTGAGCCGTCTGCCCCTGTCCGACGGCGGCTGCTGCTTGGCTATAGCCTCATTCAGCACGTCGTTCAGCATGCCGGTTTTAATTCTGCGCTTATGCTGTTCATTTACAGCCTTTATCATATCAAGGAGCTTGTCCACCCGCTGCCCCGTTTTTGCGCTTATAAATATAATCTCGGCGTAGGACATAAACGCAAATTTTTCTCTTACGTCCATGGAAAAGTTTTTCATCGTCTTGTCGTCCTTGTCGACTATATCCCATTTGTTTACCGCAAAAATACACGCCCTGCCCTGCTCGTGAGCGTAGCCCGCAATTTTCGTGTCCTGCTCGGTAATCCCCTCGCTTGCGTCAATCATTATAACACAAACGTCGGAGCGGTCTATCGCGGCAAGCGAGCGCACAACGCTGTAGCGTTCAACAGTTTCGTCTATTCTGCCGCGTTTTCTCATTCCCGCGGTGTCGATGAACAAAAACTTGTCGCCGTCCTTTTCGTAATGCGAGTCGATAGCGTCGCGCGTTGTACCCGCCACGTCGCTTACTATAACTCTGTCCTCGCCCAAAATCTTATTTATCAGCGACGATTTGCCCGCGTTAGGCTTACCTATTACCGCAACACGTATTTCGTCCTCGTCCTCCGACGTGTCCGCGCCCTGAGGGAACCTTTTCGTTACCTCGTCAAGCAAATCTCCCACGCCCAAGCCGTGCGTTGAAGAAACGGCTATCGGGTCGCCGAGCCCCAGGTTGTAGAACTCATAAAACTCAAGAGGCACATCGCCTATGTTATCAACCTTATTTACCGCAAGGACTATCTCTTTTTTTGCTTTTAAAAGCATCTGCGCAACGTCACGGTCGTTCGCTGTAACTCCGTCCTTTACGTTTACCATGAGCACTACCACGTCCGCCATTTCTATCGCAAGCTGAGCCTGACGGCGCATTTGTACAAGTATTTCGTCTTTCGACGCCGGCTCGATTCCGCCGGTATCGATAAGCGTAAAGTGTTTGTCGAGCCATACCGCGTCGGAAAATATCCTGTCGCGCGTCACGCCCGGAGTATCCTCAACAATACTTATCCGTTTACCCGTTATTTTATTAAACAGAGTCGACTTGCCAACGTTCGGTCTGCCGACTATCGCCACTATCGGTTTCATATTTTAAAACTCCAATTCCTCTCCGAGTATTTTTTCCACAAATTCATATCCATCGTTCATTACGGGTACCACCTTAACATTAAGCGCTTTTTCAACATCTTCAACCGTTGTATCGTCAAGGAAGATATTATCGTCGCCGCGCAGCATACTATCGGGTATGCAAAGCGTGTCGGCGTTAAGCTTCTCTTTCAGCTCGGTGATTATATCACAGCCGCAGACAAGTCCCGAAACGCTTACTCCGCCGCCGAAAAAGTTGTTTTTTACCGGGTATACATCTATTTTTACACCCGCGCACTGTCTCTCTATTGTTTCCGCAAGTCCCTTTATAAACTCATACGCGATTTCACCCGTAGCCACGGCAACATGTCTTGTACGCTTTTTAGGCTTTACAAGCCGCATCGCGCCGTCAAATTCCTCTTTCATACTCGCGACAAGTCCCACGCCGTTTTCAAGCTGGGGAAAGCCTTCATAGCAGTCGGCGTCGGGTATGGGAATATCGGAGTTTATATAGAATTCGTCCGACAGGTATACAAGACGCGTTCCGTATTTTTCAAGAAATTCCTTTTGCATACTCTCCACGAAACGCACAGTTTCCGCGCTTGTTTCCTTTGTAAACGGCTTTATCGGGTAAAGTCCGCCGCGGTATCGCGTAAGTCCTACAGGTACTACGGAAATGCTGTTTACGTTCGGGTACAGCGCTCCCAAATCCATGAGGGTACGTTTTAAATGTTCGCCGTCGTTGATGTCGGGGCACAGGACAATCTGACAGTTCATGCAGATGCCGTTTTTCGCAAAACGCTTCATTATATCAAGGCATTTCCCCGCAAAACGGTTATTGAGCATCATGCGGCGAAGCGAGGGTTCAGTCGCGTGTACGCTTACATTTATCGGGGATACGCGCATTTTTATAAGGCTTTCTATTTCCTCGTCGGAAAGGTTTGTCAGCGTTACATAGTTACCCTGCAAAAATGAGAGACGCGTGTCGTCGTCCTTAAAGTAGACCGTCTCGCGCATACCTTTTGGGAGCTGGTCAATAAAGCAGAAAATACATTTGTTTGTACAGCTCTGCGCTTCGTCGATAAGTCCCTCGGAAAACTCAATCCCCAAGTCCTCATAATTATTCTCAACCGTCACAAACTCAGTGTTTACGCCATTTTTTAGGATTTCGAGAGTAAGCTCGTACTCGGATATAAGGTAACGATACTCAAGAATGTCATGAAACTTGCAGCCGTTCACGCTTACGAGAACGTCGCCCGGTCTAATGCCCGCAAGGTCGGCAACCGAGCCGCTTTCAACGTATTTTACAGTCGTGTCTACCTTTCTCATACTATCCCCCGCAGCGTTATTTTCCGTTGAATATTATCTCACAAAGTGTTAAAATAATCAAGCATTTTACGCTAATTTGTGCCTTAAATTATATTAAATTATATTAATATACAAGATATAAACGAAAAAACGGCGCTTATTTGTCATAAACGCCGCCTTTTTTTGAATACATGTACCGTAATTAATGCGAAAAAAACTCTAATCATGAACGAAAAATCATATTTACGAAAAAGAACGCGTGTCCGGGGGTGTGGTGTGATTATTTAGAGGAAAGAGCGTATGTTCATCGCGAGATTTTGTTCGAGGTTTATAAGTCGTTTTGCGATGTCCTTTGAGTTTTCGTCCGCAGCCTTATAACGGTTCAGATATTTATTCAGCGTCTTTACGCCCATGTTGCAGCCGTCGGTAATGAGGTCGGCAACGGTTTGGTCGCTGTCCTTAGCCATAAGCATGGCGTTTGTTTTTATCCACGACATGCCTTTTGCCATAGGATTCGGCTCTTTTCCGTCGTCGCGGTAGCGAGCAAGCGACGTTTCTATTTCCGAGCGCAGTTCCTCGTGTTTCTCCTTGCAGTCGGACAGGTTTTGCTTCAGCTCGCCGTCCTTTACGTAGTCCATGGTTTCGTTGATCGAGGCTACGCCCATTTTTACGCCCGCGTCACATTCGCGCAGGAGCTTTATTGTGTCTTGTTCTATCATTTTGTTCATCCTTTCGCAGGTTTTACGATTAGAATGTGCAAAATTACGGAAAATATTCGCAGAGCGCAAATAGATGAAACAATAAAAAAAGCGGAAAGATGATTTTGGTCATCTTTTCGCTTTTTTGAGTGTCATTTTTCTTTCAGAGATTACTTTGAAAGGTTAGCTTCGAGCTTATTGAGTTCGTCCGCCATTTCTTTCGGAAGTCTGTCGCCGAACTGAGCGAAGTACTGCTTGATACCCGTGTCGGGGTCCTCAACGTCCTTAAGCCATTCAGCCTTGTCGACCGTAAGGAGCGCCTTAACGTCGTCAACGGTCATATCGAGGTCTGTAATGTCTATATCCTCGGGCTTGGGCAGGTAGCCTATCGGAGAGTCAACCGCATCAACCTTGCCCGCGCAACGGTCGAGTATCCACAAAAGCACTCTCATGTTGTCGCCGAAGCCGGGCCACATGAAGTTGCCGTCGTCGTCCTTTCTGAACCAGTTTACATGGAAAATCTTCGGAGCCTTGTCGCCGAGCTTCTTACCCATCTCAATCCAGTGACCCCAGTAATCAGCCATATTGTAGCCCACGAACGGCTTCATAGCCATCGGGTCGCGGCGTACAACGCCTACAGCGCCGGCTGCCGCCGCCGTCGTCTCGGACGCCATTGTAGCGCCGACGAACGTGCCGTGCTGCCAGTCTCTTGACTGATATACCAGCGGAGCGCACTTCGCGCGTCTGCCGCCGAATATGATAGCGTCAACGGGAACGCCCTGCGGATTCTCAAATTCGGACGAGATGCACGGGCAGTTTACAGCGGGAGCCGTAAATCTCGAGTTCGGGTGAGCGAGGTTATTACCCTCCGCAATGTACTCGGGACCGTTTACCTTAGCGCCTTTCCACTCGGTCGCGTTTACGGGCGGGTTCTTGTCAAGACCCTCCCACCAAACTGTCATATCGTCGTTATTTATAGCAACGTTTGTGAAGATTGTGTTCTTCTTTGTCGATTCGAGCGCGTTGAAGTTTGTCTTTACGCTCGTGCCGGGAGCTACGCCGAAGAAGCCCGATTCGGGGTTAATCGCGTAAAGTCTGCCGTCGGGTCCGATGTTGAGCCATGAAATATCGTCGCCGACAGTCCATACCTTGTAGCCCTGCTTCTTCAAATACTCGGGCGGTATGAGCATTGCGAGGTTCGTCTTGCCGCAAGCCGACGGGAACGCCGCGCAGATGTACTTAACCTCGCCCTGCGGATTTTCAAGACCCAATATAAGCATATGCTCTGCCATCCAGCCCTGATTCTTGCCGAGGTATGACGCTATACGGAGCGCGAAGCACTTCTTGCCGAGCAGCACGTTGCCGCCGTAAGCGGAGTTTATCGACCATATCGTGTTATCCTGCGGGAACTGCACGATGTATCTGTCGTCGGGATTTACGTCCTTTTTCGCGTGCAGGCACTTTATAAATTCAGCGTCAGGGTCGCTGCCGAGCTGATCAAGTACCTTTTGTCCCACTCTCGTCATGATAGCCATGTTGAGTACAACATAGATACTGTCCGAAAGCTCGATACCTATCTTTGAGAACGGCGAGCCTACGGGTCCCATTGAATACGGGATCACGTACATCGTTCTGCCTTTCATCGAGCCGGTGTAAAGCGCCTTTAATTTGGCGTACATCTCGTCGGGCGCCATCCAGTTGTTTATCGGTCCCGCTTCCTCCTCGGTCGGCGTGCAGATAAAGGTTCTGTCCTCCACGCGCGCAACGTCGTTGGGGGCTGTTCTGTGGTAGAGACAGCCGGGCAGTTTCTCCTCGTTAAGTTTAATCATTTCGCCTGTCGCGACCGCTTCCGCTCTCAGCGCGTCAAGCTGTTCCTCGCTTCCGTCAATCCAAACGATTTCGTCCGGCTGACACATGGCTGCCATTTCGTCAAGCCATGCAAGAACTGTCTTGTTTTCTGTCATGGTAAAGTCCTCCCATTCGTTTTTATTAATTTTATACAGTGTTATTTTATAACATTGTTTCCGTTTTTTGCAGATTATGCAAGCTAACGGTATTATAGCATATTTTTTGTTTGTTTTAAAGAACTTATGATAAAAAAAATTATTTTTTATGAAATTTAATTAGTTTAACGGTGAAATTTGTATACTTTTTTAAACAAACGCACAAAAAATATGTTTTTTCAGGCTAATTTTTTGATAAAGATACCATATATTGTGTCTCAAACTCTTGAAAATGCGCGCGGTAAATGGTAAAATTATATATGAGGTGATAACAGTGAAAGAAAAAATATATACGATACCTGTAAATGAAGCCTATGACACCGACTGCGAGTGTCCCATGTGCTTTTTGGAGAAGAATTTGGAACGTGAAACGCTCGATTATACGCTCGGCGCGGCGATGATGGAGCCTGACTTTAGGGAAAATTCAAATAAGAAAGGATTTTGCAACCGTCATTTTTCAATGCTTTTCGATATGCAAAGCAAACTGCCGCTCGCGCTTATTTTGGACACGCATTTGGAAGAGGTGCGCAAAGAGCTCGATAAGCTGTCGAAAGACGCGAAATCGCTCGGCGCGGCTAAAGGCGGTCTCTTTAAGAAAACCGGCGCGGACACGTTTGCCGCGGCGGTCACGGAACGCATCGGAGAAATCGAGCGCGGCTGCGTGGTATGTGACAAAATAAATTACACTATGGAGCGTTACGCCGATGTGCTTTTGTATATGTGGGCGAACGACGGCGAGTTCAAAGAAAAATTTGACAAGTCCAAGGGCGTGTGTCTTAAGCATATGCGTATGATAGCGGGTATGGCGGAAAAGTCCTTGAAAGACGCGCAGGCGGCGCAGTTTTTGTCGGCGCTGTTTGAGAAGCAGAGCGCGGAGCTTTCGCGTATACAGGACGATATACATAAATTCACGCTTAAATTCGACTACCGCAACAAGGATATGGAATGGGGTACGGCGCAGGACGCGCCGATACGCGTGATTGAAAAAATTACGGGGTATATAAAAAATGACGCGGAAAGTAAGTAAAAGCGCGCGTAAAAAAAGACAGCCGTATGGTGGCGTGAGATAAAACAGTAAGATATGTTTTCGGGGAATGGCGCAGCTTATGCTGCGTCATTCCTCGCTTCTGTTTGAAACAGCGACATTGGCAGAAATCCTACCAAGTCGTAATAGATGTCGATTTGCTGCGTCCGTTTGCCGTTAATCTTTTCCGGCGC
>CANQQW010000038.1 GCA_947626075.1 uncultured Clostridia bacterium
GGCATGGCTCTCACGCACGTGATTGCCGGAAGCAGAGCGCCCCAAAGGTCGGTGCAGATAATGGGCATAGACTACGACACCGGTGTAAGACTGTGGAACGATATGATAAAGGCGCGATTCGGCTCTCTCGGAGAAGACGGACTTAAGAAGATGAACGGTCTTTTAACGGCTTTCGGAATGATGAAATTCACCGTCGCGTCAGCCGTGAACAAGAATAATCCGCAGCAGCTAAAGGAAAAGCTTATTAACATAAGCAGACAAACCTTCTTCCCGAACGCGAAGAACTTAATAGGCGCGGTGAAATTCTGATTGCCGCACGGCAAAAAATGTAAAATATAAATTAAGGAGAGATATAAAATGACAATCAAACAAACAAACGAAAACGGCAAATTAACGCTCGCATTATCGGGCAGACTTGACACTGTAACAGCGCCCGACCTCGAGGCAGCTCTCGACTCATCACTTAGCGGCGCGACCGAGCTTTGCTTCGACTTTACCGACCTCGAATACATTTCGTCGGCGGGACTTCGCGTACTCTTAAAAGCTCAGAAAATTATGAACACAAAGGGCAGTATGAAAATTACCGGCGTGAACGAGACGATTATGGAAGTATTTGATATTACCGGCTTCGCTGATATTCTCACAATCGAGTAATTTAATAAAAGGAAGTGTACCAAATGGTTTTTACACTTATTTTAACGGCTCTGTACAACGCGATTTTGGCGGTACTTATCTATATCGCCGAGAAAAAGACCGCGTTCGGACGGATAGGATATAAAAAGAAGCAGATAATTATAGGTATTCTCTTCGGCGCTATGGCTGCGTTCGCGAGTACAAGATTTGCGGGCGTGGACATCGGCGACGGTACGATTATGAACGTACGCGACGCGGCTCCGCTGTGCGCCGGACTTATTTTCGGCGCGCCCGCCGCTATTATCGCCGGTATCATAGGCGGACTGTACCGATACATCTCCGCGTTCTTCGGACTTACGGGAACGTACACGCAGCTTGCGTGCTCGATTTCCACGGCGCTTGCGGGATTTATCGCGGCGGCGCTTCGGAAATTCATGTTTGACGACAAAAAGCCGGGCTGGATTTACGGTGTCGCCATAGGTATGCTGATGGAAATTATACATATGCTGATGATTTTCTTCACGAACGCCAACGACCCCGGCACCGCGTTTAATTTCGTAAAAATATGCTCGCTGCCGATGATGCTCTGCAACGGCTTTTCGGTCGGCGCGGCGGTGCTCGTAATATCACTGCTCGGCAAGGACAGGGACGCCGCGCAGTTCGGTAAAAGACATATTTCCCGCACGTTCCAGACGTGGCTGCTTATATGTATCGTCGTGGCGTACGTTTTGACGAGCACATATACGTATATGCTGCAAAGTCAAATGTCCAACACGGAAACGGAAACGGTAATTAAGACGAGCATCGACGACGTTGATCAGGATATTCACGACACGTCGGACGAGAACCTGCTCGAAAAAACAAATCTTATAAAGAGCGAATACTCGGCGTCAAGCGATAAAAGCGCGGCTTTTCTGCAATCGCTTGCGGACAAGTACAACGTCGCTGAAATTCATATCGTTGACGATAACGGCATAATCGTAAACACAAACGTTCCGCGCTACATCGGCTTTGATATGGCGAGCGGCGAGCAGTCGGCGGAATTTCTTGTGCTCCTTGACGGCACGCAGAAATCGTTCGCGCAGGAGTACCGACCGCAGTCCTACGACAGCAGCGTTGCGTACAAATACGCGGGCGTGACGCTCCAAGAAGGCGGATTTTTACAGGTCGGCTACGACGCTACCGAGTTCCGCGCCGATATTGACAGCACCGTTAAAAAAATAGCGACAAACCGCCACATAGGCGAAAACGGTTGTATCGTTATATGCGACGACGAATGGAACATAGTGAGCGAGGGAACGGATTACACCGGCTACAACCTTGCCAGTATCGGTATCAGGATTGATCCCGAAAATAACGCGGAAAACACTATATTCAGCACCGACTTTAACGGCAAGCCGCACCTCGTGGAATACGAATACGCGGAGGGCTACTATATTGTCGGAGTGATCGGCGAGGAAGAGGCGCTGTTTATGCGCGACGTTTCGGTATATTTAAGCTCGTTCATGGAAGTGCTGATTTTCGCGGCTCTGTTCATTTTGGTTTACTTCCTGATAAAGAAGCTTATAATAGACAATCTGACCGAGGTAAACCGCGTATTGTCGAAAATCACGAACGGCAACCTCGACGTTACGGTCGACGTGCGCGACAACGAGGAATTTGCGTCGCTGTCGGACGATATTAACTCCACGGTTAATACTTTGAAGCGCTACATCTCCGAAGCGGAGGCGCGTATTGACGCGGAGCTTGAATTTGCGAAGCAAATCCAGTATTCGGCTCTTCCGTCGGTATTCCCGCCTTACCCGAACCGCAAGGAATTTGACATATACGCTCAAATGAACACGGCGAAAGAGGTCGGCGGCGATTTCTACGACTTCTACATGCTCGACGACTCGACGATCGCGTTCCTTATAGCGGACGTGTCGGGCAAGGGTATCCCTGCGGCAATGTTTATGATGAAGGCTAAGACCATTATAAAGGACCTTGCCGAAAGCGGCATGGGCGTTGACGACATATTCACCCAAGCAAACGCGAAGCTTTGCGAAAACAACGACGCGGGCATGTTCGTGACGGCGTGGATGGCGATAGTTGATTTAAAAACCGGTATTATGAGCGTCGCGAACGCGGGACACAATCCGCCCGTTATAAAGCGAGCAAACGGCAAATTCGATTACGAGAAGCAGCGCGCGGGCTTCGTTCTCGCCGGTATGGAGGGTATTAAGTACAGAAAGACCGAAATACAGCTTTCTCCCGGCGACCAAATTTACCTTTACACCGACGGCGTTACCGAGGCGACCGACAAGGACGACAAGCTTTACGGCGAGGAGAGACTTATAAATCTCTTAAACTCGCTTGGCAAAAACGACATGGAAGTAAAATCTCTGTGTGAAGCCGTAAAACGTGACATAGACCGCTTCGTCGGCGACGCGCCTCAGTTTGACGACATCACAATGGTGAGCTTCCGCCTCAACTTCATAAAGGGCGGCAATAAGCTTTCGTTTATACCCGGTAAGGACGCGGGCGCCGCGGTAAGCGATTTCGCGCAGCAGCTTACGTCTAAGCTCGACGTGCTCCCGAAAATTTCAAGCAAGGTCAGCATAGCGATTGACGAGATAGCCTCGAATATCATAAATTACAGCAAGGCGAAAACGGCGCATATTTCTTATTCGATAGAAGCAAACAGGCTGAATTTGATGTTTGAGGACGACGGCGAGCCGTATAATCCGCTCGAAAAGGAGGACCCCGACATAACGCTGTCCGCCGAAGAACGGCAGATAGGCGGTCTGGGTATCTTCATGGTAAAGAAAATGACCGAAAGCATGGATTACAAATATGAAAACAATAAAAATATTTTAAAGCTTGTAATGGCTTTAAACTCATAAACAACAGAAAGAAGGAATGAATTATGAAGACTGATATTTGTACGATTTCAAGAGACAAGGCGACATTTGACGCGATATTCGCCGAGGTTGAAAAGTCCGCCGAGTACAATAAGCTTCCCAAGAAACCGGCTTTGCAGCTTAGGCTCCTCGCGGAGGAACTTGTGGGAATGTTACCCGAGCTTCTGGAGGTCGGCGACGGCAGGTTCTGGATTGAAAATGAAGGCAATGACTTCGAGCTTCACGCGTCCATAAAGGCGGAGCGCCTGTCGATGTTCGACAAGGAGGATATCCTCTCCCTTTCAAAGTCCGGCAAAAACGCCGCGTCAAAGGGCATTATAAACAAGATAAGGCTTGTCGCCGAGGGTATGCTCGACGGATATATGGAAACGTCCGGGATAACGGGCGGAGCAGAGTATTACGACTTCTACGATATGGGCGCGTGCACGGCAAATATGTATGATGACAAATGGCTCCACGCGTGGTCTTTAAGCAGCTATAAGGAATGTGCCGGCGGCAACAAGGACGGAGAAGAATGGGATGAGCTTGAAAAATCCATAATCGCCAACCTCGCGGACGACGTTATTGTAGGCGTTATCGGCAAGAACGTGGACATAATCATAAAAAAGAAATTCGCGTAAACGAATACAAATAAATATCCACTCGCATAGCGGGTGGATATTTATTTGTATCCGCATTTTTTTCATCAAAAAATATAAATTGAGATAGACGGTAATTTGTACTTAAAACAGTTTGATTTTCATAAATTATATTCGGGAGCTGATGTAGATGAAAAAACGCTTTTCTGAGACGATCGCGGATGCGTGGGGTGTGCCTAAGGATGTTATTATGAATATTCCCCGTCTGACAATATCGGGCGATAAAGAAATATATATAGAAAACCATAAGGGAGTGCTTACTTATACAGACGGAGAAATACGGATTTCCACCGCTATGGGTATCGTCAGGATACGGGGCAAAAACCTAGTCATACAGCGCATACGCCTTGAAGATGTGCTTATTTCGGGCGTTTTCGCGGGCGTTGAATACCAAATATGAAAAAAGGGAGTAAAAAATGTTCAATAAGTTCTTTCAATTTCTGCGCGGGTATGTTATAATAAGAATATACGGCAGAGGCGCGGAACGGTTTCTCAATATATGCGTTCGGCGCGGAATAAGCGTATGGAACACTCTGCCCCGCGAAAACGGTATTGAAATGACAGTTCCCGTGAGCGGCTTTTTGAGGATACGCTCCGTCGCGAGAAAGTGCCGCGTCAGGGTGGAGGTGCTTGATAAGCGCGGACTTATATATACCGCTCGGTCTTACCGAAAAAGATATGTTTTTCTCGCGTCCGTTATGGCGGCGATTATCTTATGCGCGCTGTCAACTCGGTTTATATGGCTTGTTGAGATTAACGGCGTGGAAAACAGCGATATAAACAGCATAGTCGAAACGCTTGACAGCATGGGAGTAAAAAGCGGAGGGCGTAAGAGCAAGCTGCCTGACGGTATGACCATGAAGCGCGAAATAATCACTAATACGGACAATATCGCGTGGGCGTGGGTATATATCGAGGGCGCAAAGGCGCGGGTGGAAATTTATGAGCAGATAATACCGCCCAACGTCATTGACAAAAGTAAGCCATGCGACATAGTGGCTGCGTGCGACGGAGTTATAAAAAAACTCACCGTCAAAAACGGCGAGGAGGTTATAGGCGAGGGCGGCGCGGTAAGCGCGGGTGACGTGATAGTATCGGGCAAAGTCGGAGTCTACAGCGAGGAGCAGCCCGAGGAATACATATACGTCCACTCGATGGCGGAGGCGGAAGCGTATACTACGCATACAAAATCGGGAGAATATAAGCTGTACTATGAGTCGAGAACTCCGACGGGCAGGAAGAAGAAACACGTGTCCCTTGAGCTTTTCGGCAAGGCGTTCACGCTGCCGCCGCCGACGGTGAATTACGATGATTTTGACGAATCGGAGCGCCGATGCGAGCTTAATATACCGTTTTTCGGCTATACGGGTATCGCGCTTGATATTACGGAATATGACGAGGTAACGGTCAATCGTGAACCGCTGCCGGTAGATACGGCTTTGGAATTTGCCCAAAACGACCTTGAGGCAAAAATATCAAAGGAGCTTACCCCGATGAGCCGCTTGACGGACGAAAAACTTGAATATGAAAAAACAGATGATGAAACAATAAATGTAACGCTGGAGATGAATTTCATTCAAAATATAGCCACAGAACAGCCGCTTGGCGGCGAGTAAGACAAAGGAGAGGAAATTTTTTGATAAACAGACAGATAGAAGTGCCGCAGGATGTCGATTTGTCGTCACTTTTCGGTAACTTTGACGAGAATGTGAGAATGCTCGAAAAGGCGCTGTCGGTAAATATAGCCGCGCGCGATAACGCCCTGCGCCTCACGGGCGAGGAGGACAACGTGGATAAGGCGGGGCAGGTGGTAAATCTCCTGATTCAGATTTTGGAACGCGGAGAGGTTATCGACAGCCAAAAGGTGCTTTACGCGATAACTATGGTACAGGAGAACGGTGGAATAGACATAAAGCTTATGGGCGACGACTGCATAGCCGTAAGCATTAAGGGACACCCGATAAAAACAAAGACGCTCGGGCAGAAAAAGTACGTTGACGCGATAGAAAACAACACTATAGTTTTCGGTATCGGTCCCGCAGGTACGGGTAAAACGTATCTTGCCGTTGCGAAGGCGGTAACCGCTTTGAGGAGCAAGGAGGTAAATCGTATTATACTGACGCGTCCGGCGGTTGAGGCGGGCGAAAAGCTCGGCTTTTTGCCGGGCGATTTGCAGAATAAGGTAGACCCGTATTTAAGACCTCTTTACGACGGTATGTATGAGATGCTCGGCGGCGAGGGATTTATGCGCTATCAGGAGAAAGGAGTTATAGAGGTAGCGCCGCTCGCGTATATGCGCGGAAGAACGCTCGATAACGCGTTTATAATTCTCGACGAGGCTCAGAACACCACGCCGGAACAGATGAAAATGTTTCTGACGCGTATCGGTTACGGCTCAAAGGCGATAGTAACCGGCGATATTACGCAAATCGACCTGCCGGGAGAGAAGCGGTCGGGACTTAAAGAGGCTATGAAAATACTGAAGAATATAGACGACATAGCTTTCTGCACTTTTACGGAAAAGGACGTTGTGCGTCATCCGCTCGTACAGCAGATTATAAAAGCGTACGCGAAGTACGACGAGGAACAGGAGAGGAGAAAAAACAAGAGGAAGCAAAATGGTTGACATAATACTTGAAAACGAACAGGATAAGGTAAAATTTACAGACGACATGGGAAAAGCCGTGCAAGATGTATGCGAGACGGCTATGCGGGAAGAGGAATGTGACTTTAACGCCCAGATAAGCGTGACGCTCACGGATAACGAAGCGATACGCGCGATAAATAAGGAACAGAGAGGTATTGACAGCGCGACGGACGTTTTATCGTTCCCTATGCTGGAGTTTGACGCGGACGGCGCCGCCGATGCCGAATACGAGGCGGACGGGGAGTACGTCATGCTCGGAGATATTGTAATATCGATGGAACGCGCAAAGGAGCAGGCAGCATCTTTCGGTCACAGCCTTTTAAGAGAGGTATCGTTCTTAACGGCTCACTCTATGCTTCATCTTTTGGGATATGACCATGTAAATGACGAGGAAAATGAAAAAATAATGTTCAGAAAACAGGAAAATATACTGAATTTATTGGGAATAACACGCGAAATTGGAGAAAAATATGTATAAAAAAGATAAAAAAAAGAATTTTAAATCGGGATTTGCGGCGATAATAGGAATGCCGAACGTAGGGAAATCCACACTTTTGAACGCCATAGCGGGGCAGAAAATCGCCATAATATCAGACAAACCGCAAACAACACGCAATAAAATCCTCGCTATATACTCAACGGACGAGGAACAGATAATCTTTACCGACACGCCGGGAATACACAATCCGCACAATAAGCTCGGCGAATACATGGTAAACGTTGCAAACGAGAGTATGGGCGACACGGACGTGCTGATATTCGTTGTTGACGCGAGCCGAAGAATACAAGATATGGAGAGAAAAATTGCAGAAAACATCTCTAAGGCGAAAGTACCGTGCATACTTGTCTTAAATAAGGTAGATCTCATGCGCAAGGAGGAGCTTTTGCCAGTAATTGCGGATTATTCGAGCATGCACGAGTTTGAATCCATAGTACCGATAAGCGCGAAAAGCGGCGACGGAGTGGAAATACTTCTCCACGACATAGAGGACTATCTGGAGGAGGGGCCGGAGTTCTACGATTCCGATATGGTAACGGATCAGCCGGAAAAACAGATTGCGGCGGAAATTATCCGTGAAAAGCTTTTGTGGCTTCTCGACAAAGAAGTTCCGCACGGTATTGCGATTGAGATTACAAAAATGCATGAAAAGGCGAAAATAACCAATATTTACGCTACAATTTACTGCGAAAAGCCGTCACATAAGGGTATAATAATCGGAAAAAACGGAGAAATGCTTAAAAAAGTCGGCACAATGGCGCGCTCGGACATTGAGAAAATGCTTGATAAAAAGGTCTATTTGGAGCTTTGGGTAAAGGTCAAGACCGATTGGCGCAACAGTGACTTTCTTATAAAAAACTTCGGCTATGTAAACGAATAGAAAATAGTGTCAGTATAACCGCTGGAAAAATGAAAAACATAAAGACATACGGATAGCAGTTATTTTTTCGGAGGGTATTACTATGAATGAGCTTAACAGAATTTCTTGGGAAACATTTGCGCGTACGGGAGATATAGAGGCGTATCTTTTATATAAATCCACCACAAAGCAGGAGCCACAAGAGGATAAGGAAAAAATATGGCACAAATCAGAGCAAGAGGCATTATCGTAAAGCAGTCTGACTACGGCGAAGGACACAGAATGTTAAGTATTTTCACGGAGGAATACGGCATAGTAAAGGCTGTAAGCTACGGAGTAAAAAAAACAAAAAGCAAAACCGGAGCGGCAAGTCAGTTCCTGCGCTACGCCGATTTTGACCTGTATCAAGGCGTGAATAAGGAATTAATGACCGTAAATTCCGTTGATACAATAGACGCGTTCTATCCGCTCAGCGAGGATATAAAAAAACTGTCTCTGTGCGTTTACTTCGCGGATATAACTTACAGCCTTCTTGGTATGAACAATCCGGACGAACGCATACTGCACCTGTTTCTGAACAGCGTGTACGCGCTTGCGTACAGGAACGTGAGCCTGCAAAAGGTCAAAACGGTGTATGAATTGAAGCTTATGTGCGCGGGCGGGTATATGCCTGCCGTGGGCGGCTGTATGTCGTGCGGCAGCGCGGACGTTTACGCGTTCGACCTTTTGAAAGGAGGAACGGTCTGCCGCGAATGCGGTGGTAAACATATCATTACCTTGAATAAAACTCTGATTCGCGCGCTTAACTATATAATATCCTGCGACGACAAGAAGATGCTTGCATTTAATGCAAGCCCGGACGTGTTAAACAGTCTCGGCGCGCTTACGGAACAGTATATAGCGCTGCAGACCGACAGACGCTTCCCGAGCCTTGATTATTACAAAACGATCTCGGAAATGTAGCATAGTTTACATAAAATATACTGTCAAACGCACAAAAACACAACAGGTTTTGGTTAAAATTAATAAATCATCAAAAATTGATAAAAAAAACTTGCATTTGCCTTCGTAATAGTGTATAATAGTACGGTATTATAGATTAAATTTTCGGAGGTGTACAAAAGTGCCAAATATCAAATCGGCAAAGAAGAGAGTTAAAGTAACTGAAAAGAAAACTCTTATCAATCTGTCACACAAGACCGCCCTTAAAACGGCAATAAAGAAGTTTGAAGCTGCAGTTGCGGCGGGTGACAAGGATAATGCCAAGATACTTTTCAACGAGGCTTCAAAGAAGCTTGACCAAAGCGTCAGCCGCGGTATTCTTCATAAGAATAACGCCGCGAGAAAGAAGTCGCAGCTTGCTTTAAAGCTTGCAAAATTAGCGTAAAATGGAAAAAGACTTCGGATTTTCCGAAGTCTTTTTTTACGTTTACTGATTGAATACCACCCAAATGACGTTTATTCGCCGTGTTAAATTGACAAATTAATGTGAAAATGATATTATTTTTATATAAATATCTTTTGAAAGGATGATTTTATGCCAATAACAAAAAACTACTTCGGGCAAACGCCTGCGGGCGAAAAGGTGTACGCATATCTGCTCACGGGCGGCGGAGGACTTTCCGCTGAGATAATTACATACGGCGGCATATTGAAAAACCTCTACGTTCTCGACAGGAACGGAGTGAAAACGGATGTGGTACTCGGACGCGCCGCGCTTAGCGATTACCTAAACAATGACGGTTACCTCGGCGCGCTTATCGGCAGACACGCGAACAGAATTTCGGGAAGTGCTTTTGAGCTTAACGGAACCGTGTATAAGGTTGGGGCGAACGAGGGTAAAAACAGCCTTCACGGCGGAGTCTGCGGCTTTGATAAAAAGGTTTGGAGTGCGGACGCAATTGACGGCGACGAGCCGTCCCTTAAACTCTCGATTATATCGCCGGACGGCGAGGAGGGCTTTCCCGGCACGCTCAGCGTGACCGTAACTTATACCGTTACCTCGGATAATGCGCTTAAAATATCGTATAAGGCAGTGTCTGACAAGGACACTGTAGTAAACCTCACAAACCACGCGTACTTTAATCTTGCCGGACATAACAGCGGAACTGTCAACAATCAGATTTTACAGATAAATTCGTCATTCTATACGCCGAACGACAGCGAATGTATGCCTACCGGCGAGGTGCTGTCGGTTACCGGCACTCCGTTTGATTTCAGAGAGCCCAAACCTATAGGACAGGACATAAACTCGGACTTTGAACAGATAAAAATGTTTGGCGGCTATGACCATAATTTTGCGCTCGCCGGCAGAGGTTACCGCCTCGGCGCATCGGCTATGTGTGAGGAAAACGGTATATGCATGGAGATGTACACCGACAAGAGCGCCGTTCAGCTTTACACGTCGAACGGACTGAAGGAAGGAGCGTACAAGGACGGAGCAAAGTACGGCGTTCACTGCGGATTCTGCCTTGAAACACAGTACTTCCCGAACGCAATGGCGCACAGCCACTATCCTTCTCCGATACTCAGAAAGGGCGAGGAATACCGCTTTACCACCGCATATAAATTTATCGTAAAATAGTTACGATTGACTAACAAAGATTGATATGGTATACTATACTACAGCGAATACAGAAGTATGGAGGGTTTTGTAATGACGTATAGAGAGATGACAAGAGAACAGCTAATCAAGGAGCGCGAGGGGGTAAACGCGAAGTACGAGGAATTAAAGGCTATGGGACTTAAACTGGACATGTCCAGAGGCAAGCCTAACACCGAACAGCTTGATATTTCAATGGAGATGATAGACACGCTTTCACGCTCGCACAAGCTTGTGGGCGAGCAAGGCGTTGACTGCCGTAACTACGGCGTGCTGGACGGTATTATCGAGGCGAAGAGACTTTTAAGCGCAATGATTGAATGTCCCGTTGAGAATATAATCATATACGGAAATTCGAGCCTTAACGTAATGTATGATACTGTGGCGCGCTCGATGACTCACGGAGTTATGGGCTCCACACCGTGGGCGAAGCTCGACAAGGTAAAGTTTCTCTGTCCCGTACCCGGTTACGACAGGCACTTTGCGATAACTGAATTTTTTGGCATAGAGATGATAAACATACCAATGACCAATGCCGGTCCCGACATGGATATGGTGGAAGAGTTGGTATCGAATGATGCGGCTGTAAAGGGTATTTGGTGTGTACCTAAGTACTCCAACCCGTCAGGCATTACATATTCCGACGAGACGGTAAGACGTTTCGCAAGACTAAAGCCCGCGGCTGAGGATTTCAGAATTTACTGGGATAACGCGTACTGCATACATCATCTTTACGAGGACAGGCAGGACCATATTCTTGAAATACTTGAGGAGTGCGCAAAAGCGGGTAATCCCGATATGGTGTTTAAGTTCTGTTCAACGTCAAAGGTTACGTTCCCGGGCTCCGGCATAGCGGCAATTTCCGCGTCAAAGGCAAACCTTGAATTTATAAAGAAGCAGATGACCGTGCAGACTATCGGTCACGATAAGTTAAATCAGCTGCGTCATGCGCGCTTCTTCGGCAGCTTTGAGGGTATGCTGGAGCATATGAAGAAGCATGCCGCGATTATAAGACCCAAATTTGAAGCCGTATTGGGTACCCTCGACAAGGAGCTTGGTGAGCTTGATATTGCGGCATGGACTAAGCCGAACGGCGGATATTTTATAAGCTTTGACACAATAGACGGCTGCGCGAAAAAGGTGGTAAGCCTTTGTAAAGACGCGGGAGTTATTATGACGGCAGCCGGCGCCACATATCCATACGGAAAGGACCCGCACGACTCCAATATACGCATAGCGCCAACATATCCCTCTACTGAGGAATTAAAACAGGCTTGCGAGATATTTGTTACCTGCGTCAAGCTTGCGACAATAGATAAGCTTCTTGAAACAGCATAAAAAATCAATATGAGTATTCCGCGCTGAATACTCATATTTTTTATTGAAAAATATCTTTATATTTGATATAATACTTTTAGATTATATCCGTGCGCGGGGAGGGAATACGAATGAACGCGAAACTGTTTTTCCGTAAATCGTTACGTTATATTTCCTGCGCCCTAAAATACGCGATGGCGGCGTTCGCCGCGCCGCTTGTAAGGAACAGAGAGGAATACGGGAACTTGTGGCTTATATCGGAGCGCGGCGTTGACGCGCGCGACAACGGCTATTATCTGTTTAAATACATAACCGAAAAGCATAAGGAAGTAAATATAGCGTACATAATAAGCAAGGACTCTCCCGATAGGGCGAGAGTGGAGGCGCTGGGTAGAGTTATTGACTACGGTTCTTTTCGCCATTTTCTCGCGCTTGCCGTATCCGAGGTTAAAATCAGTACGCATATAATGGGGTACACACCGTATATCGACTTCTTTGTGCGCGCCGATAAAATGGGACTTGTGCGCGGTAAAAAAATATTTTTGCAGCACGGTATCATAAAGGACAATCTTACATATCTGTATAACGATAACGTTAATACAGACCTGTTCGTAACCTCCGCGAAACCGGAGTACGAGTACATAAAGAAGAATTTCGGGTACCCCGACGGAGTTGTGCGCATGATAGGACTTTGCCGCTATGACGATTTGTATAAAATACCGTCGCCGTCAAAGAAAATACTTGTAATGCCGACTTGGCGCTACAACCTTACGGGCGCGGATAAAAAGACATTTATGGAAAGCGGGTACTATAAGGCATTTTCCTCTTTGCTTGCGAGCGAGCGTCTGCAAAGTATTCTTGAACGGTACGATTACGAGCTTATGTTTTATCCGCATATGGAGATGCAGAAATTTATAGACTGCTTTAAGTCGGGCGGCAGAATAACGGTGAAGTCGTTTAGAGACTGCACTGTGCAGGAGCTTCTTATAAATTCCGACGTGCTCATAACCGACTTTTCAAGCGTGTTCTTCGATTACGCGTACATGGAAAAACCGATGATTTTCTACCAGTTCGACGAGAAGAGCTTCCGCGAAAGCCACTACGGCGAGGGCTATTTTTCATATAAAACGGACGC
This sequence comes from uncultured Clostridia bacterium, assembly GCA_947626075.1. Taxonomy (GTDB): domain Bacteria; phylum Bacillota; class Clostridia; order UBA1381; family UBA1381; genus Hominilimicola. The sequence goes on from CANQQW010000038.1 coordinate 13,231, forward strand.
TTTCGGTAAGGTTGTTTACACCGAGGACGACGTGCTTAATGAATTACAGTCGATACTTGAAAACGGCGCGCGCGTATCGGAAGAATACCTTGACAGAATAAACAGATTTTTCACACTGCGGGATACGCGTAACTGCGAGCGTAATTTTGCCGCGATAAAGGAGATAGTTGACAGAGGTGAGCGCACATGAAGAAAGTAAGCGTAATAATACCCGTTTACAATATGGAGGACTGGATAGATAAAAGCCTGCCGTGCGTAACGGGACAGACATATGAAAATTTGGAAATAATTATTATAGACGACGGTTCAAAGGATAAGACATATATGAAATGTCTTGCGGCAGCCGATAATGACAGGCGAATAGCGGTATTTGGCAAGAATAACGAGGGACCCGGCAAAGCGAGGAACCTCGCGCTGCGTAAAGCGACGGGCGACTACGTGTACTTTTTCGATATGGACGATTATATAAAGCCGTGCGCGATTGAAAGGCTTGTGACAGTGCTTGAGGAGAACAACGCCGATCTTGCCGCATGCGGATTTGAGATGTTTGACGGTAAAAAGGTCACGCGCACGATAGTAAAGACCGACGGACTTCGCCGCACGGGCGAGGAGGCGCGGGCTGATTACGCGTCGCAGATGCTCATGTTCGGCGCGGAGGGTATACAGGGCGCGCCGTGGTACAAGCTGTATAAGATGAGCATAATACGTAAGTACGGCATAGAATTTCCCGAAATACGATACGGTGAGGACGATGTGTTTATAGCCAGGTACATGAGCCATGCGGACAGCTTTGTATTGACCGGCGACGTGCTGTGCCGCTATTATACAAACACCTGCCGCCGCTTTTGGGATAAATATCGTTTTGATATGTTCGATACGGTGGAGGAGCATACGAAATATATGCTCGATATTGTTTACGCGTGGAATACGGACAATACGGAGGTGCGCGACATAATCTACCGCGACTACTTCCAAAAAACGTTTTCGAGTTTATGCGCGCTGTTTAATCCGTATACCAAAATGCCGCGCAGACGCAGGTATGAGCGTATACGTGAAATAGCGGACACGTTCGCGAAGCAAACGCCCGACAGCTTCGGCATAACGCATCCTGTGTGCGCTTGCATGAAAAGTGGAAAATATAAAGAAATTTACGTGAGGATATTTCTCCACATAATGCGCCACCGCTTTGATTAAAAATAAGACAGAACAAAAAATTCCCCCGATGACCTCATCGGGGGATAATTTATGGAGCGGAAGACGAGATTCGAACTCGCGACGTTCACCTTGGCAAGGTGACGCTCTACCACTGAGCCACTCCCGCATAACACAGTCATTGTAACACACGAAATCGTAAATGTCAATACTTTTTTAAAAATAATTTATAAGCCACAAAATACTTGTAAAAATAAAAAATGTTTGCTATAATATATTCTGTATCAAATACGAGAGGAGAAGAGAATAGTGACCAATAAGGGAAGATACGGAGAATACGGCGGACAGTACGCGTCCGAAACTCTTATGAACGCGCTCATAAATTTGGAGAACGCGTTTAACAAATACAAGGACGACCCCGATTTTTTAAAGGAGCTTAACTATTACCATAAGCAGTACACGGGCAGACCGTCCGTTCTGTACTACGCCGAGAAAATGACGAAGGACCTCGGCGGCGCGAAGATATATTTGAAGCGTGAGGACTTAAACCACACCGGCGCGCATAAGATAAACAACGTGATAGGTCAGTGCCTTTTAGCAAAGCGTATGGGCAAGAAAAAGGTAATAGCCGAAACGGGCGCGGGTCAGCACGGCGTTGCGACGGCGACATTCGCGGCTGTTCTGGGGCTTGAATGTGACGTTTACATGGGCGAGGAGGACACGAAAAGACAGTCGCTCAACGTGTTCCGCATGAACCTGTTGGGCGCGCAGGTACACCCGATAACGGCGGGAACGGGTACTCTAAAGGACGCAACAAACGAGGCGATGCGCGCGTGGACGGCTCACGCGGACGACACGTTTTACGTACTCGGCTCGGCTGTGGGACCTCATCCGTACCCCGCGATTGTAAAGCATTTCCAAAGCGTTATAAGCAAGGAAACGAGAGAGCAGCTTATGGAAACGGAGGGCAAGCTCCCCGATGCGGTAATGGCGTGTGTGGGCGGCGGCTCGAACGCGATAGGAATGTTCGCAGACTTCATAGACGAACCGTCGGTAAAGCTCTACGGAGCGGAAGCCGCAGGCGAGGGCGTTGAAACGGGCAGACACGCCGCGTCGATAGCCGGAGGAAGTCTCGGCGTACTGCACGGTATGAAGTCGCTGTTTTTGCAGGATAAGGGAGGCAACATAATGCCGGTTTACTCAATATCCGCCGGACTTGACTACCCCGGTATCGGTCCCGAGCATGCGCATCTTGCCAAAACGGGCAGAGCGCAGTATTACCCGATAACAGACGCGGAAGCCGTTGACGCGTTTATGTACCTATCCAAAACGGAGGGCATAATACCCGCGATAGAATCGGCTCACGCCGTCGCGCTCGCGAGAAAAATCGCGCCCGAAATGAAAAAGGACGAAATACTTGTCATATGCCTCTCGGGACGCGGCGATAAGGACGTTTACTCCGTCGCGAAATACCTCGGCAAGGATATTGAAGAAGAATAAAAAGACAGGACGCTCCGAAAAAACAGAGCGTCCTTATATTTTTTGCACGGAAATTTTTTGAAAAATACGGCTGCCGAAGCGCTGTAGTCAGCCTTCTGCCAATATCCCTCAAAAAATATTTCTTTCAATGAAACATATCGAGAGTGGTATCTATAACAGAACCTATATTCTTAAAGATACCCTCGGTTTTCTTCGCTATCTTATGACGGTCACGTTCCGTCATAGGGTCGGTTATCATAGTGACAGCCGCTCCTACCACAAGACCTGTCGCCATACCCTTTAAGAACCCCGAAACCTTATGCATTTTTATTACCTCCTTATACTTTTATGTATTTATTATTCGATAAAGACGCGTTATTATTACATAAAAATACTGATAAATTCCGCAAATACGAACAATGTAAAGAAAATTTAACAAAAATTATTGTTGACGAAAACGGAATAGTGTTATACTATATAGAATAGGATAATAGGATATCTATAGTTATTTTCAGACAAAGAAAGGCACAGGTAATTATTATGGCAAATATAAAACCGTTTTGCGGATACAGATATAACAGCGAAAAAATCAACAGCTTAAGCTCGGTGGTATCTCCGACATACTTCAACCTGTCGGACGAAGACAAGGAAACGCTGTACGCGAAAAGCGACTATAACGCGGCGCGCTTGTTTTCGGGAAAGAGATTTGACGACGATACCGCTGTGAATAACACGTTCACCCGCGCGCGCGACTATTTAAACAAGTGGATTGAGGACGGTATTCTTGTGCGCGACGAGGAGCCGGTAATTTATATGTACGAGCAGACAATAGACGTGGGCGGCACGCTTTACTCCAATACAAGCTTTGTCGCACTGGTAGAGCTGGAGGAAATAGGCAGCGGTATGATTATGCCGTGCGAAAAGCCGCACGAGGGGTCTATGAATGACCATTATGAGTTGTTGGCTTCCACCAACGCCGACATAAGCATGATTAACTGCCTTTACATGGAGCAGGAAAAAGACCTCTATAACCTCATGAACGAACTGCAGGAGGAGGAGCCGGACGTTGAATTTTCGTCGGAGGAAAAATCGGGTGAAAACGTTCACCAAAGACTGTGGAAAATCTCGTACAAACCGACGATTGACTTTATTGTTGACCGTTTCAAGGACATAACGCTTTACATAACGGACGGTCAGACGCGCTACGAAACGTGCATGAAGTACCGAAATTACATGAAGGCGCACAATCCCAACCACACGGGCAAGGAACCGTATAACTACATGATGATGTCGCTTTCAAATTCCAAGTCCGACGGACTTGTTGTACTGCCTATGCATCGCGGCGTAAAAACACCGAAAAACTTTAACGAGGCTATGTTTGTCGCCAATGCACAGGACCATTTTAAGGTAGAGAAAATCATAATAGACTCGACCGACGAGCAATTTGTTGAGACAATGCTTCATCAGATAGCGACGACAAAGCCCGAAACGCGTATCGCGGCATACTGCGGCGGAGATTATTTTTACAGAATGATACTTCAGGATAACGATTACATAAAAAAGGAAATTCACCCCGAAATGTCTAAGGAGTATTGCCGTCTTGATATTGTGGCTTTAAACGATTTGATAATAGACGACGTTCTGCGTATTAACGAGGATAAGTACAACGATTACGTAACCGCGTCAAGGAGTTATAACGCATGCTACCGCGGTGTGAATAACGGCGATTACGATATTATGTTCCTCCTAAATACCGTGAGGGTAGACCAAATACGGAACATAACAGCGGTGGGCGAGCGGCTTCCGGGTATGACCATAAGTGTGTATCCCAAACCGTCGGTAGGCGTTATAATTAACGTAAAAGAAGATTAAAAAATTACTTGACAATATGTGAATATTGTGGTAATATACAAAAGTGACCGCATAGAAAAGGCTTTAAATTGCGGCGGCAATGCCTTAATAGCGAGTCTCCACTATAATATAAGGAGGTGCAAATATGTACGCAATTATCGTAACGGGCGGAAAGCAGTACAAGGTATCGGAGGGCGACACGCTCTTTGTTGAAAAGCTTGACGCCAATGAAAACGATACCGTTACATTCGACACGGTGCTCATGGCGGGCGAAGGCGGCGATGTAAAGGTAGGCGCTCCCACGCTTGACAGGGCGAGCGTTGAAGCTAAGGTCGTAAAGAACGGCAAAACCAAGAAAATTTACGTTTTCAAAATGAAGAGAAAGAAGAACGAGCGTACAAAAAAGGGTCACAGACAGCCCTTTACAAAGGTTGAAATAACAAAGATTAACGCGTAAGTTCAAACACGATTATTTACTGGGAAACGAGGTGTTTTAAATGGCTCATAAAAAAGGTATGGGTAGCACGAAGAACGGCCGTGACAGTGAGTCCAAGAGACTCGGTGCGAAGAGAGCGGACGGTCAGTTCGTACTTGCCGGCAACATTCTTGTAAGACAGAGAGGAACGAAAATTCATCCCGGCAACAACGTCGGAAAGGGCAGCGACGATACGCTTTTCGCTCTTATCGACGGTAAGGTAAAGTTTGAAAGAAAGGGCAGAGATAAGACGCAGTGCAGCGTTTATGCCGATTGATTTTGAATTTATCGCCGCTTCGGTCATAACCGAGGCGGTATTTTTTTGCATAAATACATTTTGGGTCTTGATACCAAGCGAAAAAAATGATAAACTAATATTGAATAGGGACGTCGAGGGCGCCGTCCCCTACACCCGTAACTTTGAAATTGTGCGTTGTAGGGGCTGGCGCCCCGACAGCCCGTTAGCCTCCCTTGTTAAAGGGAGGGGGACCGCCGAAGGCGGTGGAGGGATTCATTATAGAAATTGGAAAAGGAATCCCCCAGTCAGCTCCGCTGACAGCCCCCTTTAACAAGGGGGCCTCACGCAACACACCACCAACCATAAGGAGCAGCATATGACGCTAAAAGAATTAAAAAAAGGCGAAAGCGCCGTAATAGAGCGAGTAGGCGGGGAGGGGGCGCTCAGGCAGCACTTCCTCGACATGGGCGTGATCCCAGGCGCACAGGTGACGCTTGTCAAACTCGCGCCAATGGGCGATCCGATACAGCTAAGCATACACGGCTACGAGCTTACGCTCCGCCTTGCCGACGCGCAGCAGATTGACGTAACGCCCATTGAGGAACGCACGGGCAGAAAAGACGGCAGGGACAGACGCGTAAAATACCACCCGAAACTCGGTGAAAAAGCGTCCTACCGCGCGAGAAACGGCAAGCCGCTCTCCGACAGCGCGACTCTTACATACGCCCTCGTCGGCAACCAAAACAGCGGCAAAACAACGCTTTTCAACCAGCTTACCGGCTCGAACCGCCACGTCGGCAACTTCCCCGGCGTAACGGTAGACCGCCGCGACGGAGTTATAAAGGGACACCCGAACACACTCGTGACCGACCTCCCGGGCATATACTCGATGTCGCCGTACACGAGCGAGGAAATAGTGTCGCGCAATTTCGTGATGCAGGATAAGCCCACGGCTATTATAAACATCGTTGACGCGACGAATATCGAGCGCAACATGTACCTCACGATGCAGCTGCTCGAAATGGACGTGCCGATGGTTGTCGCTCTCAATATGATGGACGAGGTTGTCGGCAACGGCGGCAGCGTCGATATAAACACAATGGAGGATATTCTCGGTGTGCCGGTAGTGCCGATCTCGGCTGCCAAAAATCAGGGCGTGGGCGAGCTTATCGACCACGCGATATACGTCGCGAAGCACAACGCGAAACCGGGCAGACAGGACTTCTGCGACGCTGCCGATCACAGCGGCGCGCTCCACCGCTGCCTGCACGCGATAATGCACCTAATAGACGACCACGCCGAGAGCGCGGGCATACCCGTTCGCTTTGCGGCTAGCAAGCTCGTCGAGGGCGACAGCCTTATAATGGAACAACTGAAACTCGACGACCGCGAAAAGGCGATAATAGAGGACATAATCCTTCAAATGGAGAAGGAGCGTGGACTTGACCGCAGCGCGGCGATAGCCGATATGCGTTTCTCGTTTATAAAAAACCTCTGCACCGCGTGCGTGATAAAACCGAGGGAGAGCAAGGAGCACAAAAGGAGCGAGGTAATAGACCGCATACTGACGGGCAAATACACCGCGATACCGATGTTTGTGATAATAATGGCGCTCGTGTTTTACCTG
>CANQQW010000039.1 GCA_947626075.1 uncultured Clostridia bacterium
CCGCCCGCGCCGACTATTCCCGCGTCGTATACAATTTTTTGCAGCTCCGCTAAATTCATATTATGTCCTCTTTTACGGTAATGTTGTGGTTATGCGTGTACGCTTGCCTACGAAAACGGGACGTCGGGGCGCCGTCCCCTACACCCGTTGTTTTGAATTTTGCGTCGTAGAGAAAGCTTGACGGGCGACCGCAAGGGTCGCCCCTACAAATTACGTGTGTATGCGCCTTTAGGCGCATTTCTTTCTGACGACATGCGCGTCAGAAAGTTCAAGATGAAAAAAGTTTCTTTTGGAACTTTTTTCATCACACTGTTCTGAGATTGCCGAAAAACAAAGTTTTTCGGCGGAGCGCCAAAGGCGCGACCTTATTACGCCTGTTTTTCGTCGAGAATACCGACAATCGCGGCGTCAACGGGAGCGTCCGGCTTACCGAGCGCCATTCTCGCGCCGCTGCCGCGCGTGATAATAACATCCTCGCCTATACCGGCGCCGATTATATCCACCGCGACAAGGAATTTGTCCACAAGACTGCCGTTTTCGATACACTGAACGAGCATAAACTTATACCCGACAAGGCTTTCCAGCTTATGCGTCGAAACAACGCTTCCGTATACTCTGCCTAAAATCATTATTATCAATCCTTCTATTATATTACGCGAATATAATATAGTCCTATTTTTCTATAATCATTACTCTGTCGCCCGTCTTGATCGCGCAGGCGTTTGCATCGTCCGTGTCGATGTGCATTTCCGTGTTAAAATCCTCGCGTACCCGCACCTGTACGTTATAAAAACGCGTCGGCTTCGAGTTCTGTATTTCAACATCGACAATATCGTTGTCCTTAATTCCGTACTTCTCCGCGTCTGCGGGGGTCATATGTATATGTCTGTTGGCTATAATGCAGCCTTCGTTAAGAAATACGCTGCCCTTGGGTCCTACAAGCGCCATCGGAGCGCTGCCTTCAAGCTCGCCCGACGGACGTACCGGCGGCGATACCTTTAATTTAAAGGTGTCCGTTCTTGAAACTTCAACCTGAGACTGCTTTCTTACGGGACCCAGTACGCGTACTCCCTCGATTGAACGAAGCGAGGGGCTTACAAGCGTCACGCACTCCTCCGCGGCAAACTGGTCGCCCATAAGCATCTTCTTAACGGTAAGCTCATGTCCCTTACCGAAAAGTATCTCCAAATGCTCCTGTGACAAATGAACGTGTCTCGCGGACACGCCTACCTTTATTCCTTTGCTCTCATCCTGCTGCTTCAAAACGTCAACAACAGCCTTAGTAATCATATCCTGCAAATTGTCCATTGATTTTTCCTCCCGAAACTTGAGGTTTTTCCCTATCGCGGAGCCGCGAAACGCGGCTCCGCAGAAGGAAATATGTCTTTGTAACCGTGCTTACGCGCTTTGTGCGCGCAAGACTTTCTACCCGTCAGATTAGATGGCGGGTAAAATCTTCTCCACGTCGTTATGCGGACGGGGAATAACATGTACCGATACAAGCTCGCCAAGTCTCGAACCTGCAGCCGCGCCCGCGTCGGTAGCAGCCTGAACAGCGCCAACGTCGCCTCTTACCATAACGGTAACAAGACCCGAGCCTATTCTCTCTGTGCCGATGAGCGTTACGTTCGCAGCCTTAACCATTGCATCCGCAGCTTCGATTGCCGCAACAAGACCTCTTGTTTCCACCATACCTAATGCTTCTACTGCCATTTTATTTTCCTCCTATTTCTTTCTTGGGCTTTGCCCTTTTTTACTTTGTTTTTTTATCTAAAAACGCTTTCGCGTATTCAGAACGTTATTAATTTTTTTTCGCGCGCGTCCGTTTTGCCGCGGACGGTTTAGCCGCGCCCGCCGTCTTTTTAGCCGGCGTTTTGGGAGCCTTCGCCGCTCCGGCGTTTACCGCTCCCACGTGCGTTCCCGCATACTCGCTGTTCGGTTCTTTCGCCCTTTCTTCGTCGAGATGCAAAAACTTTAAAATCTCGTCGTGAGGTCTCGCGATTACCTGCGACGCTTTAAGTATATTGTCGCCGCACTTCTTCGCTCTCTTAACTCCCGCGTCAACCGATGCCTGCACCGCCGTAAGCTCGCCCTTAACGACTATCGTTACGAGTCTGCCGCCGAGCTTTCTTTCCGTCGCCACAAACTCAACGTCCGCTACCTTGAGCATATCGTCAAGCATTATTATAGCGTTGCCGAGCGCCGAAACCTCAACAAGTCCCAATGAAAATTCAGCCATTTCAATCTACCTCCTTTAATTAATAAAACGAAGGTAGTATCTTGGCGATGTCCTGATGCGGACGCGGTATAACGTGTACCGCGTATACCTCGCCAAGCTCCCGTGCGACCGTTTCTCCCGCCTTTACGGCGGCTTCGACCGCGCTGACCTCGCCTTCAATCACTACGTTCACAAGACCGCTGCCGATTTTTACCGTTCCTATAAGCTTAACGTCCGCCGCCTTCGTCATCGCGTCGGAAGCTTCAATGGCTGCCGTCAGGCTTCTTGTTTCTATAAATCCCAAAGACTGTAACATTGAAATCCTCCTTTACGCGTTATTCGGTATATGACCTACCCTGTCACGGCCCACGCTCACGCGTTCAGCCATTTTCTGACTGTACTCGTTCGGTCTTGCTATGACGTGTGTGTTTATAAGTCCCGAAACGCTTTCCGCCGCTTTCGCAGCAGCCGCAACTCCCGCCTCGACGGCGCTTACGCTTCCCTGTATCTTTACCGCCATAATAAGCGGTACCTCGACCGTTTCGGCGTTCGCGGGCTTGTTTGAGTCTATCGCGATAACCTTAACGTCCGCCGCTTTCGCGGCAGCGTCCGCCGCCGTTATCGCCGACACAAATCCAAACATTTCGATAATTCCTATTGCTTCATACATGAGATAATCCTCCATTATGCCATGATACTCACTTCATTGGTGAGCTGCACCGCTTATTTTCGTGCCGGTTAAGGAGCGATGTAAGCTATTTTCAGACCCTTTTGAGCGAGATTCGTCTCCAGCGCCTCGTTCATCTCCTCCAGCTTAAAGCGATGCGTGATAAGCTCCTTTATCGGAAGTCCTATCGCTATAGCTCTCTTTAAGAAGTCAAACGTCGTCGCGTAGTCGCGGAGCGTGTACACCCACGAGCCGACGAGCGTTATCTCCTTTGAGCAAAGGTCAAAGTGCGGATTGATCGTCGCGTCGCCGCCGTTGATGAAGAATCCGAGCTCGCAAAGACCGCCGCCGTTTCTGATGAAGTGGTAAATATTAGAGTGCGCCGCCGGCGAGCCGGTACACTGGAACGCGAAGTCGCACAAATATCCGCCGAACGCGTCCTTAACCGCTTCCGTAAGGGCGTCAATACCCTTGTGGTTCATGAAGTTCACGGTGTTGTCCGCGCCCATTCTCTTCGCAAACGCGAGACGCTGCTCGTTACCGTCAACGGCTACGATGTTTTCTATACCCATTGTGCGGAGTACCGCGATGCAGATAAGACCGATAGGTCCGCAGCCCTGAACGACAACTCTCGAATTGAAGCGGAGAATATTGGTAAGCTTCGCTCTCTCGACAGCGTGAACGAGAACCGCGCACGGCTCGATTAAAATTCTTGAATCGAGGTCGAGGTCGCTTACGTTAAATACCGTCGAGCCGCCTCTTATAAATATGTAGTCGCTGTACCAGCCGTTTAAGTGAACGTTATCGTCGGGAAGAAGTCCGTAAACGTCCGCACCGCCGACATTCTGCTTGTTAAGGTCGAACATTGTTATGTCGGGATTGTCCTTGAATATCATACAAGTAACAACCTTGTCGCCTATTTTCAGCGGCTTGCCCGCGCTGTCAACCTTTACGTTCTTACCCATTTTCACAATTTCACCCGTACCCTCGTGTCCGAGTACCACGGGGATAAGCGAGAACGGGTCGTTCTTATACTCGTGAGCGTCGGTGCCGCATACGCCGCAGCCCTCTACCTTTACGAGTATATCATCGTCGCCGACTTCGGGAATGGGATATTCCTGAATCTCAAAGTGCTTAAGCTTTGTCATCATGGCGACTTTCGCGGTCTTGGGAATCGCGCCGCCCGAAGAAGGAGCGCTGTATGACGTGTTGGCCGCGCCGCCCGTCATTTCCTGCAAAACCTGCGTCACAAGCTTTGCAATCTCGTTTTCGTTTATATTCAAGGTCATCAACTCCTTTTTTACGTTGTTATATGCTTTTAAATAATGTTAAGCGCGTCGGAGAGTACGCAGCGTCTTATACGCGTAAAGCTTCTCGGCGAGGTGATGCCCTCGCCCGTCGGACCCGCTATCGTGAACGTCGTCCAGCCCTCCGCGTTAAAGCCTATGCCGGCGTAGCTCGGGGCGTTCTTTACAAATATAGTCGTGCAGATTGCCTTTGCGTACTGCGTCATATGATCCACATTCTTTGAGTGGAGATGCGCGCTGTGGCGGTTGCCGTGCTCAGCCTTTACCGCCATTTCAACAGCCTCGTCGAACGTATCGACCCTTACTATCGGGAGTATCGGCATCATAAGCTCCGTCTGAACGAACGCCTGCGAGAACTCCGTTTCGCATATGATACATCTAACGTCCTCTTTCGCGTTAATGCCTATCTGCGCGAGTATCTTCTTAGCGTCGCGTCCTACCCAGTCCTTATTGATAACGCGCTTTGGCTTGTCGCCCTCCTTTTTCGGCTTTGTCCAAACAAGAACAACGTCCTCAAGCTGCTTTACCTGCGCGTCGTTTATCATGTACGCGCCGTTTTTAAGCATATGGTGTATAAGCTCGTCGGCTACGTTCCTTAAAACAAACACTTCCTTTTCCGCGATACACGGCAAATTGTTATCAAACGTGCAGCCGTCGATTATGTCCTTAGCCGCCTTCGGGATGTCGGCGGTATCGTCAACCACGACCGGCGGATTGCCCGCGCCCGCGCCGATAGCCTTCTTACCGCTTGACAAAAGCATCTTTACAACGCCGGGACCGCCCGTCGCTACGAGCATTCTTACCGACGGGTCGTTTACCATTTTATTGGACGTTTCCATCGTCGGGTTAGCTACCGTCGCGACTATGTTTTCGGGACCTCCCGCCGCCAGAACCGCTCTGTTTACAAGGTCTACCGCGTACGCCGATATTCTCTTCGCGTGCGGGTGGGGGTTAAACAGAACGCCGTTACCGCCCGCGAGCATACAAATACTGTTACAGATAATCGTACAGCTCGGGTTTGTTGACGGCGTTATCGCGCCGATAATTCCGAACGGCGCCATCTCGATGAGCGTCAGGCCCCTGTCGCCCGCGAGGGCGCGCGTTTCAAGGTCGGACGTGCCGAGAGTTTTGTCCGCCACAAGATGATGCTTCAAAATCTTGTGATACACATTACCCATCTTCGTATCCTCAACGGCGAGCTTCGCCATAATTTCGGCTTCGGCGTGGGTAAGCTTCCTGATTTCGTTTATGATATTTTCTCTCTGTTCCTTATTGTAATGTCTGAAGGTCGCGTAAGCCTTGTTACAAGCCGCGATAGCCTCATCCATCGTGTCGAACACGCCGAGCTGCTTTCTTTTCGGCGCATTGTCAAGCACGGAGAGATCCATTCCGGCAAGCACATTCTTTACGATTTCGCTTACCTGCTTTTCATCTACCATTAACTTTCCAAACCTCCTTATTTAAAGCACATACCGAAGTATTGTGAGGCAACCGCCGCAATGAGCGTGTCCTCATCTTTCGTGCCGCCGCTTACTCCGATACCGCCGTATATTTTATTGCCGCTTTCGAGCGGAAAGCCTCCGCCCAGAAGCAATATTCCGTTTCCGTTTGTAAGTCCGTCCAGCGCGCCGCCGCGCGACTCCTTTAAAGCCGTGTGCGTCGGCATTTTAAGCGCCACCGCCGTGTACGCCTTATCCTGCGCCGCTTTTACCGACGCTATATAGCTGTCGTCCATAGCGTTTAGAAGCACAAGATTTGCGCCCTCGCCGCATACCGCGACAACTATCTTCACGCCGATTTTTTCCGCCGCTATTACCGCCGCTTCGGCAATCTTTTTAGCCGTGTCGAGCGTCATTTTACCGTTTTTATATGTAAAGTCTTTCGCGCTTTCCGTCTTTACGGGAACGGGTATTTCAGCCGTTTTCGGCTTCGGTGCGGACGGTTTGTCCGCTCCTATGTTTTTCGCAACCTGTGCCACGAGTTCTTCTATTGTTTTCATCGCGAGCCTCCCGTTACGAAACTTACTTATTCATCTGCTCCAGTACCTTTTTGGTAACCTCCGCGACTATACCCTCTATATCCTTGTTCGCGGGCGTCGGGCATACCTGACTGGGGAGCGGCTGGAAACCGTGATAAGCAGCCGACGACTCAACGCCGTACTTCTCGTTCGCTTCCGTCGGCGACATCGAGCATGTGTCGTCGCCCGCATAGCAGCCGGGGCAAAGCTTTTCCATCGGGTGCTTGCCCGGTACGCCGAACTGCTTTCTGAGCTCAACGAGCTTCTTGACCTCGCCGCAGGGGATTTCCTGCTCGCCGCCGAGCATTCTCGCGTGGAAGAGGAGCTTCGCGTAAAACTCCGTGGACTCCATTCTGAAGAACGCCGTGTTAAGGTCGCAGCCGAATGACAGCGCGCCGTGGTTCGCGAGAAGAATCGCGTCGTAATCCTGGAGATACGGCTCCAATGACTCGGGTATTTCCATCGTGGACGGCGTGCCGTACTGCGCGATAGGAACAGCGCCGAGGAATATAATAGCCTCCGGCATGATGAGCTTGTCAAGCGGAATACCGGCTATGGCGAACGAAGTCGCAATCGGGGGATGCGCGTGAACGACAGCCTTAACGTCGGGTCTCGACTGGTACACCTTGAGGTGCATCTTAAACTCCGACGACGGCTTCCACGGACCGTTCGACTCTTTCAAATTACCCTGTCCGTCAACCTTACAAATCATGTCGGGCGTCATAAATCCCTTTGAAACTCCCGTCGGCGTTACGTAATAGGTGTCGGGATCTATCTGCACGGAAAAGTTACCGTCGTTCGCGGCAACAAAACCGTCATTGTAGATTCTTCTACCGATTTCGCACAGTTCTTTTTTGATTTCGTAATCAGATTTGAACATTGTTTTCCCTCTTTTCTTTGTTTCTTTTTGTTTTATTTGGTTTTGCTTTTATTATACACCATAACAGCATAGTTGTAAAGACCTTTTTCCCGCGCTTTTACGCGCCTTCACGGGACGCGTGCGGCAAAAAAGATTTTCCTAACTGCATATTATTATTTTACCACAAAACATTGGGGTATTGCAAGAGTTTTTACTAACATTTTGCACAAGATGTGCCATTATTTTTTGGCTCATTTCATAATGTACAAACCTTTGCTTTAATTTTTGTGAATAGTGACGAAAACGCGAATTTTACCGCTGTACACCGCCGCGATTATATGATACAATTAATTATATAAATAGGTAAAAACAGAAAGGACTGTCATATAATTGGTTAAGGAAAACGAGGAATACGAGGCGGCGATATTGTCCGTGTCGTCCGACGGAAACGGCGTCGCGAGAATAGACGGTATGGCGGTGTTCGTGCCGTTTACCGCCCCCGGCGACGAGGTAAAAATCAGGATAACGCGCGTAAAAAAGAAATACGCGGAGGGCAAAGTCACGGAAATACTGTCGCCCTCTCCCTACCGCGCCGAGCCCGATTGTCCGCACTACAGAATGTGCGGCGGCTGCGCGCTGCGGCATATAAAATACGAAAAACAGCTTGACATAAAAAGGGAAATCATTGAAAACGCGATGCGCCGTATAGGCGGCTTTAAGGATTTTGCGCTCGGGGAAATCATCGGTATGGAAAACCCGTCGCGGTACAGAAATAAAACGGTGTTCCACGCGGACGAAAACGGTATTGGTTTTTACTCGCAAAGAAGCAACACCGTCACGCCCGTGGGTGACTGCGCGCTCGGCGCGGCGGAAAACGCCGTAATTACAAAGGTTGCCGCGCGGTGCGGCGCAAAAACCGTGTTTACGCGAAAATCATTCTCAACGGGTGAAATCGCCGTGTCGGTAACGGCTGACGGCGCGGACGCTTCATTGCTTACAAAATCGCTTACCGCCGCGTGTGAAAGCGTGTCGGGGATATTTTTAAACGGTAAAAAAATATACGGCTCGGACACGATTACCGAAACGCTTTGCGGCGTTAAATTCAAAATTTCGCCGGAGAGCTTTTTTCAGGTGAACCCCGCGCAGACGGAAATACTTTACTCGAAGGCGTTGGAATACGCGTCGGTTGATGAAAATACAAGCGTTATAGATATTTACTGCGGCATCGGCTCGATTTCACTTTGCGCCGCGAAAAAAGCGAGACGCGTAATAGGCGTGGAAATAGTCGAAAAAGCCGTAGAGGACGCGAGGGAAAACGCGCGGTCAAACGGTATCGCGAACGCGGAATTTTACGCGGGCGGCGCGGAGAAAATCGTTCCCGCGCTGATACGTGACGGCGTAAGACCCGACGTTGTGATTCTCGACCCGCCGCGCAGGGGCAGCGACGAGAAAACGCTCGGCGCTTTGGTTAAGGCGAAGCCGACGCGCGTGGTGTACGTGTCGTGTAACCCGTCCACGCTTGCACGCGACGCGCGTTACCTCGCCGATAACGGCTACACCGTATCCCGTGCCTCCGCCGTCGATATGTTCCCCCACACGGAGCATGTGGAGACGGTATGTCTTTTCTCACGCGACGCGCAATAAGCCTACATTTCTTTTGCGTCGTTATTGCTCCTCATACTTCTTTATATATAACCTCCAAATATTGAAAGACGGCATAATATGCCGTCTTTGCTATACGTATCAATATTAAAATGTATTAATATTATATCGGTTTTATGTCAGTCTATCTTAACCGTCCAGCCGAATTCGTCCTTTATCTTGCCCCACTGAATACCTGTGAGCGTGTCGTAGCACATCTGCGATACGGGACCGATTTCGCCGTTGTTTACGGGCATTACGAGGTCGCCGTACTTAAGCTCGCCGATAGGCGAAATAACAGCGGCGGTACCCGTACCCCATGCTTCCTCAAGCTTGCCGGACTTGAACGCGTCAACAAGCTCGTCTATCGAAAGTCTGCGCTCGGACACCTTGTAGCCCTTTGCTTTCAAAAGCTCTATTATCGACATTCTCGTGATACCGCCCAGAATCGAGCCTACGAGCGCGGGAGTGATAACCTCGCCGTCAATCTTAAAGAATACGTTCATCGAGCCAACTTCCTCGATGTACTTTCTCTCAACGCCGTCAAGCCAGAGCGTCTGGATATATCCCTGCTCCGCGGCTTCCTCCTGACCCTTAAGGGAGATTGCGTAGTTCGCGCCCGCCTTTGTGAAGCCCGTGCCGCCTACAACCGCGCGGACGTACTTCTGCTCTACGTAGATAGGAACGGGAGCAAGACCCTGCGGGTAGTACGCGCCGACAGGCGAAAGAATTATCGCAAAGATAAGATGCTCCGCCGGATGCACGCCTATATGCACGTCGTTAGCGAATACATACGGTCTTATGTAGAGCGATGTACCCTCCTCGAAAGGAACCCAATCCTCGTCAATCTTAACGAGCGTCTTAATCGCCTCTATCGCAAATTCTTCATCAATCTTAGGTATGCACAGACGGTCGCACGACACATTCATTCTCGCCATGTTCTTTTCCGGGCGGAAAAGCTGAATCGAGCCGTCCGCGGTGCGGTACGCCTTAAGACCCTCAAAAACCTCCTGCGCGTAATGCAGCACCATGCTCGCGGGGTCGATCTCAAACGGCGCGTAAGGCACAATCCTCGCGTCGTGCCAGCCCTGACCCGCGTCGTAATTCATGATAAACATATGGTCGGTATAATATATACCGAAACCGAGCTTCGACTGATCGGCAGGCTTCTGTTTCGGTTGAGTGGTTTTTGTGATTGAAATTTCCATTATGAACGCTCCTTTTACTTTTCATATATGAAACAAAATTATTTCCGCACTATATTATACCGCTTTTTGACGTTTTTGTAAAGTCCTTATTAACGATTTTCTGTATTAAAGCGTTAAAATATGTCCTTTTTCTTCCTTTTGTTCCGTCTTACGAGTATAACGAGCGACGCCGCGACGCATATCGCCATAAACAGCGGTATAATCACCCTGTTTGACGTTTCCTCCTCGGACGATTTCATTTCCGTCCAGAGCGTCTGCATTTCAAGATTCGCCTCGTCGGACAGGTTGCGGAACGTGGTCGTGTGGTTTTCCAGAAACTCGTCGTCGGGGTACGATATACCGTCCTCCTTAACCTCGTCGTCCAAAAGCTCGAACGCGCCCTCGTTCGGCGTGGAATAGCCTATGTAATCAGCCACGGCGTACGCAATATCAGCCTCGCACAGGAAGTTTATATACATCTCCGCCGCGCGTTTGTTCGCGCAGCCCTTAGGTATACATACCGCGTCAAAAAACAAATTCGTGCCGCTTTCGGGTATAACAAAGCCAAGATGGTCGTACTCGTCCATAAGCGTCACCGCGTCACCGGCGTAATACGGAGCCAAAAGCGCCTCGCCCGCGCCCATCTTGTCAAAAATCTCGTCCATAACATACGCCTGAACGAGCTTTTTTTGCTCTTTCAGAAGCTCCGCGCAGGCGCGAAGCTCCTCGCTGTCCTCGGTGTTAAGGTCGTAACCGAGCATTTCCTCCGCAATCGCGAACGCGTCGCGCGGATTGTCGAACATCAGTATATTACCCGCGTACTTTTCGTCCCACAGCGTTTCCCAGCCGATATTTTCCGCTTCCTCCTCGGTAAACGCCGTATTGTCGTACAGTATACCGACCGTTCCCCACGTGTACGGCACGGAATAAGCCGAGCCGGGGTCGTACTCGGGGTCTTTGAACTTATCCATTATATTCTTAAAATTCGGGATATTGTCCATATCCAGCGGTTCGAGCATATCCTCCTTAATCATACGCGAAATCATGTAATCAGACGGTATGATTATATCATACGACGCGCCGCCGCTTTTAAGCTTGGCGTACAGCTCCTCGTTCGTCGCGTAGGTGGTGTAATTCACCTTTATACCCGTAAGCTCCGTGAACTCGGCGTTTAAATTTATCGTTTCACCGTCCGCGCCGTCGGGAATGTACTCGCCCCAGTTATAGACGTTTATCGTAACATTGTCGTCCTTAAGCGCCGAATAATACTCCTCGTCCTTTTCAAAAACGACCTCCGCTTCTTCCTCGACCGCCTCGTCCTCGTCCTCTATATGCGAGCACGCGCACGTAAAGCAAACAGCAAGCGCGGCAACGAGCGTTAAAAGCTTCTTCACTTTACAGCACCCCGCTTTCTCAGATTACGGCGCTCGATTACGTTGTTAATCACAAGCACCGCCACGACGACAAGGAAAATAATCGTCGAAAGCGCGTTGATTTCGGGGCTTACCTTACGCCGCGTCATTGAATATATCGTTATCGGGAGCGTCTGCGTCGTGCCGCTCGTGAAGTAGCTGACAACAAAATCATCGAGCGAGAACGTGAACGACATCAAAAATCCCGAAATAATACCCGGCATAATCTCGGGCAGCACGACCTTAAAGAACGCCGCGGCGGGCGAACAGCCCAAGTCCTGCGCCGCCTCGTACAAATTAGGGTCCATCTGACGGAAACGCGGCATGACGTTCAGTATCACATACGGCACATCAAACGTAATATGCGCTATAATAAGCGTCACAAACCCCATTTCGAGATTCATACGCGCCATAAAGAACACGAACAGCAGCATCAGCGACACGCCCGTTACGATTTCGGGATTCACTATCGGAATATTCGTACCCTGAAGCACAAGCGTTTTCGGCAGACGTTTCATACCGCTTATACCGACAGCCGCCGCCGCGCCGAGAATCGTCGCGCCGATTGACGCGACTACCGCCACAATTATCGTATTCCACAGCGAGCTTAGTATAAGCTCGTTATGGAACAGCCTGATATACCAGTCAAACGTGAACCCGCTCATTACCGAGCGGCTTTTTGTCGTGTTAAACGAAAACACTATAAGCACGAAAATCGGTATGTACAAGAAAAGCATAACAAGCGCGAGATACGCCTTTGATAGTTTTTTCAATTCAAATCCCACGTCCTTTCTACATAAGTACTCTGTCATCGTCCTCATCGAACTGATTAAGTATCGCCATTATAAGCAGTATAATTACCATCAGTACAAGCGAAATCGCCGCGCCGAGATTCGGATTGTACGAATTACCCAAGAACTGCATTTCAATAAGATCGCCTATAAGCAGATTCGACCCGCCGCCGAGCATTCTTGAAATTATAAACGTACTTATCGCCGGTACGAATACCATCGTAATACCCGACATAACGCCCGGAATACTCAACGGCAGTATAACCTTAACAAACGTACCCGCACTGTTACAGCCCAAATCGTGCGCCGCGTCAATGACGCTCCTGTCGATTTTCACGACCACATTGTACAGCGGCAGTATCATAAACGGCAGGTAATTATACACCATACCCAGTACCACCGCGCCCTGCGTGTTAAGGAGCCGAAACGGACCCAGCCCGAACAGACCGAAAAACATATTTATAAGCCCGTTATTACCGAGCAGCGTCATCCACGCGTACGTTCTCAAAAGAAAATTCATCCACATCGGCAGCATTACTATCATCAGTACCGTACTCTGATAACTCGTATCTATACGCGCAAGTATCATCACGAGCGGGTACGCGATAACAAGACAAATAACCGTCGCGATTGCCGCCATATATATGGAGCGCACGAAAATATTCGCGTACTGCGACACCGCCGCGAGATTGTCGAGCGTGAACGCGCCGTCAGCCGTCGTTACCGCGAAGTACGCCACCATAACGAGCGGCACTATTATAAACACCGCCATCCATACGAGATACGGCGCGGAAAGTACCTTTTTCATCGTCAGCCCTCCATTTTATTCATAATATGTATATCGTAGGGGTCAAACGTAATTCCGACCGCGCTGCCCGGCTCCGCCGCCTTCGTGGAATGGACAAGCCAGTTGTAATCGTAAGCTTCGATAACCATTTCATAATGTACGCCCTTGAACGTGACCGACTTCACCACGCCCGAAATACGCGCCTTGTCCGGCTCGACGAGCTTTATATCCTCGGGACGTATAACCACGTCCACGTTTACGTTCTCGCCGAACCCCGTATCCACACATTCAAACTGCTTGCCGCTTATCTCGACAAGCAGATCCTTTACCATAATACCGTTCAAAATATTACTCTCGCCGATAAAATCCGCGACGAACGCGTTTTTCGGCTCGTTGTAAATATCGACCGGCGAGCCTACCTGCTGAATGTCGCCTTTATTCATAACCACGACCGTGTCGCTCATGGTAAGCGCCTCCTCCTGGTCGTGCGTCACGTAGACAAACGTAATATCGAGCCGCTGCTGCATACGTTTAAGCTCCGTCTGCATTTCCTTTCGGAGCTTTAAATCGAGCGCGCCCAAAGGCTCGTCTAAAAGGAGTACCTTAGGTTCGTTGACGAGCGCGCGCGCAATAGCCACTCGCTGCTGCTGACCGCCCGATAAGCTGTCGGTTTTACGCTTCTCGAAGCCCCGCAAATTCACAAGCTCCAGCATTTCCCCGACGCGCTTCTGTATCTCATTGTCTGGAAATTTCTTTACCTTAAGCCCAAACGCGATATTTTCAAACACGTTAAGATGCGGAAACAGCGCGTACCGTTGGAAAACCGTGTTGACGTTACGCTTATACGGCGGCAGGCTCGTTATATCCTTACCGTCGAATTTCACACTGCCGCTGTCGGGCGTGATAAAACCGCCGATTGTGCGCAGCGTCGTCGTCTTGCCACAGCCCGAGGGGCCGAGCAGCGTTACAAACTCCTTATCCCTTATATCAAGCTTTATGTTATTCAAAACACGTTCGCCGTCGAATGACACGGCAATATTTTCGAGACTGATAATATTTTTGTTCAACTCTTTGCCTCCCGCCAATTTAAAAATAAAATTTATTCCGCTAAAGCGGTAAAAAAATTATACCATGTAATAAAGATTAAATCAATATAAAAATCCGATTTTTCACCACCGTTTAAACAGCAGCACCCCGCCGATCATAAGCGCCATACCCAAAAACTTATTCCACCCGAACATTATTTTCTCGCTCCCCATAAGCCCGAACGCGTCGATGAGCGCCGCGACCGCGAGCTGTGAAATAAGTATTATCGATATAGCCACCGTGGGACTGAGCTTGCCTATCCCGAGCATCACCGTCACCGTAATAACAAGCCCCAAAACTCCGCCCAAGAGATAGAACTTGTTGACGTCCGCAATACCCCGAAAGCTGCCCTTACCCAATACCCACACCGCTATAAGCGACAGCAAAAACGCCGTGCCTTGCACGATTGCGTTCGACTCGTATAAGCCTATCTTGTCCGCAAGACGCGTGTTCATCACGCCCTGCACGCTCATTGCCGCGCCCGCTATTATACTGAAAATTACTCCTGACATACCGTTCTCTCCCTTTATTTGGATTTGTTTACAGTATGCCCGAATTTTTGGAAAATATGAAAAAAACCACACCTCTTGACATTGTGTAAGGGGTGTGGTATAATAAACGCATGGAAACGTATACGCGTTTCGCGATGTATAAAAGAGTAGGAATTACATCACATCTATAATCAACCACAAAAAAAGCGCCTTGTGGCGCTTTTTTCGTTTTGCTATGTATAGGATAAAAGGGTAGAATGTTTAGTAATTTCTTTTTTTACGTGTTGGTCTTTTACACGTTATCTTCTACTCTGTTATTATAGCACGCCGAGAAATATTTGTCAATACGCTTTATAAAAAATTTTTCCGCAAAAAAAGAACCGGTCATAATGACCGGTTCTTTAAATTTAACCTGATCCGAAATTCTTGAAGTCAAGAATTATTCGTTGATGATGAGGTAGATTTCCTGAACGTCGTCCTCGTTGAACGTTCTTGCTACAGCGAATACAACACTGTCTGTAACATCCTCATGATCGAGGAAGTATACTGTCTCGTTCTCGTTGTAAGCCGTTGATACGTCCGGAGTTGTCAGCATGCCTTCATCAAGTGAAAGTCTGCCCGCGTTTCTCGGATTTCTGCTAAAGTCATATACATAAACCTTAGTGTCATTGCTGATTGTCAGGTCTATGTTGTTATTACCCTTACCGAATTCAACAGCCGGGTGATTGTCAACATCAGTGATGTCGCCGAGTACATAACCGCCGTCGTCTACAAGAGCACCGAAGTAAATGTTCGGCTCCTCGTCAGCGTCAGCCCACTTCGTAAGAACTGTATCCCATGTGCCGCTCGGGTTGGTAAGAACATTGCCTGCGAAAGCTGCGGTTCTGAAGTCCTCAAATTCCTGAGTATCGGAATTCAAAATGCCTGTCTTTGTTACAGCCATAACATCGTCGATGTTGCCGTCAGATGTTGTCGAGTAAAGAATAGCGTCGCCTTCTTTATAATCTTCAACGTCTACGCTCGAATCCTCGTCAACGTTCAAAGTAACTTCTTCGCCCGCTGAGAACAATGTCATTGTGTCAACCTCGTTACCGTCAGAATCTGTGCCTGAACCTGATTCGATAAAGATTGCAAGCTGTGAGTTAACGTCAATGCCGCCTATACCGTTCGTAAGAACGATGAATCTGCAAGCGCTGTCTGTTGAAGACTTGTCAAAGCCCTCAGCGTCATAATCCTGACCGTCCTTAAGGTTATCCTTTGAAAGAACCTTAATGTCGTTATCCTTACCGCTTGAGATGTCAATGATTACAGAAGAATCTGAAACCTTGATACCGCCAAGTCTTGATGAAGACTCTCTGTAGTAAGTGTCGCAGCTTGCGTCACTTGTAAGCGCATACTTCTGCAATGCTTCCGCTCTGTTTGCAGGTACTCCTACCGAGTCATCCTGTACGGTAATTGTGATCTTGCCTGCGGATGTTGTCTTGTATTCGATTACCTGCTCCGGCCAAGCCTCGATAATTGACTTGCTGTTGTCTATCATCTTCTCATATTCTTCACGCAGGTCGGGGTCATTCTCGTTTGCAGGCTTAGCGATTGAATACTCAACCGATGTGCCGTCCTTTGTCAGAACTTCCGCAACATACTCTGAACCGCCCTTTGTCGAATATACGTTCTTAAGAATACCAATCTTCTTGGTGTTGCTGATTTCCTCAGCATATGCTACCTTGCCGAAGTGGTCAAGATACAGCATATATTCTGTTGATGTGTCATAATCGCCCTTGTTGTTTCCGCTTGCGAGCTTATACTTCTCGCCGCCGAATGTGTACTCATCTGAAGAATTCTTTCCTGAGTACTTACCCTGAGCCGTGCTGTCTCTCGTTACGATTACATCATAGAATGTTGACTGGCTGAATGAATTCGTGTTGTCGTAAGAGATGTTAAGTACATCGTACTGCTGGAGGTCTGCAACATCGATTTCTTCGCCGTCAAGCTTGAAGTTGTAAGTGATGTTCTCATCCTCAGGATCAACAGTCATTCTCGAAATAGCCGAACCTGACATGAATGTAATGGCAGTATTGCTGCTTCTCTCGATTACCTGGTCAACAACAGCTGTTGTATAATCCGTAACCATAACTACGTTATACTTCGATGATGATGACGAACCTGTAGCCGCAACACTCTGAAGCGTTACTGAAGCTGAGGGTCTGCCCTTAATATATTCATCGTAGTTTTCTTCGCTGAGTCCGCCGGTGATTTCAACGCCGTTTACATAAAGCGTAACTTCATCAGCGAGGTTGTATCTTACAGAACCTCTTGTCTGTCCTGCGGGATAGAAGTAGATAACGTGATTTGTTATATCTGTCTGCTTGTCGTCAACATCCTCAGCCGCAACCGTTACTTCTTTGTTTGAAGCAGCCGCTGTGATTGAAAGGATTGTGAACTCGTCGTTATCGTCTTTCTGGATAAGTGCCTGAGCATATGTTCTCAGCATATCCGGAGCGTTTGTGTCGCCGAAGTAAGCGTCGATGATTGGTAAATCATCATCGTCTGTCTTTGATGTGTATGTAACATCGTCAAAGTTGTCGGCTCTTTCTACCTTGAAACGAACCTGGTCGTTATCAACGCCGCCGCCGGTCTTGCTTGTCTCTGTTACACGGCCGTATACCTTGTACGCGTCATGATAGGTAGTGAACATCGTCTGATAGTTCTTGCCTGTGCGGTCCAAAGTCTCAAATACGGGATAGCCCCAAGCATAAGTCTCAAGCTTTGTTATAGGAGCGTCCATAGCGTTGTCAATCATCTGAGCAACCTGAGCTCTTGTAACCTGCTGATCTCTGCTTGTAACGCCCTGTACGCCGTCTACAATGTGCAGTGAACCTGCATACTGCTGATAACCTACAGACCAATCCGAAGAATTGCTCTGAGCGTTTACCGACTGTGCATATGAATCATAGCCCAGCGCGGATACGAGCATTCTCTGCGCCTGAACGTAAGTTACGTTGTCGTCGGGACCGAATTCCGTATCGCTGTAACCGTTGATCCAACCGTCAGCAACACCCTGGTTTATGTAACCTCTGGCCCAGTGACCGTCTGTGCCTGCGTTATTAACGTCAATGAACTTGGAAGAACCCGCAGCAGCTTCTGCAAGGTTACCCTGACCCTTTGCGTCAACAACCATCTTTGCCATTTCCGCTCTCGTTACGAGATCGTCCGGCTTAAATACAAGATCTCCGCCTTCTTCAACGCCGCTGATAACTCCTAATGCGGAAAGCTCCTGTACGGCTTGAGCGTAATAAGCGCCCTCTTCCACATCGGGGAAATTAACGGCAAAAGCAGCGATGCTTGATGCGGATATCGCAAGAGCGGCAATAGCTGAAATTACCTTTTTGAGATTCTTAATCATTGTCTCAAATCCTCCCTTTTATATCTTCTTTTGAAGGGCCTTCCTTTATGCTCTGCCGCCGCCCTTCACTCAGCGGTAAAGCATTTTCCGCATTGATTATACCATACGAAAGCGGTACAAGTCAATGCCGTATTACAGTTGTAAATAAACTGTAAATTCTGTCACATTCGGGCAATTCCTGCTTTGTCTCGAACGGACAATATTACGGTAACAATTTTCAACTAACGCTTCTACCCAATTATTCGAAAACTGCTACTGAATATTTTACTATCACATAATGTGCTTGTCAATGATTTTTTTAATCCAAATCAGCCAAATTTTTAAATTTTATGCAAATGAACAAATTCTGAATGTTTGCACAAAATTTTTTGGTTAATTTTGTTAAAAATGACAAGTCGCATTATGCTTTACATATAGTTAGACGAAAACCTTTATTCAAAAGTTCCGTTTTTTATTAAAAATAAGATTTTTTTATTGTAATTAGATGTTTTTTCTGTATAATTAAGGGTGTAAACAAAAAAGAGGTATGCAAAACCCGCGTTTTAAATACGAAAAGAGTGTCGATCTCTTCTTTATTAACGCGAAAAACGCGCCGTAATGCTCACTTTTGCATACAAATTACCCCTTAAAAACCCGCGTTTTTATGCGCTTTATCCCCCGAAAACGCGCCGCGTCGGTCGCTTTTGTATGCAAATCGCCCCCTGAAAACCCCGCGTTCCAATTGCGAAAAGCGCGCCAAACTCCTCTTTTTAACACAAAATACCTCTCGAAAGGACGATAATATGGGAAAATTCTATGCTGTAAAGAACGGTTATCATATAGGTATATATAATTCATGGGCGGACTGCGAAAAAGAAGTACGTGGCTTTAGCGGCGCCAAGTACAAAAGCTTCTCCCGCCTCGAGGACGCTAAAGAGTATCTTGGTGAAGATGCGCTAAACTCCCATTCTTATGCGCTTTTTGCCCCCTTAGCCCCCGACGCACCGCCTTCCGCTCCTCCTGA
Source organism: uncultured Clostridia bacterium (assembly GCA_947626075.1). GTDB lineage: Bacteria > Bacillota > Clostridia > UBA1381 > UBA1381 > Hominilimicola. The sequence goes on from CANQQW010000039.1 coordinate 18,870, forward strand.
TACCTCCGCCCCCGTCTCCCAAGCCGCCCCCCTCGCACCGCCTTCCGCTCCTCCTGACACCTCAGCCCCCGTCTCCCAAGACGTCCCCGCCGCTCCTGCCGCCGCCGTGGCTTACGTTGACGGCAGCTATAACGCCGAAACCAACGTGTTCGGCTGCGGCGTCGTAATCTTCCAAAACGGCTCCGCATCAACGTTTTCACGCTGTTTTCACGACCCCGAAATGGCGCTCATGCGCAATGTCGCGGGCGAAATCGAGGGCGCTATGCTCGCAATGCGCTTTTGCCTTGACCATGATATAGAAGAAATCGATATTTACTACGACTACGAGGGCATCGAAAAATGGTGCAGCGGCGCGTGGAAAACCAACAAAAAAGGCACAACTGCTTACAAGCATTTTTACGACAGCATAAAGCACCGCGTAAAAGTCAATTTCATAAAAGTTAAAGGTCACAGCGGCGATAAGTATAACGATATGGCAGACAAACTCGCAAAAGACGCGGTGGGAATTAATTAAAAAATGCGCACTGTCTTGACAAACGCGCGCTCATATGGTATAGTTTAGGTAGTAAGGAACGGCAAGCGGCTGTTTCTGTTAATAGTCTTTATGGTAGAATGAATTACATTCCGCCCATAATCGCCCTATTGCCGTAGGGCGGTTATTTTTTATCCATAATACAAGCAAAAGCAATATTAAAAATTCTATTGTTTCACTCATAGCATTCCTTTCCGAAACAACCGCCCCGCCGTTCCGGCTACCCGGGTCACACGGGATTCCCCGTCACCCTCATGTGATTATAGCACGCATTTTTTATGTTTACAAGTATTTAAATAAAAAGGACATTACATTTGAAGTGAACCCCAAAGTTTAGACAAAATTTAATATTAAATTAATCGGTAATGAGTTCGGTATTGTACCGGACTC
>CANQQW010000040.1 GCA_947626075.1 uncultured Clostridia bacterium
GGTCTGCCGTAAGCGCCTATGCCCTTGCGCTGACCTATCGTGTAGTATATAAGTCCCTTGTGCCGTCCTATCACGTTTCCGTTTACATCCAGAATATCGCCCTCCTCCGGCTTATAATCCGAGTATTCCATGATAAACTTTACGTAATCGTCGTCCTCGACGAAGCATATCTCCTGACTGTCACGCTTGTGCGCCACGCTAAGCCCCAGCTCCTCCGCTTTCGCGCGCACCCAATCCTTGTCGTAGCCGCCCAAAGGCATGAGCGTGTGCGCAAGCCCGTCCTGTGTGAAGTTATATAGGACGTAGCTCTGGTCCTTCTTCGCCGCCTCCGACGCGCGGAGTATATATTTGCCGTCCGCGCCGCGCTCGATTTTGGCGTAATGACCCGTAGCGACATAATCTATGTTCATCGCGCGCGCCTTTTGAAGCATAGCGCCGAATTTCAGGTGTTTGTTACACGCGATACACGGATTCGGCGTTCTTCCGCGCCGATATTCACTGACAAAATAGTCCACAACCTTGTCACGGAACATATCCTTGAAATTCATAACGTAAAAGTCTATACCAAGCTTGTCGCACACGCGCCGCGCGTCCTCTACCGCGCTTTCGGCGCAGCAGCCCTCATGCTTTGAGTTCTCGCTGTCCGAGTACGTCCAAAGCCGCATAGTAACGCCTATTACGCGGTACCCTTGCTCTTTAAGGAGCGCCGCCGCGACGGAGGAATCCACCCCGCCGGACATTCCTACCATTACGCTTTTCTGCTTGTTCATATCCGTTCCTTTCTCACGAAAATCTGTATCCTACGCCCCAAACAGTTTCTATATGCTTTTCACTGCCTATGCTTATCTTATCGCGCACACGCTGTATATGCACCGTCACGGTTGACACGTCGCCCAGCGCGTCCATTCCCCATATACGGTCAAACAGCGTTTCTTTCGAGTATGTGCGGTTGGGATTCTCCGCCAAAAACACAAGCAGGTCGTACTCTTTCGCTGTAAGCAATATTTCCTTGCCGCCGACCGTGACCTTATGCGCGTCCTTGTCAATCACGAGCGACCCCGCGGTTATTATATCTGCGTTGGTATTCGTGAGCGCGTCATGGCGGGCTATGTGCGCCTTTACTCTCGCCACAAGCTCGCCGGGGGAAAACGGTTTTGTCATATAGTCGTCCGCGCCGAGACCCAGCCCGCGTATTTTGTCTATGTCATTTCCGCGCGCGGACAGAAATATCACGGGAGTCTGCTTCTTCTTCCTTAATTCCGTAATAACCTCAAAGCCGTCCATACCGGGCAGCATTACATCGATTATTATAAGGTCGTATTCAGACGCGAGCGCCCTTTCAAGTCCCGTCGTGCCGCGCGCCGCGATGTCGCACCCGAAGCCGTTTACCTCAAGATAATCACGCTCCAGCTCCGCTATTTCTTTATCATCCTCTATAATAAGTATTTTGTGCATTTTATTCCCTTTCTTTACTTTCTTTACGATAATTTGACATATCCGATATACCTTTGACATCTGCCGCGCACTGTGATAAAATAAAATTCGGAAAAGGGTGACACGGCGGTTATCCCGACACTTCCAAAAAGGAGGTGTTGAAATGAATTCTGATTTACTTATTGATATAATAATTCTGATTATTATTCTTGAAATAATCAAGAACATAAAGAAATAGCCGCCTACTCCCAATAGGCGGCTATCGTGACAGAAAGCTGTAATTTCTTTCTACATAGTCAACTGCGGGATAACTAAGTCATCCTTTTCTGTTATTATAATATCACAAACCGCCTGATTTGTCAATGTTTATTTATAGTCGGCAGGTATATTTCCGCCGTTGTGCCTTTACCTTTTCCCGCGCTTCTGAGCCATATTTTGCCGCCGTGTTTTTCCACAATCTGTTTTACTATGCCAAGTCCCAGTCCGCTTCCTTTTATGCTGCGCGACGCGTCGGCGCGGTAAAAGCCCTCAAATACCTTTTGAAGCTCGCTTTCGTCGATACCTATACCGTTGTCGCTGACGCTTATATATACTCCGTCGCCGCGTTTTACGCTGCTTATCGTAATAGTGGGGCTAATCTGGCTTCTGTATTTTACGGCATTATCGGCTATATTGGCGAAAACGCGGCTCATTTTCTCTCTGTCAAGGCGCGCAAACGCTTGTTCGCTCGATATTTCGGATATTAAACTAACACCATTTTTCTCTATATCGAGCCTATAATCCTCAATAAATCCGTTTAAAAACGCGTTAATTTCCGTTATTTCGTAATTAAAAACCATTTTTGACAGCTCTAATTTTGAAAACATCGACAAATTATTCACAAGTTCGTCTATTGTTTCCGCTTTTGCGCTTATCGTGTCAAGGTAGCGGTTCAGTTTTTCGGGCGTGTCCGCCACGCCGTCGCGTATGCCGTCGATATACCCCTTGATTGACGTGATAGGCGTTTTGAGGTCATGGGAGATATTTGCCAAAAGCATATTGCGTTCCTTTTTCATATACTTTTCCTTTTCCCGCGCGCGTTTAAGCTCCATGCGCATAGCGTCGAAGCTTCGGCACAGGCTGTCTATCTCCTCGTAATCGCTGCCCATAACCTCAAAATCGAGATTGCCCTCGCGGATATAGTCCGCCGCCCTCATAAGCTCCGATATGGGCTTCTCCACGCTCTTAGTCATACGGTGCGTCACAATGCTCGTGGTTAAAATCATTACAAGCGCGCACAGCGACAGCCATATCACAACGTACATTATCGCGGTCGGGTTGTTTTTAAAAAACTCTCCCAAAGCCTGTGAAAAGACCTTTGGGTCGAGCAGCGCCGCGCGCGTTATGTTAAGCTCCCACACGGGGTACTTCATAATAAACGTTATAAGGAAGCACACTGAAATAACACCTATCAGGACAATAGGTGTTATCAGCATAATTATGTTGTACACGGTAAATTTGCTTTTGATTTTCATTACGGCTTAATAATCCTTTCCGTCAAATATTATATACGATAACGTATATAAAATCAAGACGGAGCCGCATAAAATACCGATTTTTGAAATCATCGCGCCGACGGGCAGAAGCGAGCCTATCCACAGCTTATGCCACTGCGAATACGACGTGAACAGCATTTGTCCCACGGGCGAAACGTAATATTCAAGATACTTCATCACAACATACGCCGCGATACAAAGAAGCATCGCGAGCGACGGGCTTTTTGAAATCATGTTTATAAGTACCGCGAGACCGATAAGCGCGATGAGCGGCACAAGGTCAAGCATATACGCACCGAGCGCCGTCAAAAGCGCCGACACGCGCGCGCCGCCCGAAATAATCTGAAGAGAGGCGCATACAAGCCAGTATAAAGCGAAATACGCCGCGCACAGGATAAATACCGACGCCGCCTTTGACAAAAGCACTTTAAAGCGCGTCACGGGCGCCATAAGCGCGTTCTTTAACGTGTCCTCCTGTATCTCGCCCGCGAAAAGGTCGGTGACCGCCATAAAAATCACAAGCGGCGCGATTATATCCGTCATGAGCCGCATCATGCCGAGCGGCATATTGGACTGTATGTTTACAATGCCGGAGGACAGCTTGGAAATCAGCATACCTCCGCCGAGCCGTCCTATACATATCAATATTCCCACCGCGAAAAGCACAATGTACTTTCTTCGCGTAATCAGTTTATAAAACTCGTTTTTTACCGCCAATACAAAAACGTTCATATGATAATCTCACCCCGTTTCTCGCGTACCACGTCTAGGAAATAGTCCTCCAATGACGGGTGCAGCTTCAAGGCGTTTTCCGTCGTCTCGAACGCGATAAGCTCACCCTCGCACATTACGGCAACCTTGTTGCACGTCTTTTCAATCTCTCCCGCCATGTGGCTTGAAATGAGGAACGACACTCCCCTCTCGTCACGAAGCCGCTTTATAATCTCGCGCACCTCAACCACGCCTTCAATGTCAAGACCGTTTACCGGCTCGTCGAGTATCATAAGGCGCGGCTCGGTGAGGAACGCGCAGGCAAGACCCAAACGCTGCTTCATACCGAGCGAAAAGCGCCCCGCCTTGTCTTTCTTGTACGGCAGCAGATGCACCATGTCAAGAACATGGTCTATACGCGCCTTCGGTACTCCGCCGTAAAGCGCGGCGCGAAGCAGCAAGTTCTTGTACGCGCTAAGGTCTTTATGTATCGAGGGTGCTTCCACCAGCGCTCCGACCTCCCGCATTATTTCCTCAAAGCAGTCGTCGAGAGGTCTGTCAAAGACCTTTATCTCGCCCTCGGCGGAGCGGTTAAGCCCCAAAATACATTTCATTATCGTTGTCTTACCCGAGCCGTTAGGTCCGAGGAGGCCGACAATGTCGCCCTCCTCGACCGTGAGACTTATATTCCTTATTCCTCTGCCGTTTTTGTAAAGCTTGGTAAGACGGTTTATCTCAATCACGTTTCCCATTTTTGTCCTCACATTATCCTTTTTTGATTAAGCCGCTTTTTTCGTTTATCCGAGCGCCGGATCGCGCAGTTCCTTGCTTATGATATTGCCGTCGCTGTCGAATTTGACGTTATATCCCTGCTGAGCGTCAACATCGTAGTAAGTCGTATTCTCCGGCATAGTTGACGGGTCAAAGCGCTCTACCGTCGTCGTGCCGTAGTCGGACATTACGAGGCTCGCCGTCAGCACTATTTCATGGCTCGCGCCGTCAAGTCCCGTGCCTTTCATAACGCCGGAAATCTCGTTCGAGAGAAGTCTGCCCTCGTTATCGACGCTGAATGTCATACCGGCGCTGCTTATTATAGGATCCGTACCCATAAGGTTTACAAGCGGATCCGAACTGCCTATCATCTGCGAATTTGAATACTCCATAGAGAAAATTGCGCTTAGTCCCGCGTTTACTATCTCGGGTATCTGAACGTAGTCGAGGTTCATCTCATACGTTGACTGCGTATCGTCTCCGCCGACGTAAACTATGTTGTTTTTGAGGTCGCCCACGAACGTGTCAGCCGCAAGCTCCGCGACGCGCATAATCTTTTTCGAGGTTTCGTCCGAATAGTCCACGCTGAGCGAGCCTACTGTGTCGTTTGGATATAATCTGCTGTGGTCATAATAATTGCCGTAAGTATTCTTGCCGGTGTCCGTGAAGTCGCTTTCGGATATCGAGTAGCTCTTGCCGCCGTCCTGAACGTGCTCCTCGTCGTAATACGACATGTCCTTTCCCGTATCGAGCGGATTCGCGGTTCCTTTCTCCTCGCTTATGCGCAAGAGTTGGTTCTCGCCGTTTTGGTCGCACTGCTCAAACGTGTGCGTTTCGGTAAACGTTTCGCCGTCGAGCGCGAGCTTAAGGCTCACGTCCATGGTGTAGTTGTCCTGCCCCATAAGTCCCATTACGGCTTTCTTGTACGTGTCGTAGCCGTTGGCTGTGGAGAAGTTGGCGAGCGCCGCCGAGGCGAGCACGGTTATGCCCGCGGCAAGACCCACCGCCATGAATATCTTCTTCTTTTTGGTCTGTTTCATACTTCTCATTCCTTTCCTATATTTTTTATCCTTTTATCCTGATATAAGGTACCTTATGATTATATTTTATCTTGCCTTCATAAACATTCTATAACACAATTATAAACTTTTTATAAACAAATATAAACAAATTATAAATTTTTATAAAAAAAGACGGTCAAGCCGTCTTTTTCGCATATATGCCTATCTTACCCGCTCCAAAAGATATTTTTCTCTCGTCGCCATACCGCCTCTTATATGGCGTTCCGCCTTGTTAAGCTCCAAAATCGCCTGCGCTTCCTTGTAAAGCGCCGGGTTTATTTTTAACAATCTTTCGTGTACGTCCTTGTGTACGGTTGACTTGCTGATATTAAAAACCTTGGCTGTTTTGCGGACTGTGGCGTTATTTTCAATTATATACTGCGCCAGCTCAACAGCCCGTTTTTCAATATAATCCTTCATTATCCCACCGACCTTTCTGTACAACATATATATGAAATGATATTATGTTTTATGTAATGAATTTTCCGAAGAAAGCTGTTGCCAATCCGTAATTTATGTGATAAACTGATTAGACGATACAAATTTGAAAAAACGCATAATATATAGGTAGTATAAATGTAAAAAAGGAGCGTTTCGCATGACTGATTTTATTATCGGGAAATTTGTGAAAAACCACGGCGACACGCATGACGCTTCGGTGCGCTGCGCGTACGGACGCGTTTCGGGTATTACGGGAATACTTTGTAATATCGTTCTGTTCGCGTTAAAATTAACAGTGGGATTTTTGTCGGGGTCGGTGTCCATAACGGCGGACGCGGTTAATAATTTGTCGGACGCGTCGTCAAGCGTTATAAGTCTTATCGGCTTTAAGCTCGCGAGCCGTCCCGCTGACGAGGGACACCCTTACGGTCACGGACGGTACGAGTATTTGTCGGGTCTTATGATCGCGCTTATCATAATGGTGATAGGCTTTGAGCTTTTGCGCGACAGTATAGAGAGAATTATCACGCCGTCAGCGGTGGAGTTTACCGCCGTCGGCGCAGCTGTGCTTGTATTCTCGATACTTTTAAAGCTGTGGCTTATGGCGTTTAACGGTAAGCTGGGCAAAAAAATAAACTCAAAAACGCTTTTGGCGACAGCCGCCGACAGCCGCAACGACGCGATAGCCACGGCGGCGGTTATGGCGGGAGCGGTAATATCGCGCTTCGCGAATGTGGAGCTTGACGGCTATCTCGGCGCGGCGGTGGCGCTGTTTATACTGTACAGCGGATTCGGTATCGTGCGCGGCACGCTTGACCCGATGCTCGGTAAAGCGCCCGACGAGGAACAGGTGGACGCGATACGTAAAAAAATACTCGGTTACGACGGCGTGCTCGGTACGCACGACCTGCTCGTACACGACTACGGTCCGGGCAGACAATTCGCCAGCGTCCACGTGGAAATGGCGGCGGAGGGCGACGTCGTGAAGAACCACGATATTATAGATAAGATAGAACATGATTTCCTCAAGGAAAACGGTATTCATATGCTCGTGCATTTCGACCCCATACAGACCGAGCATTCCGAAGTGAGCGACCTGCGCAATCAAATTTCGGAGGAAATAAAGAAGCTTGACAGCCGTATGACTATCCATGACTTGAAGATTGAAGAAACCGAAAACGGAAAAGAGGTTATCTTTGATTGCATGGTCCCGCATGATATACAAATAGGCGAGAAAGAAATTGTGAATTATTTAAAAAATATCGTAAAAACAAAAAAGCCGGACTGTTCATGCACGGTAAACATTGACCGCAGCTACGCCGAAGTGCCGCATTTTGAATGAAAAAACCGCCCTACGAGGCGGTTTATTTATTATTCAAAATATTTTCTGTCCAAACTCCTGTACTGTATCGCCTCGGCGATGTGCGCCGCCTTTATGTTTTCACTGCCATCGAGGTCGGCTATCGTTCTCGCGACTTTCAAAATGCGGCTGTGCGCCCTGGCGCTCAGTCCCAAATTGTCAAACGCGGCGCGCAGTATCGCGTTTTCCTCATCCCCCAGCGGGCAAAATTCTTGCAGCATACCAGCGTCAAGCTGAGAGTTTGAGTAAATATTAAGCCCCTTGTAGCGTTCAAGCTGTATTTTACGCGTTCTGTTCACTCTATCCCTTATCACGGAGCTTGTCTCCCCTTTTTCGGTAGAGCTTAAATCGTTATAATCCACCCCGGACACCTCTACCTGTATATCTATTCTGTCCAAAAGCGGTCCCGATATTTTGCTGCGGTACGCATTGATCTGACGCGGCGTGCATGTGCATTGTCTGCGCGTGTCGCCGAAGTATCCGCACTTGCACGGGTTCATACTCGCTACAAGCATTATATTGCACGGGTACGTCAGCGTAGCGTTGACGCGCGATATTGTCACGGTGCCGTCCTCCAGCGGCTGACGCAGCGTTTCGAGCGCGTCTCGGCGAAACTCCGGCAGTTCGTCCATAAACAGTATGCCGTGGTGCGCGAGAGACAGCTCGCCGGGTTTTGGTACCGTTCCTCCGCCCGAAAGCCCGGGCGCGGAAATGGTATGATGAGGACTGCGGAACGGTCGGTGAAGAATCAGCGGCTCGTCTTGACCGAGCGTGCCGGCAATGGAGTGTATTTTCGTAACCTCCAGCGCCTCGGCAAACGTGAGTTCGGGCAGTATGCCCGGCATACGCTGCGCAAGCATCGTCTTGCCGGTGCCGGGGCTGCCGATGAGAAGCACGTTATGATTGCCCGCCGCCGCTATTTCAAGCGCTCTTTTTACGTTCTCCTGACCCTTGACGTCGCAAAAGTCAAGCGCGGACTCAGCCACTTTCGCAAAATATCCGCTTATGTCAATTTTATGTGTGTCTATACGTTTTATTCCGCTGAAATGGTCAAGCAAGTCTTTGAGCGACGTTACCGGGTACACGTTTATACCGTCGATTACAGCCGCCTCATCGGCGTTGCCCGCCGGTACGAACGCGTCCGTAAATCCTTGATTATATGCGGAAATTACCATGGGAAGTATGCCGTTTACCTTTTGAACGGCGCCGTCAAGCGACAACTCGCCGAAAAACATACACTTGTCAGTATCTATGGCGGGCAGCTGCTCGGTAGCGGCAAGAATGGAAATCGCCATAGGTAAATCGTACGCGGTCCCCTCCTTGCGTTTCGCTGCGGGAGCAAGATTTATTATAATATGCTTAGCGGGAAATTTGAAGCCCATATTCTTAATGGCGGAACGTATACGCTCTTTCGCCTCCTTTACGGCGGCGTCCGGCAGTCCAACGATGTCAAAGCCGGGCAGTCCGTTTGAAATGTCCGTCTCCACACATACGGGGAAACCGTCAATACCGATAAGTCCGCACGAGTAAATATGTGACAGCATAAATATCTCCTCTTTTCCTTAGTTTGTTTTTCTGCGTCTGAACACCAACAGCTTCATAGCCGCGAACGTGAGCGGCGTGCCGACTATGGCGGCGCATATATATGCCATTGTTTGGTTAAGATTAAGCGATGTGAAGATGAATACCATGATGTATTGAACAGTAAAGTTGGGCAGGTAGCTTATAGGGAAAGTTATGAATTTCTTCCACGTCGGCTTCTGCTTAAACGTGATTTTACAGTTAATGAAAAAGGAGCTTATTATGCTCACGGCGTAGCCGATTATAAAGTTGAGACGCGAATGTTCGGCGATTGCGCGCAGCGCACTCTCCGGCGGAAAAGCGTATTGATTGAAAATATCAAGAAGCGTCGCGGTACATACGAGTACCGCCGTGTTGATTACGCCCATAAGCATAAAGGTGATAAACTGTACGGTCAGAAACGGTCTTACGGCGCGCATTACGCCGGGAGGAAGGTGGGTCGCAAGACGCACGCGCAGTTTGGACAAAAATTCCGCCATGCTTATCATCTCCTTTGATGTGTTACGTATATTATATACCAAACACGCGATAAAAACAATAGTGTTTTTTGGAGAAATATGGACGCGGAATATTAAAAAATAATTTGAAGAAACGCTTGACATTTAATTTATATTATGCTATAATTGTTAAGCGTTCCAATAGGGAGCGTAATGCGCCGCGAGGCGTAAGGTTATATATCGCGGGGTAGAGCAGTTGGTAGCTCGTCGGGCTCATAACCCGAAGGTCGTTGGTTCAAGTCCTTCCCCCGCAACCATTTTTTCAGCACAGCGGATAGTAAAGTCCGTTGTGCTTTTGAACGGGGTGTAGCGCAGGTGGTAGCGCACTTGACTGGGGGTCAAGGGGCCGCAGGTTCAAGTCCTGTCACTCCGACCACGTCGCACCATGCGGCAGTTTTACGAAGTCTTTGCTTTGCAAAGGCTTCTTTTTTATGCCGCGTGGTGCTCCTCTTTCACAAAAAGCCGTCGCTGCGCTTTGGGCTTTTTGTGAGTGTGCGCCTGCGGCGCTTGCAACCTTCGCGCCGACTTTTTTATTTCATAAAAAAGTCAGCGCTCAAACGCTCCGTTGCGCCTCCTTATTCCTCAAAAATCGTCGCTGTGCTGCGGCTGCTCGCTTATAAATGCGCTCGCGACGCCTCCGCTTGCTTTGGATTTTTGAGAAACTTAACGCCTGCGGCGCAGCAACATTCGCAGCAATGCCGCAGTAGTGCGCTATAGCCTGTCATTTTGGGCTTTGCGCCGATATTCTTTTTGTTTTTTTGAATTATTGTATTGACTTTTAAATTTCTCTGTGCTATAATATTATAGCTGTTTAAGTTCAGCGTATCGGGATGTGGCTCAGTTTGGTAGAGCACTACGTTCGGGACGTAGGGGCCGCAGGTTCAAATCCTGTCATCCCGACCAAATAAGTAACCGCATAAATACTTGTAAATCAAGATTTTATGCGGTTTTTTCGTACAATGCCAGTTGCAAAAAGTGGTAATAATGGTATAAAAAAGTTCGTCAAGAAAAAGGCGGTCACCCGCCCTTTTTGACATTACTTAATATAAAAACATCGGCGCACCGAACGAATCGGATACGCCGATATTTTTGGTAGGCATCGTCTGTAATAATTATACACCTACAGCGCCGCCCTGTCAAGATTTTTTAATCATACAGCCCCGCCCGGTCGCTCAAACATCGCTCTCCACCCTCCTTTAACTCATCTGACGAGCTAATTTCGCGACAGAGATATAATTGTTCGTAAACTCAAACAACTTTTTCGCCGTTCGGTTGTCTATCCCGCAAAACACACTTACGTCCTTGACCGTCAGCATTTCCTTATTCGGAAACCGCGCCGTAATGCGCTCCAGATTGTCACGGTATGACGCTTTTTCTCTTGCCATAATTATTCACCCCCTTTACAAATCGTTATGTAACATTTTCTTGACAATTTTTAACAATTTCATAATAATTGCTTGATATATACCATATTTTGCGGTAAAATTACCTCATACTTAAGTATAACTACTATATATAGATTGGAGGGATTTCATGGCTAATAAGAAACAGACATCTGCTAAGGTCGCCTCAAATCCCGGGAATTTGCATATCTTCACAAGCTCATCGGCGCTCAAGCACTCAGCTGCGCTTTCTTATTCGCAATATCGGCCGGGGATTTTTTTTATATCTTTGGCTTGACTTTTATTTTCATGTATGATAAAATAATTAAGCGTTGTTTGGAAGAGTATCGAAGTGGTTATAACGGCCCGCACTCGAAATGCGGTGTACCCTAACGGGTACCGTGGGTTCGAATCCCACCTCTTCCGCCAAAATAGGAGCAAGCTATGCTTGCTCCTATTTTTTATTCCGAAAGCTCTAAAGGCTTTATAATCTTATAATACATATACCGATAGAAAACAAGGCTTAGCGCCAGCGAGAATAGCTCCGCTATATCATACGACCACCACACCGCATTCAGTCCGCCTATCTTCGACAGTATGTACGCCGACGGCAGCAATACGATGAGCTGACGCGTTATCGAAACGAACATACTTAAAAATCCGTGACCGAGCGCCTGGAATGACGACGAAAGTACGATACATATACCCGCGAACGCGAAGCTCAGGCTTATTATCCGCAAAGCCGGCACGCCTATTTCAAGCATATAATCCGACGCGTCGAAAAATCCCAGAAGCACGTCCGGTATCGTCTGAAACAGTACTATGCCTATACACATTAGAAGCACCGCGTATATAATCGCGAGCTTAATCGTCTTTGTCATACGCGTTTTTCTTCTCGCGCCGTAATTGTATGAAACTATCGGCACCATACCGTTATTCAGTCCGAATACCGGCATGAAGATAAAGCTGTTCAGTTTGAAGTACACGCCGAATACCGCGACCGCCGTGGACGAAAACGCAATCAGTATCTTATTCATACCGAACGTCATTACCGAGCCGACGGAAGCCATTATGATCGACGGCACACCGACCGAAAGAATAATTTTTATGTAATTGCTCTCAGGCTTAAAATGTTTAACGTCAAGCGTTACGTCGGGGTTCTTTTTGATATTAAAGACCAACGCGAGCGCCGCCGCGATAATCTGTCCTATGACGGTTGCGAGCGCCGCGCCCGCAACGCCCATCTTCGGCATGCCGAGCAGTCCGAAAATCATTATCGGGTCAAGGATAATATTTATTACAGCGCCCACGGTCTGCGTTATCATTGTCAAGAACGTTCTTCCCGTGGACTGCAGCATACGCTCAAATGTAAACTGCATAAACACGCCGAATGACATTATAAGACATATCCGCATATACGAAACGCCCAAATCCGTTATTTCGCCCTGTCCCGCCTGCGCGGCAAAATACACTCTTGTGGCGAAAATACCGATAAGCAAAAATATCACGTATCCTATCGCCTCAAGGAACATACCGTTCATAGCCGCCTTGTTCGCCGCCTTGAAATTCTTTTCACCGAGCGACCTCGACAAAAGCGCGTTCATACCGACGCCGAGTCCCGAAGCCACGGCAATCATCAAATTCTGCATCGGAAACGCCATTGAGACGGCTGTCAGCGCGTTTTCGGACAATCTCGACACAAATACGCTGTCAACAATGTTGTAAAGCGCCTGCACGAGCATTGAAATCATCATCGGCAGCGACATTGTGATGAGCAGCTTGTTTATGGGCATGACGCCCATTTTGTTCTCTCTTGTTTTTTCCATTTCAATATACACCTCATTTATTAGTATACAATAAACAGGACGTCATTTCAATAGGAATACTTTATATTTTATATTGACTTTGCATTTTCATTATTATAAAATATTAACAACAAAATACAATGGGAGATTTTAAAAATGCGTGAAGAAAAACAGATGAAAATGGGATATTTGATAAAGAGATTTATCCCGTATTTCAAAAAATATAAAGGTATACTGGCGCTCGACCTTATATGCGCGTCGCTGACAACGCTGTGCGAGCTGGTATTCCCAATGCTTGTGAGGTACATAACCGATATGGGTATAAATAACCTCGCGGGGCTTACCGCGGCTATAATATTTAAAATAGCGCTTTTTTATCTCGTGCTCAGAATAATAGATGCCGCGGCGAATTTCTATATGGCGGATAACGGTCACGTCATGGGCGCGCGTATAGAAACGGACATGCGCCGAGACTTGTTCGCGCACCTCGAAACGCTGTCGCACGCGTACTATTCCGAACACAAGGTCGGTCAAATTATGGCGAGAATTACGAGCGACCTGTTTGATATAACGGAATTCGCGCACCACTGTCCCGAAGAATTTTTTATCGCGGGCGTGAAGATTATCGCGTCGTTTATAATCCTGTGCGGCGTAAACGTGCCGCTAACGGTAATAATGTTCGCGTCGCTGCCGCTTATATTCCTATTCGTAAAATTCTTTAATACGCGTATGCGCCGCGCGTTCAAAAAACAGCGCAACCAAATAGGCGAAATCAACTCTCAGGTGGAGGATTCTCTTTTGGGTATACGCGTGGTAAAGTCATTCGCGAACGAGGATATAGAGAAACAGAAGTTCGCGGACGGAAACGCCAAATTCCTTGACACGAAAAAGCTCGGCTACTTCTACATGGCGGGCTTTCAAACGTCAAACAGGGCGTTTGAGGGCGTAATGTACCTAATCGTGGTGGTAGCGGGCGCGTTATTCATGATAAACGGGAAAATCAACCCCGCCGACCTTACCGCGTATTTGCTCTACGTCAGTACGCTTCTCGCAACGCTTCGCACCATAATACAGTTTACGGAGCAGTTTCAGCGCGGCATGACGGGTATCGAGCGTTTCCTTGAAATTATGGACGCACCCTCGGACATTACCGAAAAGCCCGACGCAAAAGAGCTTATAAATCCGCGCGGCGACATTACGTTCGACGATGTGGGCTTCCATTACAGCGACGATAATTCGGAGGTGCTTTCGCATATAAACCTGAAAATAAAAAAAGGCGACAGCGTTGCGCTCGTCGGTCCGTCCGGCGGCGGCAAAACTACGCTTTGCAGCCTCATACCCCGTTTCTACGACGTTACCGAGGGACGTATACTTATAGACGGTATCGACATACGCGACGTTACGCTGAGTTCGCTCAGAAACTCCGTAGGCGTTGTTCAGCAGGACGTGTACCTGTTCTCCGGCACGGTGTACGATAATATCTCCTACGGTCTGCCCGGAGCAGACCGCGAAGCTGTCATTGAAGCCGCGAAAAGAGCGGGCGCGCACGAGTTCATATCGGAGCTTCCCAAAGGCTACAACACCTATGTCGGCGAGCGCGGCGTAAAGCTTTCGGGCGGTCAGAAGCAGAGAATAAGCATCGCGCGCGTATTCCTTAAAAATCCTCCGATACTAATACTCGACGAGGCAACCTCCGCGCTCGATAACGAAAGCGAAAGAATTGTGCAGGAGTCGCTTGAAAAGCTTGCAAAGGGCAGAACCGTATTCACTATCGCGCACAGGCTTACCACTATCAGAAACGCCAATCTCATACTTGTCCTTACGGAAAACGGCATAGAGGAACAGGGTACGCACAAGGAGCTTATCGAAAAGGGCGGACTGTATTACGACTTGTACAGCATGTATTCGTCACTGTAACACAAACGGCGGGATAAAAATCCCGCCGTTTATTATTTTTTACTTGACACGTTTGCCGTCGATAAACGTCATTGCACATTCCGCGTTAAACCGCGTGGGCAAGTCGGTAAACACCGCCATGTCCGCGTCCTTGCCGACCTCGATGCTTCCCACTCTGTCGGCTATACGGCAATTTTCCGCCGCCGTTATTGTCACGCCCGCCAAAGCCTTTTCTTCGTCCATACCGTGCTTTACCGCCATCACCGCGCACAGCGGCAGATTACCTATCGTAATTTCGGGATGGTCGGTGATAATCGCCGCCGGCACTCCCCTGTCGGAAAGGTTTTTATAAGTCGCGAACGTGAGATTTTTAAGCTCCGGCTTACTTCTGTCCGATAGCGTCGGTCCGAGCATTACCGGCAGCTTCTCGCGCTCAAGTATGTCCGCCACCGCGTCGCCGTCGGAGCAATGCTCAATCGTTACGTCAATGTCAAATTCCTTAGCTATGCGTATAGCGCTGCATATATCGTCCGCGCGGTGCGCGTGTATTTTTACGGGTATTTCCCTGTTCAGTACGGGAATTAACGCCTCGGATTTCATGTCAAACTCAGGCTGTTCATTGTCAGCGCTGTCGGCGTTATACTCGTCAAGCTGACTTTTGTACCTCTGCGCTTTTATAAGCGTTTCGCGTATCAGCGCCATTGTACCCATACGCGTGACAGGAGCCGCGTCTTTTTCGTTGTAAATGCTTTTCGGATTTTCACCCAGCGCCATTTTCATCGCGGCGGGAGCTTTTATGATCATATCGTCCACGCAAACGCCGGCGGTCTTAATCGCCGCGAACTGTCCGCCTATCGGGTTCGCGCTGCCGGGACCCGTCAGCACGGACGTTACGCCCGCGTTCCGCGCCTCCTCAAAGCCGCGGTCAAACGGATTGATACCGTCAATCGCCCGCAGATGCGGCGTTACGGGGTCAGAATCCTCGTTCCCGTCGTCGCCCTCGAAGCCCAAAGAATCCTCAAACATACCGAGGTGACAGTGCGCGTCAATAAGTCCCGGCGTGACAAATAAGCCTTGCGCGTCTATTTCCTCATCAATATCGTACTCAGGAAAATCCTTATTTTCACCGACGTATACTATCTTTTCATCAAATACCACCGCGCCGTTTTCAAATTCGCGGCGTTTTTCGTCCATTGTAATTATATGTGCGTTTTTGATTAGTTTCATTTCCCGTTTTCCTTTTTTTTAATTATTTCACGCCGTTTAAATAATTCACCGCGCTTGTCGCGGCGACTGCGCCGTCGGCTGCCGCCGTTATCACCTGCCGAAGCGGCGATACTCTCACGTCGCCCGCGGCGAATACGCCAACAAGGTTCGCAGCGAGGTACATATCCGTTTTTATAAATCCTCTCTCGCACGTCTCCACTCCGCACGACTTTGCAAGAGCGGAGTCGGGCGTTATGCCTATGGCGATAACAGCGAGCGACGCGTTTATAAAGCCGCGCTCATTCGTCGCGGTATTCTTGACGTATACGCGCTCAAGCGCGTTCGCGCCGTCAAAATAATCAACAGCTATATCGGTGTAAATCGTTATTTTCGGATTTACCTTAACCTTTTCAACGAGCGTTTTGACAGCGCGGAAACGCTTTGAGCGGTTTAAAATATACACGTTCTCGCAGAAGTTCGCGAGATACAAAGCGTCCTCAAAGGCGGTATTGCCGCCGCCCACCACTACCGCGTCCTTATTTTTAAAGAACGCGCCGTCGCAGGTCGCGCAGTACGACACGCCCGCGCCCGCAAACTTTTCTTCGCCGTCCGCGCCGAGCTTCTTTGGCGACGCACCTGTGGCGAAAATAACCGTGCGCGTTTGATACTCGCCGCGCCGCGTTACAATCGTTTTAACGCTGCAGTCCGCGCCGCGTATTTCCTTTACGCCCTCATTTTTAAACTCTATATCAAACTTACCCGCGTGATTTTTTATTGCCTCGGCAAGCTCCGCGCCCGACGGGGTATCGGCAAAGCCGGGGTAATTGTCTATCTCGTTCGTGCGCGTCATCTGACCGCCGCAGGAAAGCTTTTCAAAAACCACCGTATTCATACCGCCCCGCGCGGCGTATATCGCGGCGCTCATTCCCGCCGCGCCGCCTCCTATTATCGCTACATCATACATTGTCATCGTTCTCCTCGTTTACATATGCCTCAATAATATATCTTGGTCTGCGCTTAACTTCCTTGTACAGCTTGCCGATGTACTCGCCTATAAGTCCTACGGATAAAAGCTGTACTCCGCCTATGAACCATATAGACATCATAAGCGACGCCCAGCCCGCGCCGGTGTTGCCGAGAAGCTTTTCAATAAGCGCGTACACCGCCATAATGACCGCGATTATGCAGACAACCGCGCCCAATGCGGAAATCATGCGTATCGGACTTATCGAAAACGATGTTATTCCGTCAAACGCAAAGGAAAGCATTTTCTTGAGCGGATACTTAGATTCTCCCGCAAAACGCTCGTTTCTGTCGTAGTATACGCTTGTTGAACGATAGCCGACAAGCGGCACCATGCCGCGCAGAAACATATTGCGCTCGGGAAATTCCGCGAGCGCGCCCAGCGCGCGCTTACTCATAAGACGGTAATCAGCGTGGTTAAATACGATATTGACGCCCATAAGCTGCATCAGCTTGTAAAATCCCACTGCCGTGGTACGTTTAAAGAAAGTGTCCGTATCGCGTTTGTTTCTCACGCCGTAAACAACGTCATAGCCCTCGGTGAAATACTTGACCATTTGAGGTATCACGTTTATGTCGTCCTGCAAGTCCGCGTCAATGGAAATGGCGCAGTCGCATTCGTCCTTGACGGTCATAAGTCCGCCGAAAAGCGCGTTTTGATGTCCCGCGTTGCGCGCGAGCTTTATTCCCGAGATTTCCGTATGCTCCTTTGCGAGAGCGTTTATTATGCTCCACGTCTTATCTTTCGAGCCGTCGTCCACAAATACTATACGGCTGCCCGCGCTTATGAGCGATGTGCCTTTCATTTCGTCAAAGAGCGCGAGCATTCTTTTAGAAGTTTCGGGGAGTACCGCTTCTTCGTTGTAGCACGGTACCACCACATATAATTTTATTCCGTTTTCCATGATTTTATCTCCAGTCCCAATAATTATATACTATTATGTATATTGTACCATGTTTTTACGTTCACTGTCAAGCATGTGCCGTCTTGACAACGGCGCGGCGGCGTAATATAATTTAGCTATACAAAAAACCGCGCGGCGGCGCGGAAAAGGGACTGATTAATTTGACTTACAAAGCGAAGAAAATTATTCTGACATTTGCCCCGCCTTTGGCGGCGGCGCTCGTATTCGCATTGAGACGGTATATACTGATTATATCCGAGCGTATGCCCGGCTGCGCTTTCCACGCGCTGACGGGGCTTCTTTGCCCCGGCTGCGGTAACACGCGCGCTGCGCGGGAGCTTTTATCGCTTCACTTTTTATCGGCTTTGCGTTACAATATAACCTTACCGCTGCTTATTGTTTTCGCCGTTCTTCTATACGCGCAGTACGTAATATCGGCGTGGATAAAACCAGTAAAGCTTGTGCCGCGCACCGCAGCGTTTTATATTGTATGCGCCGCGCTGCTTGTTATATACTTTATCGCGCGGAACATAATAAATTTTATGCCGTAAAAAACGCCGCAATAGCGGCGTTTTTTACGTTTTTATCAATAATATCTGTCAACATAGTATGGAAAATCGCGCAAATCTATCAAAATATCGCTGAACGCTCCCGTTAAGGAAAATACGATTGACATTATCATCATAATAATCGCAAGACCTAAGCCTATCGCGGAGAAGATAACTCCGAGCTTTGCCTTTATGTCATCGGGATCGGCTTTCATCTGCGGAACGCCCAAAACAAGACCGACGATCGCGCATACAAGCGAAATTATACTGCCGCCGCAGCAGCATATAACCTGCAAGCCGAGCGCTACCGAGCCGAGAATGAGCGACGCGAGCGACTGACCGTTTGCTTTGCGCGGTGAATTGTTTTGCGTATAACCGCCGTTATTCGCGTTATAACTGTTGTAATTTCCGTTATTATCGGCATTATTCGCATTATAGCTGTTGTTATTATCCGTATTGTAATTGTTATAATTATTCTCTTCCATTTGAATATACCTCCGTTATTATCCCAATATACATAATTTTATCATACATTTTCACGTTAGTCAATACGCGATAAACGGCTTTTTTATAAAAGCGGAGTGCTTTTTCGCACGGTGTGACACGCTTTTTTGAGCGGCGCGGAGTATTTTTTGCGTAACGCGGAGTATTTTTTTACATAAAATATTGCAAAAAAACCGTAACTATGGTAAAATAAATATATTAAAATTTATAAATTTCAAAGGAGGATATTTACAATGTTAAAGGAAGATGTTCTAAAGAAGCTTACGGACTGCGGTCTTGTTGCCGTTGTAAGAGCTAACAGCGCGGAAGAAGCAATTAAGATTTCGGACGCGTGCCTCGCGGGCGGCTGCACGGGTATCGAGCTTACGTTCACAGTTCCCGGCGCGGACAAGGTTATCGCGGCTCTCGCGGAGAAGTATTCAAACGGTGAGATGATGCTCGGCGCGGGTACGGTTCTTGACCCCGAAACGGCGAGAATGGCTATTATGGCGGGCGCGAATTTCGTTGTAAGTCCGGCGTTCAACCCCGAGACAGCGAAGCTCTGTAACCGTTACAGAGTACCTTATATGCCCGGCTGCGCGACAATTACCGAGGTTATCACTGCTATGGAAGCGGGCGCTGACATAATTAAGATATTCCCGGCTGACCTGTACGGACCGAAGATTATAAAGGACATCAAGGGTCCCCTTCCGCAGGCACAGATGATGCCGACCGGCGGCGTTGACAAGGACAATGTTGCCGAGTGGATCAAGGCGGGCGTTGTTGCGGTAGGCGCGGGCTCGTCGCTCACAAAGGGCGCTAAGACCGGCGACTACGCGGCTATCACCGAGACGGCTAAGGAGTTCATCGCGAACATCAAGGCTGCGAGAGCGGAGCTTAAGAAGTAATTTAAAGAAAAGGAGAAATAATAATGGCAAAAGTTGTTACAATGGGTGAGATAATGCTCAGACTTTCCACCCCCGGCAATCAGAAGTACATTCAGGC
>CANQQW010000041.1 GCA_947626075.1 uncultured Clostridia bacterium
TCGTTTCTGCGATTTATAAAAGGATTTTCCAAAGTAACTTCCTCCATTTTATTCATAATTCTAAGTTATCCTTTATTTATAGAGAACCATTAAAAAATTAACTAAAAACGCTTATGGATGCTAACAAAACATTCATAAGCGTTCAAAAATCCCGAATTGCTGTTTTATGTCCTAATTTTCCTATTCCACCGCAATAAACACATTACACAGTCAATGTCAAGGCGCGGAAATCCATATGATAATGCGATGGTAGAAAACTTCTTCTCCATACTGAAGGCAGAATGTATACACCGAATGAAGCTGCAAACATTTGAAGAAACCCGCACAATTATTGATGAATACATTCATTTTTACAACTATCAGCGTATTCAGCTTAAAACAAAACTGACATCGCTTGAAAAACGATGTCAGTATGTTGCTTGAATTATAATATTTTACCATAGACGCTCTTTTTTGTACTGTCTGTACAAACTGGGGAAGTTCAATTACGCGGCGCTCTTTTTTATTGCGTATTAACTTTTTACCTTTATTCCGTCGTCGGCTCTACAGCGTCATGAAGCGCTTCACATGTCTTTGTGTTCCACAGGAACGCCTTTAGCTTTTCACCCTCGGGTACTTCCGCTGTAATCTCGCTTGTGCCGTTGACCTCCACAAGCTGCGTTTCCATGTTTACCGCTACAAGCCGTCCGTCTGTGTCATACGACGCGGCTATAACCGAAATCTCCATCGTGGTCGAGCCGGTATTTTTAACCGTAGCCGTAACCTTGCCGTCCTGTGTCGGCGTGAACGCCGAAACCTCTATTGCGGGCGCTGTCTTGAATGTAACCTCATCGCCGTTTACCACCGTATCACCCGCCATACCGATTGCACGGTACACGTATGTCGTATTTGGTTTCAAACCGTCTACCGCGAGCGAATATTCATGCTCACCCGCCGCATTAAACACAATCGGATTCTTATCGCCGTATCTTATCTTTTCCTCGCTTCCCTGTTCCCAAATCAGGAACATACCTACCGCGCTCGGCGTTATCGTCTCGCCGTGAGTTGTTATTTCGACACTTCCGTTAAGCGTCGCGCCCGTGGACGTAACGTCGGTCGCGTCCTTTGTCGTGTACACATAATCGGGAGCCTGCTCGCTCGTAACCGTTACGGTCACGTAATTCGTCGTCGTAACCGTCTTTTCCGTCTCCAGCGGATCGGGGTGCGTGAACGTCGCGTTCACGGTGAGCGTCACATTTCCTGACTCGGCAACGCCTTTAACCGTCGCCGACGCGCCGTCCTGCGCCGCGGTTATTTCCACTACACCTTCCTCAGGCGCTGTCCACTCGGCGCTTTGCAAAACGTAGCTGTCGTCGGATTTTACAAGCGTAACTGTCTTTTCCTCGTTCTTCGCCATATAAACCTGAGTAGGCTCTACTCTAAAGCCCATTTGCGTCTTATACGGAATCTCCGCCACAGCCGACGAACCTACTATGTTGAGATACAGCACGCCGCTGCCGGAGTTGAGCGCGTCGTCGTCAATATTGACTTTCGTCCAGTCGCTCATTTCTTCCGTTATCTCAATTACTTCACTTTCGGGATCTGTCATCTGAGCGTCGCGGAAGAACTGAATCTTATCGCCCGCCTTTAGGTTTACGTTGTCAACGTTTACGCGCGCGTAATCGCCTATATCGTCATAGCCAGACGGGAGGTTGTAGATTTCCGCTTCCGCCTTACGCGTATCGATATTGAACGCAACCTGCGCCGTACCTCTTACGGTCTTGTAATTATCGTCCGTCGGATCAAATTCCCATTCGTAATCCTTATTCGCCTCAACGAGAACCACGCCCGGCTGAACGCCGTCCTGGAAGCGCCACATTACCTCGCCCGCAAGCGGCTCGCCGTCCACGCCCGTAAACGACGGAGTAAGCTCCGACGCGCTCAGATATGCGCCCTTGTCAACATTACCCGCCGTCACGCTGCCCCGAGGCTCCGCCTGTAGAATAGTCAGCGTCGTTCTTTCCTCATTCTCCGCGTAATCACCAACCGCCTTAGCCGTCGCGCGGACTTCATACGTACCCGCGTCTTTCGGAGCGGCGCGCAGCCACTCAACCGTCTCGGGCAGCGCGTCATGAAGCGCTATGTCCGTTTTCGCGTACTCAATCGTAATCTCCGTACCCTGCACGGTTGATGTCGCGGTCATAGCGTGCGAATTTCCGTCGTACGTCACTTCTTTGTTCATCTCGTCAAACTTAATCGGCACGGGATCCTTGTCGCCCGCCGTAACATACGCACTGCCCGTCAGTGAGTTGTACCTTTTCGCGTCCTCGCCTGTCGGAACAAATTCCCACTCGTAGCTGTGCTTACCGCTTGTAAGCTCCGTGTTTCCGTTTTTCCAGTTAAGATCGCCTTGTACTTTCATAGACGCGTTATTCTCGTTCACAAACACGCCCTCGGGCTTTACGCTTGAAAGCTTGTTATCTACCTTACCGTTCTGAGCGGTCACTTCGCCCTCGGAAATAACATTCGCCTTTACGACCTCGAGAGTACCGAGCGCGTCGTCCGTTACCGAGTAGTTATATCCCGAAGCCAACGGCGTGGTCGCCTTTACCGTGTAGCTGCCTACGGGAGCGTCCGCCGCCATGCCGTCGGTTCCGCTGCTGTCCGTCGCCATCAGCTTTGCCTTTACGTCCGAAATCGAGTCCGTGCTCACAAGTCCGCCGTTTTCGGGCTGACCTTCTGCGGCAGCCTGATAGCTCTGTACGGAGAGCACAAACGGCACGCCGTACGGTTTTGTTATTTTGTCCGTCAGCTCAAGCTTTATCGGGCGCTGTGACGATATGTAGCCCGTTGTGTGGTACGTTTTTAGTGTGTCCTCGAGCATGTAGTTTGACGCGTTCTCGCCCTCGAGAGCGTTATTGCCGTTCACGCTTACGGTTACGATTTTCGGATAGTACTGATCATAACCGGCGTCGGCAAAGGTCGCTTTCTCAATTGCCGACTCCTTGATTTTAACATCATCGGAAGCGGTTACCTTATTTTTAAACTTAACATTTTCTGTGTTTATCTTAGCGTTTGTTGTGCCGTCGTATGCTCTGTTTATTACGCTGCCCGAAAAGTCGGGTTGAAGCGTAAGCGGTGCTATTGTGAAAATCGCGGTAGTATCGCCCGCCGAATAAGCTCTTACCTGACTGTTCGTTTCGAGACAGGTAGCGTGAACCTTGTATATTCCCGCTTCTGTCGGCGCTTCTGCTTTATAATCGCGGTAATCCTCGTCGTCAAAGCTCAGGTTGCCGTCTTCTACTTTTTTGTATGTTACCGTCACAAGATCCTCGCGGAACGATCCGATTCTCGCCCATGTAAAGCTCGGCGACTGCGGCTTACCGTTATATGTTTTTGTAAGCGATGACGGTTTCGCTTGGAGGTTCGTCGGAGTCACTTCGGAAACCACAACATTTACTTTTCCCGCAGAGGGGGTGTCGTAGTTATCCGAATCGGTCGGCGTAAATTGATATTCGCATTGTACCGTCGGACCATCTCCCTTATTTATCACCGTATCGCCGTTTACCCAATCCCATGTGCCTTCGACTTCCTCATGTGAATATGAATTTACATACATACCCGATACTTTCGAGGTCGAAAGCTTGGCTCCGTCTTTTATGCCCGTCGCCGAAACGGTGTTTACCCGCGGTGTGGTTTTATTAACGGTTATGCCTGTGTCGGTGCCCGGTTTAATGGTGACCTTATAATTGCTGTTGCTCGTTTCCGTAACGGCTGTGAAAGGATATTTTTCGCCGCCGTTGACGGCAGCGTCCTTAGCCATACCGTCGCTTGTGACAGTCACGCCGAGCTGTGCCGCCGTGACGTTGCTTTCAAGCTCCGTGCCACTTTTATCGGAAACGGTACACATAATATCCGCGGCGGTAAGCTCCTGACCGTAAAATTTTTCGGTGCTCTGCGGCTCGACATAGACTGTCCTTTTGGAAATGTCTATTTTAAGCTTGCAGATATTCCAAATCATGCTTCTGCTGTTATAGCAGCGCGTCAGGATCTCCGCCGTATGAGTGCCTACCGCAAGTCCCTTTTTCGGGGTGATAATAAGCTGGGCGTAGTTTACCCATTCCTCGCTGTATGTTTCTTTTGCGTTTTGTACGTCGGTGGCGGAGGGTATGTAGAACTGGGTTCCGCCGCCGTCAAGACCGCCCTCGCTGTACAATTTGTCCGCATACTCTTTATCGGCGTTCATGTTTTTCAGCTTTAGGTCAAAATTGTCGTTGTCCGACTTTATCTGAATGTATTCGCGGACGTTACCTTTGTTTACAAGATAAAGTGTAAGCGGCTCCTCCGATCCCGTCGGATCGTATTCGATTTTTTTATCCGCGCCGTCGGTGCCGGCAAGCTTGTTGAATGACGCGGGTTCCGCTGAAGTTGTCGGTTTTATCTCCGTGAACGCACTCTTTTCGCCGGCGGCGTCCGTCGTAATGTCGTACTCGTAGGACTTCGGCTCCGTAAGTATCGCCTGGAGCTTTATTTCGTTGTCTTCCGGCTTATCATCGGCAAAGTCTTTTTCGCCGTCGTCACGAAGGTAGTCGCCTATCGGTTCGCTTAATGTATCCGAACCCGTTACGACTTTCCAGCCCGAAACTACCTTTTTCGGTTCATCAGTTACCACATTGGTGCTGTCAGCCTTAGGCGCGATAATCGCCGGCATATCACCGACCGCCGCAAGCTCGTCTATCTGTTCTTTCGCATCCTCTTCCATAGGGCATTTCAGCTTATAGCCGTCTTCTATGTCTTTTTCGCTTAGCGTGTATGTAACGTGTACAATCTTAACCTTTTCCGTGTCTATCGGAGTTTGGCGCATGTTTTCTGTTTCCTCAAAGGTTGTCGGCTTTTGCGATAATTTGTAGAGATTTACCGTATATTCGCCGACCTGATGCGCGATGTCATCGTCCTTGTGGAACAAGACGTGCTCATCATTGGGATCTCCTATCTGCCAGCCGTGGTAGCGGTGTTTCTGACCGTCGATCTCGTCCCTTACAATACCCGAAAGATCGTTTTCGTCGGGAACTATCTTCACGGCATTGTGCTTATCATTAGTCGGTCCGTGTTCGGGACGCGAAATTTCGATTTGATAGTAGCTGTCGCCGATATGATACGTTCTTGTAGTTGCATCGTAGTCACTCGAGTGGTCTATCGTCGTGTTGAATTCCGTCCACAGCACGTTCCTCGGCAAATTCTCCGTTTTTTCAAAAATGCTGTATGTCTTTGGGTGCGATCTGAATCTCGCTGAGGTCAATCTTACGTCTTCTTCTGCGCCGGCGGTAAGCGTGTTCACGGGTAAAAATGACGCGAGCATCGCAAGTACCACCAGCAATGATAAATATTTATTCTTCATGGCATTATCTCCTTTTTTATGTCGTTTTTTTCTTACCTTCCTCCCTGTCTGTATTATAACATAAAAAGTATATTCGGTCAATATTTTACGTCACAATATAATATTGTAAAAATACGCCAATTGCATAGTTTTAAGCCGTTTATCCGCACAAAAAACACCTCTCACGGCTTCCCTTGCCCCAAGAGGTGTTTTCGCATATTATCCGTTTTTTACTTTCCCTCAACCAAGCTCTTGGTATCTATAGCAATCATTAATTCCTCGTTAGTCGGTATAACGAGCGTCTTAACCTTTGCGCCGTCGGCTGAAATATCAACCGTGCCGCGCGTGCTGTTTTTGGCGGGGTCTATCTTTATTCCCATGAAGTCCAAGCCGTCAACTATCGCCGCGCGCGTAGCCGCGTCGTTTTCGCCAACGCCGGCGGTAAATACCACCGCGTCAATTCCGCCCATAGCCGCCGCGTAAGCGCCGATAAGCTTCTTTACCTGATACGTGAACATATCGAGCGCGAGCTTCGCTCTCTCGTTTCCGTCCTTTGAAGCCGCGCTTAAGTCGCGGAAGTCGGACGATACGCCCGAAATACCTTGAACGCCGCTTTGCTTGTTCATGAGGCTGTCAACCTCCTTAGCGTTCATGCCTTTTTGGTCGATAAGGTACGTTACGACCGCGGGATCCATAGAACCGGTTCTCGTACCCATAGGCACGCCGTCAAGCGGTGTAAAGCCCATTGACGTGTCAACGCACTTGCCGCCGTCAACAGCCGATATTGAAGAACCGTTGCCAAGATGGCAGGTTACTATTTTAAGCTCGGAAGCGTCCTTGCCCAAAAATTCGGCAGCCTTTTTGGAAACATACTTGTGGCTTGTGCCGTGGAAGCCGTACTTTCTTATTCCGTCGTTCTCGTAGTACTCGTACGGGAGCGCGTACATAAACGCCTTTGCGGGCATCGTCTGGTGGAACGCGGTATCGAATACGCCTACCATGGGAACATTCGGCATGATTTTCTTGCACGCCTCGATGCCGATAATATTCGGCGGATTGTGCAGCGGTGCGAGCGGCGTACACTTTTCGAGCGCCTTCATTACCGCTTCCGTAATCATGCAGGAATCCGCAAATTCCTCCGCTCCGTGTACAACTCTGTGACCTACCGCGCCTATCTCGTCCATCGACGCGATAACGCCGATTTCCTTGTCCACAAGAGCGTCTATAACCATTTGTATCGCGTCGCCGTGATCTTTCATCGGCTTTTCTATCTTTGTTTTTTCGTCCTTTTTAACGTTTGTATGCTGCAAATTGGAGCCTTCTATGCCTATTCTTTCGCAAAGTCCTTTTGCAAGTACCTCCTCGGTATCCATGTCGATAAGCTGGTACTTCAGCGATGAACTTCCCGCGTTTATAACTAATATTTTCATTTGGTTTCCTTTCCTTTCTGTTAGAATGTTACGGTAAATTGATATTTAACGTGTATTAATGGTGTGTTCGTAGGGGCGGTCATCGGCCGCCCGCCCCTACGGCGCACTATTTACAAATAACGGATGTAGGGGACGGCGCCCTCGACGTCCCGCACTTTCACCTATAAATCACAATTTATCTCATATTTTAATTACCCTGTGCCTGAATGGCTGTTATTGCCACTACCCCCGCTATATCCTCCGCGCTGCATCCGCGTGACAAATCGTTTACGGGCTTTGCTATACCCTGTAAAATCGGTCCGTAAGCTTCGGCTTTGGCGAGACGCTGCACAAGCTTGTAACCTATGTTACCCGCGTTAAGGTCAGGGAATATCAGCACGTTCGCGCTGCCCGCAACGTCTGACTCGGGAGCCTTCTGCTTGCCCACGCTGTCCACTATCGCCGCGTCGAGCTGCAATTCGCCGTCAAGATTTAAATCGGGCGCTTTCTCCTTTGCGAGCTTCGTCGCCTCTTGTACCTTTTCCACAAGCGCGCTTTTCGCGCTGCCGTATGTAGAATAAGAAAGCATAGCCACTCTCGGCGTACCGCCCACAAGCTGCTTGTACGACTCCGCCGACGAAAGAGCTATCTCCGAAAGCTCGTCCGCGGTCGGGTCTTGATTTAGCGCACAGTCGCCGAATACGAACGTACCGTTGTCTCCGTATTCACAGTTCGGCACGTTCATAATGAAAAATGCCGAAACAAGCTTTGTGCCGGGAGCCGTCTTTAAAATTTGCAGCGACGGTCTGATCGTGTCAGCCGACGAATGTACCGCGCCCGATACCATACCGTCCGCATCGCCCTGCTTAACCATCATTACCGCGTAATACGACGGGTCTTTGATAGTCTCCGCCGCCTGCTCGGGAGTTACGCCTTTCGCCTTGCGCAGCTCGTAGAACGCGTTTGCGTATTCCTCATTCTTCGGACTGTTTTCACTGTCAACGATTTCGATACCCTCGATGTCGATACCCTCCGCGTCAACGATTGTTTTAATCTTATCGGGATTGCCAACAAGAATAACCTTAGCGTAGCCCTCTTTTTTCACGGTCTGCGCCGCTTTGAGCGTTCTAAGCTCCTCGCCTTCGGCAAGCACGATTGTTTTAATATCCTTTTTTGCCCGTTCTTTTAGATTTTCTATGAAAGTACCCATTGCAAAAAACTCCTTTTTTTTACTGATTTGGTTATTTACCACATTTTATTATATACCTTTTCGCTTTTATTTGCAAGTAATTACGAACAAAAAAAGCGTTTTTAAAAACGCTTTTTTGTATATTAATGCCGTTATTTTTCAATTTGATGTATTTTCTTTATGCGCTCGGCGTGTCTGCCGCCCTGAAATTCCGCTTCAAGGAACGTGTCCACGATCATAAACGCAAGCTCCCTGCCCGTGACGCGTCCTCCGAGACAGATTATATTAGCGTCATTATGCTCTTTCGCCATTTTCGCGCTGAACACATCGCCGCACAGCGCGGCGCGTACTCCCTTAAACTTATTCGCCGCGATTGAAATTCCTATACCCGTACCGCATACGAGTATTCCCCTCTCGCACTCGCCGCCAAGCACCGCCTCGCATACGGGCTTCGCACAGTCGGGGTAATCGACGCTTTCCTCGCTGTGTACGCCGAAGTCCTTTACCTCTATACCCTCGCCGCGCAAATGCTCAAGTATATGCTCCTTTAATTCAAAACCGCCGTGATCGCTGCCTATAGCTATCATTTACTTTCTTCCTTTCGCTCCAAGTCCTTTTCGGCTTGTGATTTTTTTATATAGCGCGGCTTTATTTCCATATACGTCTGCGTTTCGCCGCGCTTCGCCTTATCCATTGCCGCCGCCGCTACGGACGACGCGCGCAGATTCATTGCCGCGCCGTGCGGAAAGAGCGCGCGCGCTCCGAGTTTTTCCTCTATATACTCACGGTACGCCAACGCGCCGTCGCCGAGGAAAATCGTGTCAAGAAAATTACCGCAGCTTTCCACACATTCCTCTATCGTGATACCCTCCGGCGCTCCTACCTCTTTCAAACCGCCGTCCCATATATAGCTCGCGGCGTAAACGTTGCCGCGCCGCGCGTCCATTACCGGCACGATTATATGCTCCGCATACGGCACATTGTACGCAAGCGCTTCAAGCGTACCTACGCTTACCACGCGTTTTCCGGCAGCGTGAGCGAGCGCCTTAACCGTCGCGACGCCTATCCGAAGGCCTGTAAACGACCCCGGACCGACCGCCGCCGCGTAAATATCAATGTCCCGCGCCGTAAGCTCCAAATCCGCCATCAGACTGCTTACCATAACCATTATTTTCTGCGAGTGGGTTTTTTTATGGTTTAAAATATACTCGCCCAAAAGCAGATTATCCTCCATAACCGCGGCGGACGCGGTGTTTGAGGACGTGTCGATCGCAAGCACCTTCATTTACGCATTCTCCTTAATATCTATTATCCTGTAATCCTCGCCCTGTGAGTAATCCTTGGAAATATCGACCTCGTACCGTTTTTCGGGGAGAATATCCTCTATACGCTGCGGCCACTCTATCACGCTCACGCCGTTTCCGTACACATACTCCTCGTAACCTATCTCGTACATTTCGTCGCTGTCCGATATACGGTAAACGTCAAAATGGTAAAGCATAAGCCGTCCCTCGTACTCGTTCACTATGGTAAACGTCGGACTGGTAACCGGCTCCCTAACGTTAAGCCCCCTCGCCAGTCCCTGCGTGAACGCCGTCTTTCCCGCGCCGAGACCGCCGCGCATACATATAACGTCGCCGCCTTTAAGCGTCTTGGCAAAGTCCGCCGCGATTTTTTGAGTTTCCTCACAGCTGTTTGAAATATATTTCATACCTAAAATTCCTTAGAACAGTCCCGTTATTTTACCGTCGCCGTCAATGTCTATGTTATCGGCGGCGGGTACTTTGGGAAGTCCCGGCATTACCATTATACTGCCCGTCTCCGCGACGATAAATCCCGCGCCGTTCGATACGCGGACGTTGCTTACCGTAACGGTAAAGCCCTCGGGTCTGCCGAGAAGCGACGCGTTATCCGACAGCGAGTACTGCGTCTTAGCCATACATACCGGCTTTTTGTCAAGCTTAAGCTCCTCGAGACGCGCGATCTGCTTTGCCGCCTTCGCGCTGTATGTAACGCCGCTGCCGCCGTAAATTTTTGTTACTATGGCGTTTATCTTTTCCTTTATCGTCATATTCACATCATACGCCGGCTTGTAGTCCGCTTTTTCTGTTTCAATGGCATAGAGCACTTTCTCCGCGAGGTCCCTGCCGCCCTCGCCGCCTTTCGCAAACACCTCGGACAGGGCGCACTGCGCGCCAAGCTCGGCGCAGCGGTTCATCACCGCCTTAAGCTCCTCGTCGCTGTCGGTATCGAATCGGTTTACCGCCACAACCACCGGCACGCCGTAAGACTTCATGTTCTCTATATGCTTTTCAAGATTTACCATACCCTTTTTGAGCGCGTCCACGTTCGGCGTTTTTAAATCACCTTTCTTTACGCCGCCGTTATACTTAAGAGCGCGCACCGTCGCCACTATAACAACCGCGTCCGGACTTATTTTCGCCGCGCGGCACTTGATGTCCATAAACTTCTCCGCGCCCAAATCGGCGCCGAAGCCCGCCTCGGTAATCGTGTAATCCGCCAGCTTCATTGCGAGCCTCGTAGCCTGCACGCTGTTGCAGCCGTGCGCGATATTGGCGAACGGTCCGCCGTGGATAAAGCAGGGAGTATGCTCGAGAGTCTGCACGAGGTTAGGCTTTATCGCGTCCTTCATAAGCGCCGCCATAGCGCCCTGCGCGTTCAAATCCGATGCCTTTACCGGCTCGCCCTTACGGTTATAGCCTATTATAATCTCACCGAACCGCTTTTTTAAATCCTCCAAATCAGACGCGAGACAGAGTATCGCCATAATCTCCGACGCGACGGTAATCATAAATCCGTCCTCGCGCGGTACGCCGTTCGTCTTACCGCCCAGTCCCACAACGATGCTTCTCAAAGCGCGGTCGTTCATGTCGAGAACGCGCTTCCACACGATGTTATTCACGTCTATATCGAGCGCGTTGCCCTGATGTATATGATTATCGATTATCGCGGAAAGCAGATTGTTTGCGGCGGTTATGGCGTGCATATCGCCCGTAAAGTGAAGATTTATATCCTCCATAGGCACGACCTGGCTGTAGCCGCCGCCCGCCGCGCCGCCCTTTACGCCCATTACGGGTCCCAAAGACGGTTCGCGCAGCGCGAGCGCGCACTTTTTACCGAGCCTTGTGAGCGCGTCTCCCAAGCCTATCGTCGTTGTCGTCTTGCCCTCGCCGGCAGGCGTGGGATTTATCGCGGTCACAAGCACAAGCTTACTGTCAGCGTTGTCCTTAACTCGCTTCCACAACTCGTTTGACATTTTAGCCTTGTACTTTCCGTAGTACTCCAGCTCGTCCTCTTTTATTCCGAGCGACGCGGCTATATCGCGTATGTGCTCCATTTTTGCTCCCTGAGCGATTTCAATATCCGAAAGCATGTTATATCCTCCTTTAGAAACGGAAATAGAGCTGAACAGCGTCAAAAATCGGCGCTAATATCCAGCCCTGTTCTTTTGATTTTACGATTATTAATTATTGTTGAAATAGCTTCTGTCCTCGCGCACCTTGCGAAGAAGAAGATCGAGACGATGCTCCGCGTCATTTAAAATATCATCCACATACTGGTCTGTGTCCGTCTTGATTTCGATTGATTTCTGCTGCGCCGCGTTCACAAGCTCGTTTGCCTGCTCGTATGCGCGCTTTGTGATTTCATGCTCGTCTATAAGCTGCATTTGGGTCTCTTCGGCGTTCTTCTGAATAGCCTCGGCGCGGCTTTCCGCCTCGGAGAGTATTCTCTGTCTTTCCTCCTTGACCCACTTTGCTTCTTTAAGCTCGTCGGGATATACGAGACGGATTTCCTGAATGTAATCGAGAAGCTCGTCCTTGTCGACCATGACCTTGCCTGTGAGCGGCACGGCGGAAGCCTTTTCTATGGTTTCCTCCATCATGTCGACAATTTCCATGATATCCATATCCATGTCCATTTTTTTCAATCCTTTCGTACTATTTGTATTTTTCCTTTATAGCCTCTATTATTTCACAAGGCACAAGCCCTGTTAAATCACCCTTAAAGCCCGCAAGCTCCTTTACCATACTGGAGCTTATATACGAATATTTTGAGTTCGTCATCATAAACATGGTTTCAAACTCGGGGTTGAGCGCCTTGTTGAGGAGCGCCATCTGAAATTCATACTCAAAATCGGTGACCGTGCGCAGTCCCTTGATTATGACTTTCGCTCTCTTCGCCGCGGCAAAGTCCACCAAAAGTCCCGTGAAAGAATCCACTTCGACGTTTTCAAGATGTCCCGTGACGCTTCGTATCATTTCTACTCTTTCCTCCGCCGTAAACAGCGGAGTTTTACTTGTGTTGTTCAGAACTCCGACCACTATTTTATCACAAACTCGGCTCGCGCGTTCAATCACGTCCAA
Source organism: uncultured Clostridia bacterium (assembly GCA_947626075.1). Classification (GTDB taxonomy): domain Bacteria; phylum Bacillota; class Clostridia; order UBA1381; family UBA1381; genus Hominilimicola. Next base: position 12,340 of record CANQQW010000041.1, read on the forward strand.
ATGACCGTTTGTTATTGGGTCGAAGCTGCCCGGATAAACCGCAGTTCTCATTCGTCATCTTCCTGTCCGACTTTTTTACGGCTTTTGTAAACCGTTATATACGTCCTGCCGTACCGTCTCTGCTTGTACGTCCAAAGCGCCTCGGTTTCGGCGCGAAAGTCGGTATTGTCGCTTTCCAGCACGATAATACCGTTCTCCGCGAGAAATCCCCCGTCCGTTACGGCTTTGAGCGCCGGTTCGATAAAGCCCTTGTTGTACGGCGGGTCGAGAAAAACTATGTCAAATTTCCCATCCGCGTTTTTAAGGTAATCGAAGCACGACATATTTATTATGTCGCAGCTTTCGTTAAAGCCGAGCGCGTCAGCGTTTTTTCGTATAATATCCACGGAGCGCCTGTCACTGTCGATAATAACTGCCTTTTTCGCTCCGCGCGAAATCGCTTCAAAGCTCAAAGCGCCGCTGCCCGCGAACATATCGAGACATACCGCGTCCGCTACAAATTCCTGTATCAAATTGAATACGGACTCCTTTACGCGGTCGGTTGTCGGACGAACTCCGCCGCCGTCAAATTCCAGCAGCTTATGTCCGCGCCTTATGCCCGATATTATCCTCATGGCAGTCCTCCGTATATTATTATACTATATTCTATCCTACTTTTTGTAAAAGGTCAACAATGTTATTGTTTTTTTTTGGAATTTACATAAAATATCAATGATTTTGTAAAGTATTTGATACATTGTAAACATCAATCGTCAATATCTTCGGTAAAATCCGGAATATTTATACCTCCTACGTAATCGTTAAGCGGAACGGGAATATTCTCGTCCATTTCGGGACCTATGTAGAAGCTTGTCTGCGTGCATTGGTTGTACGCGGTGTTCTGGAACGCGACGCTCAGGCGGTACACGCTGTCGTGCATGAACGTGTAGAACTTGTGGTTCGTAATATCCGTGGTCGTGTACACTCTAAGCTCGGTGTCGTCCTCGTTTCTCCAGATGACTTCCTCGCGCCAGTCGCCCAATATATCCGCCTGTATGCACGGCGTACCCTTTTTCCAGTTGTTCGACAGCACGCCCGCAGGTTCAAGTATCGTTATAAGCTTATTGTTTTCGTAGTCCCATTTATAGATTTTCGGACAGCCTGTTTCCGTCTCCTCGTCAAAGACGTGATCGAGAAGCTCACGGAGAAGATCGCCGTCCCACCAAATGGCGAAGTCTATCGACTCGGGACCGTGCTCGTTTATAACCTCTCCCTCCATTGTGAATATGCCGTCGTCCATGACCCAGCACTGATTACCGACGTAGCGCGGGTCGATCTTCGCGCAAAGTCCTCTTGTCGTGTCGCGTCCCGTGTAACGTCCCCACTTGATTTCGCCCGTGGCGGGGTCGCGCACCTCGTAGCCGTACTCCGCATGCTCGTGCTCGTGTATCTGGAAGTAATCGAGATTCGGCGTGTTCGGCGTAAAGTTACCGAGGTTACACGTATCGCCGTGTTCGAGACCCGTCGAGTAAATACCCTTACCGTCATGGTCAACCGCCATAGCGCCGTACACAATCTCGTCAAGTCCGTCGCCGTCAATATCGCCCACGCCGAGGTTGTGATTCCCTTGGTTCGTATATTCTATATTCTGCTCCTTGTTCGCGAGGAACTTCCACCGCTTTACAAGCTTATTGTCTATTACGTCGTAAGCCACAAGCACCGTCGGGCAGCCGTGGTCGTAGTAGCCGCGGCACATAACGACGCTCGGATTTTCTCCGTCGAGGTACGCCACGCACGCAAGGAAACGGTCAACTCTGTTACCCCAGTTGTCGCCCCAGTCTATAATATTTCCGCGCGGCGGGTCGTAGTCAACGGTATCCATTATCGCGCCCGTCTCGCCGTTAAACAGCGTCAGGTACTCGGGACCCTCAAGAATAAAACCGTCCTTGTTTCTGTAGTCCGCGTCCTTGTCGCCTATCACATTACCCACGCCGTCAACCGTGCCGTCGGCTGTTTTACATACCATTTCCGCCTTACCGTCGTTATTGAAATCATATACCATAAACTGCGTGTAATGCGAGCCGCTTCTTATATTTTTGCCGAGGTTTATTCTCCAAAGCTTTGTGCCGTCGAGCTTGTACGCGTCAATTATACACTCGCCGGTATAGCCCTTATGCGAGTTATCGCGTCCGTGAGCGTCCCAGCGCAGGATTATCTCGTACTCGCCGTCGCCGTCGAGGTCGCCCACCGACGCGTCGTTCGCGGTGTACTCGTAAACCTTGCCGCTTGCGGGGTCTGTCCACGGAGCAGGCTTGTCGAGAGGAATTGAGAGATACTCCTTGTCCCAAGGCTTTACCTCACAGCCGTGCTTTTCAGCCTTACCGTCCTTTACCGCCTTTATCGTGTAAACGTCGGTCTGCTTGCCGTCCTTATCGAGATAGTTTGTCGAGTCTGTGATTATATCTGTTATTCTGTCGCCGTTTCTGTACACGACAAAGTTTATACCCTGCTCGTACTCGTAAGCGTTAAGCCGCCAGCTCAGGAATATGCCGTTCTCGGTCGGAACCGCAACCGCGCCGCGCCCCAGAGTTTCCATTTTACGCTTCTTCGGCTCTGCCTCCATATCGATAGTCACTTCGGCGCGGTTGGTCTTACCGCTCGCCGTGACCGCCTCGACCGCGTACACGAACGGAACGTTCGTCGTAACCTTATCGTCTATAAACGTCGTACTTTCTGTCTTTCCTATGTACTTGTAAATTCCGTAAGGAGCCTTTTGGTAAACGTTGTACCAAAGCGCCTCCTTTACCTCGTCCCATATGAGCGTTACGGAATTGGCTGTTTCGCGCGCGTCAAGCCCTTTAAGACGGCTCGTAAGCTTTTCGCCGTCCACTACGGTGACGTTTACCGACGACGCTTCGCCGAGGAAACGCTGCGCGTAAAGCGGGCATACGGTATACTCAAACTCCTGCGCGATCTCTGCCGTGTCGTCCGTAAACTCCTCGCCCGCGACCTCGGTACAGACCTCGATTTCGTGATTTCTCCTGTGGTTTATACGCTGCACGCGGTAACCTGTAACGTCCTTTGCTTTATCCCACGTGAGCTTTACCGCCGCGCCGCCGCGCTTCGCGCTTACGCTGCTTTTAAGATTCGTAACGCCGACGCTTCGCTTTACCGTTATATCTATACCGTTAAGGGCTGTATGACGGCTCGACCGGAACGCAAATTCCATCTTTCCGTCCGTCACCTCGACCGTGTACACTCTCTCCGCAACGACGTTGCAGCGCACCCATACGCGCTTTACGTCGCCGTTTATCGCGTAGTAAATAACGGTATCGCCCTCGTCGTCGTAATCGCCGGTTGACACGCGCACTGTGTACGTTCCGTTTTCTATGTCAACTCTGAACGTGTTCTCGTCAACAAAAAGGAAGTCCCTGTAAAGCTCCTTTTCCCCCTCGTTACGTTCCTCGGCGCGTGCCTCGCGCATAAGCCCGTATCCCTTGTCGGCGGAATAAAGCGTTTGACCGCTTACTTTCGTATAACCGTCGACGGGCGGTTTTTTGCCGAAATCAAAACTTACCTCTCTCATAATACTCATAATCCTCTCTCAAAAAAATAAGCTACTTTAATTATACACCAAAAGTTTGAATTAATAAAGAGTTTTTTGGAATTTTCTAATAAATTATTTCTTTATTCGCTAATTTACACGCAAAAACGGAACGCGCCGGCGTTCCGTTTTCATGTGTTTTACTCCATATCGTCAAGACTTTTGAAAACATATCCCTCGTTTTTTGCGTAATTTATTATATCCTCCAGCGCCTCCGCGTTATCGGGCGAAACGGCGTGAAGAAGAATTATCGCGCCATCATGCAGGTACGTCGTTACCTCGGAAAACGCGTGATCCGCGCCCTTTTGGTCGTTTACGTCCCAATCCTTGTACGCGAAGCTCCACAGTATTGTCTTAAATCCCATATCACGCGCCACCGACAGGACCCTTTCGCTGTACTCGCCCTCCGGCGGACGCATATACGTCATGGTATAGCCGTACATTTCCTCGCACATCTTATTCAGATCCCCCAGTTCCTTTTGCACCGTTTCCACGCTTTGCTTCGGCAGATTGAGGTGGTTCACCGTATGGTTACCCACGATATGCCCGTTGTCTATCATGCGCTGCACAAGCTCTTTCTGGTTTTCAAGATACGGTCCCGTCACGAAGAACGCGGCGCTTGTCTGCGTCTTTTCAAGCACGTCCAGTATTTTTGACGTGTATCCGTTTTCATACCCCTCGTCAAACGTAAGGTACAGCGTTTTCGGCGCGTCCTCGTCTATGTAATAACAGCCGCAGCGCCGCATTACCTCTTTCTGGCTTTCCGGCACCTCCGGCGGCGCGCCCTTTTTACGCACAAATCCCCAGCCTATGCCCTCGCCGCTTAAACTTTCATACGGCGTCTTTTCCGCCTCCCCGTACACGTCCGCGGTCTCCCTCGCTCCGCACCCCGTCAAAAGGAGCGCTGCGCACATTGCCGCCAATATCAGCTTTTTCATAATTATCCTCCATTCTATAATTTTATTTTGATTTTTTATTTTTTCGCGTATTTTATAAAATAATGTTGAATTTTAAGTTATTTGGGTATATAATAATTATATATTATTTTTATTTGGGAGGTTGAGTTTGGTATGTCTTCACCGACGGAATTTGAAATGAGACGCCGTGAACGCCGCAGACGCGAAAGACTGCGAAAAAAACGCATACGCGCGGCTATACTTTTAATAGCGCTTATAGGCATGATCGTGATTATATGCGTCGCCGTTTCCACTTTCGCTAAGCGCGGCGAAGCAGACGCCCAAAACGGCGGAGCCGCGTCGGAAACGACCAAGGTCTCTCCCTCGCCGCCGGTAATACCCACGGTAGCTCCCGTAAGCACATCGGCGCTGCCTCCCGCGTCCGAGAAAAATAACATGCTTGATATTTTGCATGATTTGGGACAGACAAAGCGCGTCTATCTTACGTTTGACGACGGTCCCACGGGGAATATCACTCCTCAGGTGCTTGACGTTCTGCGGCGCTACAACGTGAAAGCGACATTCTTCGAGGTAGGCTCGCTTATAAAGGCGAATCCCGACGCCGCGCGGCGCGTTTACGAGGAGGGACATCTTATAGCCAACCACTCCAACGGACATAACTATGAGAAATTATATGCGTCGGAGGAAGCATTTATTAACGAAATAAACGAATGTTACGAAAATATCAAAGCCGTAACCGGCGAGGCGGAGCCGTTTAAGCTTGTCCGTTTCCCGGGCGGCAGTTATGATTCCGACGGCGACAAATACTCATCCGTAAAACAGCAGTGCAAGGAAACGCTGAAGCAATACGGCTTCTACTACTGCGACTGGAACGCGTCAAGCGGCGACGCGGACGGCAAAATGAAAGACGCCCGGCAGCTTTTGGATTTCATGACGGTAAATATATACGATGACAATAACGTAGTCGTGCTGATGCACGACGCGTCTACAAAGCAGACCACGGTCGATGCGCTGCCGATGATTATCCAATATTTCATCGACAACGGATACACATTCCACAGGCTTGACGACATCGGCTATCAATCAGATTCATCATCTTCAAATACCGCTGCCGGCTCGCCTGCGCCGACCGCCGCGCCGTCAGCGTCACCGTCCGTCTCGGCAGCGCCCTCCGCTTCGGCAATGCCCTCCGCCTCGGTATCGCCCTCCGCGTCACCGTCCGGCAGCAGCGCGAACGATAACGGCGATGGCAATTTATCAGCCACCGTCTCACCCGCCGTCACAGCCGCACCAAGACCGACCATGCCGCCCGAAAATCAAGGCGGTCCGATTATAATCAATTAGAGAACCAAAAAAACGATGTCCGAAACGACATCGTTTTTTTATATACGTTTTTTATTCAAGCTCAACCGCCCGCCCCGCCGCGAGAGAGTGCTTAACGTCTAAAATACGCTGATTTTCCGAGCCGCGGAACCTGAGCTTCAAATTTTTCTTTTCCTCCACAAACGGACCGTCCACAAGCACGTCTATCATTTCGAGAATGTGCAGTGCGCTGTCCTTTTCCTTAAGCTCCTCAAACGTGAATCCGCTGTAGCACCATATGGACTTGTCGGGAAACGAGCTTCTGACTTTGCTTATAATGTGGTACACCGTACCCATATTCTCTTCCTCAAACGGTTCGCCGCCGAGTACCGTAAATCCCTCTATATACTCTCTGTCAAGCGCCCGCATAATCTCGCCCATAGCGCTTTTGTCGAACTGATTACCGTTATCGAAGCTCCACGTCTCGCTGTTGAAACAGCCCTTGCAGTGACGGCGGCAGCCGCTTACAAACAGCGACACTCTGACTCCGGGACCGTTAGCTATATCGTTTTTCTTAATCGCAGAATAATTCATTTCGGTTTCCTTTCTTGATGTTGCATTTATGGCAGGCAAACAAACGCCGTAGGGGCGGTCATCGGTCGCCCGCATTTATGCCACACTTCCCTCATTTCCTCAGTACCGTAGGGGCGGTCATCGGCCGCCCGCATTTATGCCATTCCTCATTTCCTCAGCACCGTAGGGGACGGCGCCCTCGACGTCCCGCACATACGCCGACAAATCCCATTCCCCCATTTTCTCAGTACCGTAGGGGACGGCGCCCTCGACGTCCCGCATTTATGCCATTCCTCAGTACCGTAGGGGCGGTCATCGGTCGCCCGCATTTATGCCATTCCCCATTTCCTCAATACCGTAGGGGACGGCGCCCTCGACGTCCCGCATTTATGCCACACTCCCTCATTTTCTCAGTACCGTAGGGGACGGCGCCCTCGACGTCCCGCATTTATCCCATTCCTCATTTCCTCAGTACCGTAGGGGCGGTCATCGGCCGCCCGCATTTATCCCATTCCTCATTTCCTCAGTACCGTAGG
>CANQQW010000042.1 GCA_947626075.1 uncultured Clostridia bacterium
CTGAGCTTTTTCGCGACGATAAGCCAGTTCAGGTATGTACCTATGATAAGTCCTATCGCCGTCCATGACGCGTCCGCAATACCTGTGAGGAACGCGAGTCCCGGCACGCCCATAAGCAGGTAGCTGCTCATGTCCGACGCTTCAGCGCTCATCGCCGTTACGAACGGGCCGAGCTTTCTGCCGCCGAGGTAAAAATCGTCGGCGGTCTTGTTTCTGCGCGAAAACCATACGCCGATACCGAGCACAACCAGCAGGTACGCGACGATGGAAATCATAATGCAAATATTTTCCGTTGTCATAATAAACCTCCGTATTTTATTAAATTTATGTCGGTATAATATAATTTATTATACAGAAACATCAGGTAATTACAGCAATCCCACAGCTTTAAACGCCTGTTCAAGGTCGCCTATAATATCCTCGGCGTCCTCAGTACCGACGCTCATGCGGAAAAATCCGTTGCTGAACTCGTCGGGGAAAAGGTACTGGCGCTCGTCGTCCTCACCGAGAAAAGCGATAAGGCTCGCGCCGTGTCCCAGTGATACAGCCGACGTTATGACCTTTAAGTGGCTTACAAACTCGTTGTGCTTGTCGTGGTCGGCTTTAATGCCGAATGACAGCATACCGCCAAAGCCTTTCATCTGCTTCTTCGCGATCTCGTGTCCTTTAAAGCTCTTTAAACCGGGGTAAGCCACGAATGTAACGCACGGCAGGCTTTCAAGGTACTGTGCCACTCTTTGTCCGTTTTCGTTATGCTGACGCATACGCAGCGGCAGCGTCGTCGAGCCGCGCATAATAAGCCACGCGTTGAACGGACTTATCGTGCCGCCTAAGTTTACCATTGCCTGTGCTTTGATTTGACCGATAATCTCCTTTGTGGAAATTACCGCGCCGCCCATCGCGTCGCCGTGACCGTTTATGTATTTGGTAAGGCTTTCTATTACTATATCCGCGCCCAGTTCAAGCGGCTTTTGGTTATACGGTGTTGAAAACGTGTTGTCAACCGAAAGCAGAACATTATGCTCGTGCGCTATTTTAGCTATTTCCTCTATATCCGAAATTTTAAGCGTAGGATTGCCCGGCGTTTCAATATGAATAAGCTTTGTGTTGGGCTTTATCGCGTTTCTTACCGCGTCAATATCGGATGTGTCAAGTATGGTCGTTTCAACTTCAAACTTGTTGTTAAACAGCTCGTTTAACAGTCTGTATACCGCGATATATGTAACGTCCGAAAAAATTACGTGGTCGCCGCTCTTTAACAGTGAGAAGAACGTACCCGACAGCGCAGCCACGCCGCTTCCCAATACTACCGCGTCCTCGCCGCCCTCCAAAAGCGCTATACGCTCCTGCAAATACATCTGATTCGCTCCGCCGTTACGCGTGTATATAGGCTTTTCATCGTCCGCGCTCGACCAGTTTACCGTCGATGGGTCGTACGGAAGAACGTAGCTGTTAGCCATAGTTATCGGGCGCTCAATAGCTCCCGTCTCCGCGTCCGGCTTATTTCCCGAATGTATACATTGAGTCGCGAAACCGTATTTTGAAAAATTGTTATCCATTTTTGTACCCCTTTTTTGATTTCATACAGGTGCAATTATATTACGTTATTTTGGATTTGTCAATATGTCATACAATTTTATTCATTTTGGGTGAATAAATAAACATGGCGCAAATAAATCCGGCGCGTTTTACCGCGTATCTTTCCAACCGAGATACACCGCTTCAACGCGGTAAATAGGCATACCCTCGTCGGAAAAGCGCTGTTCGTACTCGGTCATGACATTGCCATCGAATTTGGAATTATGCAAGTCGAGAGTTATATTTTCCATTTTAAAATTCTCCGCTGCGAATGAATTTAGCGAAAACTCAAACAGCGCCTTATTATCGGTCTTGAACCATATATAACCGCCGTCCGCAAGCACCGTCTTGTAATGATCGAGAAAACGTTTATGTGTAAGGCGGCGCTTTGCCTGTTTGTTCTTTTTCCACGGATCAGAAAAGTTGAGGTAAATGCGGCTTATCTCATTTTCCGCGAAAACGTTCTCTATGTTTTCTGCGTCCATGTCCGTAAACAGCACGTTAGTAAGTCCCGCCGCTTTAACTTTTTCCATAGCCATAACTATAACGTCGCGCACCTTTTCAATCGCTATAAAGTTTACGTCGGGGTACATTTGCGCCATACCCGTAACAAAATTACCTTTGCCGCAGCCTATTTCCGCGTGGACGGGGTTATCGTTCCCGAAACGCGCGTTCCATTTGCCTTTGAGCGTTGTCGGTTCGTCTATGAATATATCGGCGCAGCGTTCCATGCGCGCGGCGCAGTTTTTCTTTTTTCTCATTCTCATAACAATACCTCAATCGTATATTAATTTTTCTTGTCAGCTTTTTTCTGTTCGCGCAGTTTTTTGAAAAACGAGGACAAAAGTTCGGAACATTCTTTTTCCATAACTCCACCCGTCACGTTTACATCATGATTGAACATACCAGCCTTAAACAAATCCGTAACGGAGCCCGCGCAGCCCGCTTTCTTATCATACGCGCCAAAGTACACGTTTTCTATGCGCGCGTTTATGATAGCGCCCGCGCACATCGGACACGGTTCAAGCGTTACGTACATATCACATTCGGGCAGACGCCAGCCGCCGAGGCGGGAGCAGGCTTTGTTTATGGCGGAAATTTCCGCGTGTGAAAGCGCGTTCTTTTTAATTTCACGTTTGTTGTAGGCGCGCGCAATTATTTTTTCTTTGCGCACTATTACCGCTCCTATGGGCGCTTCGCCCGCCAAAGCGGCTTTCTTAGCCTGTTTCAGCGCTTCGCGCATGAATTTTTCGTTCATAAAAATCCCCTTTTTGACGCCTTTTTTACATAAAATATTCGTTTTGTGACAGCTATTTTTGTATTATATCCGATTTTTTATCTCATGTCAATAAATATCCGCCCGCAGAATGTACCCTTTTCGTTAAATAAATTAGAATTTACATCAAAAAAGCAACCGATTTTCGATTGCTCCGAATGGCGGTATTTAAATTTTTTTCAATAAAGCGGGCAATGAGCGCCCTTACGAGGGGATGGTGCCTCTCGGCGGCACGCGGCGGCAGCTTTCCTAAAGTGAACGACACGCATGGAATGTTGCGGGCGCGCCGTATCGTGAGCAGGCGGCGGGCAATGAGCGCCCCTTACGGGGGGATGATGCCTCTCGGCTGCACGCGGCGGCAGCTTTCCTAAAGTGAACAAAACGCATGGCATGTTGCGGGCGCGCCGTATCGTGAGCAGGCGGCGGGCAATGAGCGCCCTTACAGGGGGATAATGCCTCTCGGCTGCACGCGGCGGCAGCTTTCCTAAAGTGAACGACACGCATGGCGTGTTGCGGGCGCGCCGTATCGTGAGCAGGCGGCGGGCAATGAGCGCCCTTACGGGGGGATGATGCCTCTCGGCGGCACGCGGCGGCGGCTTTCCTAAACTGAACAAAACGCATGGCATGTCGCGGGCGCGCCGTATTGTGAGCAGGCGGCGGGCAATTAGCGCCCGTACGGGGGATGAAGCCTCCTCGGCTGCATGCGGCGGCGGCTTCCCTAAAGTAAACAACACGCATGGCGTGTTGCGGGCGCGCCGTATCGTGAGCTGGCGGCGGGCAGCGTGCAGGGGCATGCCGCAGCAAACGGGAATGGGAAATTAAATATAAGAAAAAAAGGGCGGTTAGCCCCTTTTTGTGAGTAAATATATGCTGAGGTCAGCATAAAATCACAGAGATTTGATATACGTTTTTGCAAATTCCTCCAAAAGCTCATCACGCTCTATCTTAACTATAAGTCCTCTCGCTCCGTTATAACTGGTTATGTAGGTTGGATCGCCCGAAAGGATATAGCCTACTATTTGGCTGATAGGGTCATAGCCCTTTATTTTAAGCGCTTCGTATACTTTTGAAACGATTTCCCTAACCTCTTGTTCCTTATCGAACTCCAAATTAATCTTCATTGTTTCGTTAAATTCCATGATAATCACCCTTTCCGTACATTATTCATAGCAATCCACTTCATATAGAATATTACAAAATGACGCAAATTGCAAGTGTTTTTACAAAAATTCATATAAATTTAATGATTTTTACCGTAATTACGACAAACTAAACATATTTTCGACACTGTTCAGCGGTCCGACCGCCGATACGCTCAGAGTGGAGCTGTCCAAAACGCGGTCGATTATCTCCGAAACACTGTCCTCGTTCACCTCGTCGATACACTTAAGCGTTTCCTCCTGCGTGTATATCGGCTTGCCCAAAAGCAGCGACCGTCCCGCGCCCTGCATACGCGCCGATGTGCTTTCGCTCGAAAGTATATAATTTCCTTTCAGCTGCTCTTTGGCAGTGTTGATTTCATCGCCCGTCAGTTTGCAGCGCTTTATTATATTTATTTCCTCGGATATAAGTTTCGCAACCTCGCCGAGATTTTTCACGCTCATTCCCGCGGAAATATCAAAAGCGCCCGTTCCGATATACGCGCTGTGACCCGCGCTTATGGAATACACAAGACCGCGCTCCTCGCGTATTTTCTGAAACAGCCTCGACGACATTCCGCTGCCGAACACGTTGTTAAATACCAAAAGGCTGTACACGCTCTCGTCCATAACGTCTATACCCTTAAAAGAAGCGACAAGCTGAACCTGCTCTATGTCCTTGCGGCGGACTATGTTATGTCCGCAAAGATATTTCGCGTCCGGCATGGGCGGATTTTTTTTCGCGAGTGCGTGGGAGCCGAAATATTTCTCCAGCAAATCGAAAAGACCGTCATCAAAATTTCCCGCTACCGATATTATGGTGTTTGAGCTTGTGTAATGACTTTGCATATAATCGCGCATTATTTCCGGGGTTATTTTTTCAAGGCTCTCGTATGTCCCAAGTATCGGTCTGCCCATCGGTGTGTCGCCCCATATCGCGTATGACGACAAATCGTATACCAAATCCTCGGGACTGTCCTCGTACATTCGTATTTCCTCGCCTATAACCTGACGCTCGAGCGCCATATCCTCGCCGGCAAGCCGCGGACGAAACAGCATATCCGAAAGTATGTCAAGCGCGGTTTCGGCGCGATAATCAAGCGTCTTCGTGCAAAAACACGTATACTCGCGCGACGTGAACGCGTCTATCTGACCGCCTATCGCGTCCATTTCCTCCGCGATTTTTGCCGCGCTTCTCGTTTCCGTACCCTTAAAAAGCATATGCTCTATAAAATGCGAGACGCCGTTTACCTCCGCGCTCTCGTAACGCGACCCGTTTCCAATCCACACGCCTATGGAAACGGATTTTAAATAACTTATTTTCTCCGAAACGACTTTAATGCCGTTTTTCAATGTTCTGTACCGATACAATATTATGCTCCTTTTTTATAAAATATTTATCAGAATTTTCTCTTTATTTCCTTGACAAGCCCGAATACGCGTATGCGCAGTACCTCCTCGCCCTCGAAGCGGCGCGGCGGGTACATCGGATTTATTGATTGCAGCTCGATAAAATTATCGCCGTACACGACTTTTTTAACCACGCCGTCCTCGCCGTCTATCGTTACGACGGCGTAGCTGCCGCTGTCCACACTGGTCTGACAGCGCACAAGAACAAGGTCGCCCTCCATAAAAATCGGATACATGCTGTCGCCGACGACGCGCAGAAACACGTACTGCTCTCCCCCGCGCACCGCGCGGCTGTCCGCAGGCTCGTAATCCACAATATTATTTTCCGCAAAGCAGCTTATCCCCGCCGCGACCCTGCCGACTATAGGTACCATAACAAGGTCGGTACCGTCCGCAGGCTCCGTGTTCGACGGAAAATCGTCCCAGCCCAAAATATATTCGGGGGTGGTATCCAAAATCCGCGCCAGCTTTATAAGCGAGTCGCGCTTGATATTTTTGACCGTGCCTTTTTCGTATTTCTGTATCGCCGCCTTTTGCACGCCGAGCATTTTCCCAAGCTCCTCCTGCGTTAAATTATGCTCCTTTCGGAGCGTTTTAATTCTTTCGCCGGTCGTCATAAAATTCTCTCCGTTCTTTTCATATTAAATACCCTCCGAAAGCTTTTTTATCGCAGTTATTCGGTATCCACAAATATAGTATCATAAAAATAGACTTTTTGCAAGGATTTTTACAAAAATATCTTCAAAAGAAATTTATCCCTTGACAAAAGTATCTTTTTATGATATAATCAAGACGTCTTGAGGGAGCGGATATATTTTTTAAGAGTAAAATATCTTAAAAAGATTATACGAAAGATAAAATTTTGAGACACAAAAGACAAAAGTTAAAAGAACGAGAGAAGAAACCGAGAAAGGAGCGGGTTATGATTTATTCAAATAACGACCCACTGGCGCTTTTGGCGATGGAGGAGGCGAGAACCGGCTGTTACGGCGACTGTTACGGTGAGCGCGAGGCGATGAGATGTCCCGTATGCGGCGCTTACGAGCCGGAATATTATTATCTCGACGACGACGAGGAGTGCCTGGGGTGCAGCGAGTGCGTGTATAAAACAGATGTGCTTTTTTAAACGGAGGTGATAATTTAATGGCAACGAAAGAAAAAACAGCCTTGCAAAACGGCGGCGAGATAAAGGAAGAAGCCGCCAAAAGCAAGGTCGGAAGAAAAAGAGGTCCCGGAAGAATAGCCGGAACAAGAGAGATTTTGGCTTATTTCACAAAGGTGATGCGCAATGACATCGAGGGGGAAAAGGTTTGCCTTTCCGACTCTTTTAAGGCGGCGGAGCTGCTTGCGAAATATTACTCGCTGTTCCCCGACAGAAGAAGCGTAAAGCAAAAAGATGTGGTTATAGTTGACAATGTATAGCAAAAAGGAACGGATAGACCTAAACTCTCTCATAGCTCCCGCGTTCCGCGGAGTTCACAGCTCGATTGACGATTACACGCACTTTTGGCTCAGCGGCGGACGCGGAAGCACGAAATCGAGCTTCATAAGCATCGAGATAATCCTCGGAATAATGAGAAATCCCGACGCGAACGCCGTCGTGCTGCGCAAGGTGGGACGGCACCTGCGCGACAGCGTGTTCGCGCAGCTCGAATGGGCGGCGGAAAAGCTTGGCGTGTCCGATATATGGGAATTCAAACCGAGCGTCCCCGAAATGATTTATAAAAATACCGGTCAGAAAATCATATTCCGAGGAGCGGACAAGCCGCAGAAGCTCAAATCCACAAAGGTCACGCACGGGTATATACGGTATATCTGGTACGAGGAAACGGACGAGTTCGCCGGTATGCGGGAAATACGCATGATAAATCAGTCGCTTATGCGCGGAGGCGAAAATTACACGGTGTTTTACTCGTTTAACCCGCCGCCTTACAGATGGAGCTGGATAAACGACGAGACGCAGCGCCGGCGCGCGGACACGCTTGTACACCGCAGCACGTACCTCGACGTCCCGCGCGGCTGGCTCGGAGAGCAATTTTTTTTGGAAGCCGAGTATCTTAAAAAGTTACATTATGAGCGGTACCAAAACGAGTATTTGGGTATTGTCACAGGAGCGGGCGGAGAGATTTTTGATAATCTCGATATACGTCCGATAACGGACGAGGAAATAGGCGCGTTTGACAATATCAGGTGCGGTATCGATTTCGGTTATGCCGCAGACCCGTTTGTTTATCTCGCGTGTTATCTGCATAACAACAAGCTTTTCATCTTTGATGAAATTTACGCGCGGGGAATGACGAACAGCCGCGCGGCGGAGGAGATTTGCCGCAGGGGCTTCGCGGGCAGAATGATAACCTGTGACAGCGCGGAGCCGAAAAGCATAAACGATTTGCGCTCGTTCGGGCTCCGCGTCCGCGCCGCGCGCAAGGGTCCCGACAGCGTTGAGCACGGCATACGCTTTCTTCAGGGGCTCGATAAAATTGTGATCGACCCGAATCGCTGCAAAAATACGGCGAGAGAGTTCTCGCATTACGAGCTTAAGCGCGGCAGGGACGGTGAATTTATATCCGCTTATCCCGATAAAGACAACCATTCCATAGACGCGGCGCGATACGCAATCGAGGACAGCATTACCAAAAAGCGGGCGAGGGTCATAAACAGAAAGGACTTAGGCGTGTGACAAAACCGAAAACTAAGGAGAAAAGGAAATGATTATTGATGAAAAAATTTTTAAGGACGGCATAAACGAAAAGATACTCGCCAAGCTCATAGCGCGCCACGCGCGTGAGCATGAGCGCTTTGACAAGCTTTTCCGTTACTACGTCGGCGAACACGACATATGCTCGCGCAGGCGCTCAAACGACAGCATCGCCAACAACAAAATCGTCTGCAACCACGCGAAGTATATTGTTGATATAGCCAAAAGCTATCTTGTGGGTAATCCCGTTACCTACACCTGCTCCGAGGGATATGATATAGACGCGGTTAAAAACTGTTTCTATGTTCAGGACATGGCGAGCATCGACGCGGAGCTGGAAAAGACCATGAGTATTTACGGGAGGGCTTACGAGCTTATATACGCGGACGAAAGCTCGCAGCCGAGAAGCGTGTGCCTGCCGCCCCAAAGCACATTCATCGTGTACGGCGCGGGGGTTGGAGAAAATCCGCTCTGCGGCGTACACTATTATAAGAAGCGCGACCTTGACGCGTCCGTTACCGGCGTTTGCTGCGTGGTGTGCGACAACGCTATGATCTACACCTACGAAAGCAATGTTGACAGCTTTGAAAATATGCGTCTTGTCGATAAGAGGCGTCATTATTTCGGTAAGCTGCCCATGCTCGAATACAGAAACAACGAGGAGCGTCAGGGTGATTTCGAGCAGCTTATTCCGCTTATCGACGCGTATAATATACTC
The DNA here is from genome assembly GCA_947626075.1 of uncultured Clostridia bacterium. Lineage (GTDB taxonomy): Bacteria > Bacillota > Clostridia > UBA1381 > UBA1381 > Hominilimicola. Next base: position 8,820 of record CANQQW010000042.1, read on the forward strand.
CAGTCGGACAGGGTGAACGACAAGGAGCAGTTTGTTGACGCGTTTCTGTTCCTAAGAGGCATCGACCTCGACAGCGAGCAGGCAAAAAAGCTGCGCGCGGAGCGTATTCTTATGGGGTACGAGGGCGCGGACGCGCAGTATTTGGCAAAGGTGCTGTCGGAAAGCGACGTCGAGGTGCTTAAGGACGCGCTGAAAACCGATATACACAGATTTTCGATGGTGCCGGATCTCAGCGACCGCACGTTCGGTTCAAATTTGTCGGGCGTGGCGATAAAGTACAAGCTCATGGGGTTCGAGCAGCATGTGAGGAACAAGGAAAGATATTTCGCAAAATCGCTCAAAGGGAGAGTCGATTTGTACGTAAAATTCCTCGCGTTAAAGGGCGCGATGGAGTTCGTGCCGCTGCACAGGATAGACGTGGTGTTTACGAGAAACATGCCCGTGAACGAGTTGGAAACGTCGCAAATGGTGCGTAATCTCGCCGGATTGGCGACAAGCGAAACGCTGCTCGCGCAGCTGTCGTTCGTCGGCGACCCGAAAGAGGAGGCGCAGAAAGCGGCGAAAGAACGAATGGCTTCGGACGGGTATGAGTCGCGGAAAAAGTAATTTATTACAGAAAGGAAGATATTATGTACGAGAAGAAACAGGGAACACTAAAAGAACAGCTTCCCAAGGAAAAGAGCGGCGATAAAGCGCACGGCGCTCAAAACAGCGAAAACGACGAGCTTAAGAAAATCGTCGCGCGGTATGTGGAGGAAGCCGCGGACAAGCTTAAGTCCGAGTGGAGCAAGGAAATGGCGGGTCGGATAGCGTCGGAAAGAGAGGATGCGGCGAGGCTCGCAACAATGTCGTCCGAGGAAAGGGCAAAGGCGGAAATGGATAAGCGTCAGAAAGACTTTGAGACGGAAAGACAGCAGTATATCAGTGAAAAAGCCGAGTTCGATGCGGCGAAGGAGCTTGCCGCGCAAAATCTCCCGGTAACGTTCGCGCGTATGGTCGCGGACAGCGACAAGGACGTAATGCTTGAAAATATATCGGCGTTTAAGTCGGAGTATATGAAAGCTATCGAGGCGGGGTTAAGCAGTCGCTTGAAAGGGTCCACGCCGAAAGTTTCCACGGAAAAAGAACAGGCGGGCGACGCGTTTCTTAGCGGCTTGGGAATGTAAGTAACAAAAGAAAGGATTGAATACGGATATGGCTATAAATTACGCGAGCAAATACGCTCAAAAAATCGATGAAAAATTTGCGAGAGAGTCTATCACCTCCGCGGCGGTCAATAATGATTACGATTTCGTCGGGGTAAAGACGGTGAATATATACACCGTTCCGACAGCAGAAATGAATGATTACACGGCGACGGGTACGAGTAGGTACGGTACGCCGGCGGAGCTTGAAAACAACGTGCAGGAGCTTACAATGTCAAAGGACAGAAGCTTTACGTTCACAATCGACAGAGGCGCGTACAGCGACACGCAGATGGCGAACGCGGCGGGCGCGGCGCTGCAAAGACAAATACGCGAGGTGGTAGTTCCTGAGATTGACAAGTACCGTTTTGAAAAAATTTGCGCCGGAGCGGGTAAAGTAAGTACTGGAACTCTTTCAAAGGAGAACGCGTACGACGCGTTTCTCACCGGCACGGCGGAGCTTATCGAAAACAATGTTCCGCTTAAAGGCTGCGCGGCGTTTGTGTCAAGCAATTTCTACAGGCTCATCAAGGAGGATCCGAGCTTCATAAGAAACGGCGACATGGCGCAGGATATGCTGGTAAAGGGACAAGTGGGCGCTGTCGACGGTATACCCGTGATAGTGGTGCCGAAGTCCTACTTCCCCGAAAACGTGGAGTTCATTATCGCAAGCAAGTCGGCGACAACATCGCCGGTAAAGCTTTCGGAGTACAAAATTCACGATAATCCGCCGGGTATCAACGGTTGGCTCGTCGAGGGAAGAGTGTACTACGACGCGTTTGTGCTTAACAATAAAAAGACGGCGATATACGTCTTTAAAAATTCGGCAGAATAAAAAAACGGAAAGGCTGTGTTAATTATGGGGGACACCAAAACGGATTTTCTCGCGGCTACCAAGCTGCTTTTGGGAATTAACAATGACGAAAGCGACAGTCTGATTTCGCTCATGATCGACGAGGTAACGGACGCGACGCTTTCATACTGCCGCCTCGATGTGCTTCCTCGTCAGCTTGAAAGCTTTATTCCCACGCTCGCCGCGAAGCGGTACGGTCTTTCGATGCAGGGCGGGGTAAAATCGGTCACGGAGGGTGACAGACGCGTTGAGTACGGCGAGGAGGATTATGATTTTCTAAGCTCGTATAAGTCAAGGCTGCGCCCGTTTATGAACGTCGGCGCGAGAGTGCCGACAGACCTTGACGCGAAGGAGGCTTTAAATGATAAATCCTTTTGAGAGATTTTACGATACGGAAACGGGCGTGTATGAAAAGTCGGGCGGCGGCTACGGTGAACGCGGGGAAATGACGCTTCTCGGTAATATCGTATGTGACATACAGCCCCTTGGCGCCGATACGGAGGAAAGAATTTACGGTCTTTCCTCCGAGAGGTCATACGCGCTCTACTCGGACAAAAACGCGCTGCTTAAAACGGGTAGGTACGTTTTGTTCGGCGGCGCATGGTACATAATCGTAAGCGTTACGGAGCGCCGTTTGGGCGCGTCGGCGGTGATAAGGAGCGTGGAAGATGAAAATTGATATTAAATACGACGGCGCTCTCGCGGAGGCGGCGCGTAAAATAGAGAACGGAATCGGGGAAATAACGGCGAGCTGCGCCGCAGCCGCAGCGCAAAGGGCGAGGGAGCTTTGTCCCGTTGACACCGGTCGGCTGCGCGATTCGATACGCGTCGAAAGAGACGGCAATGCGGCGCGCGTCAGCGCGAACACGGATTACGCCGCATACGTGGAGTTCGGCACGTCAAAAACGGCTCCGCAGCCTTATCTTATTCCCGCAGTCCTCGGCTTTTCGGACGAAATCGCAAAGGCTGCCGCCGACGCAGCCGCAAGGTTATGCGGGTAAGGAGGCGATTGAATGATCGATGTTAATCTCGAGGCGGAAAAGTCCTTATCCGCCGTCGAATGTGAAAAGGTTTATCAGTATCCGCAGAAATTTAACAAGCTTCCCGTTATAAGCTACTACACCATATCGGAAAAGGGCGCGTTCTACACCGATAACAGCGAGCACGTGCAGGAGGGACATATTCAGATAGATGTATGGTCGGACGCAGGCGCGGAATGCGGAAGGCTTTCCGTTAAAGTAAACGACGCGCTTACGAGCGACGGCTGGGTAAGAGAAATGTCTATGGACGTACCCAAACGGGAGGAAAAAATTTATCACAGAACGATGAGGTTCCAAAAATATTTTACATTAAACGATGAGTAAAAAAACGAAAGCCGTCTTTACGGCGGTTAAAATACGAACGGAGGAAAAATTATGAGCAAAATTAAAAAGCCCCTGCCCACAATCGGTGTGGACAAGTATACGTTCTTTCCGCTGACAAGCGACGCGGCGGAGGGCGCGGAGTACGGCTCGCCGTACAGCCTGAAAGGCACGGTTGAAATCTCGCCCACGGACGAGGGCGGCAGCGACATTTTTGACGCGGACAACGGAGCTTACGAAACGTCGAGCTACATAGAAAAGATAGGTCACGAAATCACGAGCGCCGACATTCCGCCGGAGGTTGACGCTATGTGGCGCGGAATAACAAGAAAGAGCGGCGTTGTTGAGGTGGGCAGCGAGACGAAAACTGTCTACTTCGGCGTGGCGTGGAGAATCCTTAAATCGGACGGCTCGTACCGTTATGTAAGGTACTACAAAGGCTCTTACAGCTTCGCGTCGAATGTCGGCGGTAAAACGAAGCCGTCCAGCGGGTCCATCGACAGGCAGACGGCGAAAGCGGTCTACACCGCGGTTCAGCGCGATTACGACAATAATTATTACGCTTATTTCGACGAAAGCGACCTGCCCGAAAGCATAACAAGAGAAACGTTTGAGGGACAGTGGTTCACGGATATGGATTATTATCCCGATGAAAATTAAAAGCCGAAAAGGCTTTGAAGCAGCGGATACAATATAAATTACAAAGGAGAAAAATGACATGCAGCATACATTGACATTTACAAAGGACAAAAAGAAATACGTTTCAAAGCCGTTCGATTTTGAGGCGATGTGCATAATAAACGACGCTCACAACAGCGGCGAAAACAGCGGACCGTTAAGCATATGCCGCGGCGCGGTTGACTATATGTTCGAGGGTACGGACGCGACGCAGGATGTTATAAATTCGCTCGACGCTTCCGTTCGCTCCAAAATGTGCATTACGCTGTGGGGATTTTACGTTGACGCGCTTTCCTCAAAAAACGAGTGACGTCGGGCGGAGGCGGACGGCTCAGGGATATATATCCGCTGATGCTGAAATATCACCACCTCCTGCCCGACGCGGTGGGCAAGCAAAATCCGTGGGTGCTGTTCGCCCTTTTCGACAGCGCCGGAGAGGACACGGACGAAGAATATGAAAGCGAGCATCTTAAGATGTTTTACGGAAAGGAGGTATAAGTATGGCGGAAATCGCAAATCTTTCGGTAAGCATTACGGGCGACGCGTCGGGGCTAATCTCTTCGCTCGGCGAGGCTCAGGCGGCTCTCGCGAATTTGAGCGCTTCGGCAAGCGGAGTTATAAATGAGTTTGGCGGCAGGGAAGCGAAAATAAAGCTTACCGCGCTCGACAACACCGCCTCGGGCGTGGCGCAGGCAAAGGCTAACATAAACAGCTTAAAGGACAAGACCGTGACCGTTTCCGTAAGGTACAGCGTGTCGGGTATGCCGAAGCTCGCCTCCGGCACAAAAAACGCGCGTGAGGGGCTTGCCGTGGTAAACGATGAAAAGGGCGCGCGCGACCCCAGAGAGCTAATCGAGCATAACGGACGGCTGATGATGTTTTCGGGACGCGACGTTATAGTACCTCTTTCAAGAGGAGACAAGGTATACACGGCGGACGAAACCAAAGGCATAATGGCTTCGCTCGGACTGCCGCATTACGCGTCCGGCAAAAACAACGAGGCGTTTGAAATAAAAAAGGCGGAGCTTACGCACTATAAAAAAACTCACAACGTGTCCGCGTCCGAGGAGCTGGAGCTTTGGAACGAGCTTTTGGAACAGTTTATATACGACGGCGAAGCCGCCGCAGAAATAGAGGAACAGATATTCGACGCGCAGCAGAGGATACATAAGGAGCAGAAGCAGGCGGACGAAGCCGCGCTCGCCGCGTACAAAAAAAGCTCCGACGCATGGATCAAGTACCAAACCGAGGTTGCCGGTATGAGCGCGGATGAGCAAATCGCATCATACGAGCGACAGCTTGAAAATTACAACGCTATGGTTTCAGACATGGTAAGCTCCACGTATTACTCGGCGGCGGAAATCAAGGAAATTTGGGACGATTTCTACGAGTACAAGGCGGGAGTAGACCTCAAAATAGGCAAGCTGAAAAACGAGCAAAACAGAGCCGTATACGAAAAATGGCAAAGCGACGCTAAAAATTGGAAAAAAATACGCGACACATACGACGACTGGGAGGAAGCGGGCGACAGCCCCGTTAAATTCTACGAGCGGAGCATAGAACGCATACAGGAGATGTTTTCCGGCAACTTTATCGGCTGGCAGGAATACCGCGACGATACCATGGATGCGGTGCTTTCGCTGCACAACGCGAAAATGGACGAGATAGACGAGCTTCTTGACCGTCAAAAGGCTTACATACAGAGTACAAAGCAGCAGTTTGAAAACGAGGAAAAGGCGCTTTCCGAAAAGTGGGAGGTCGAGGACAGAAACGCCGACAAAGCGGAAATTTCGCGTCAGATAACCGTGTTCAAGGGCGCCGTCACGCAGCGCGGCATTGACAAGTACAAGTCGTTACAGGAAGAAATGAAGAAAATCAGGCGCGAGGAGGAAATGTACCGCCTGCAGAAAACTCATACGGAAACGCTTACGGAGCTTGAGGAAAGCTACGGCGAGGTTGAAGCGAACAAAAAGTATCTTCTCGCGGCAATCGAGAGATCGGGGCTTAACGTGGAAGATGTGGTAAGCGGTATGAGCCTCGATATACGCGGTATGCAAAGCACCGTTGAGCTGCTTTTCCGCGAAACGATAAGCGCGATAAATTCTATTCGTCTTACCGCCAACTCGTACTCGGACAACAGAAACATAAGCATAAGCGCGACCTCTTCCGACATTGTGGACGCGCTCAAAAACAGAGTGGGATTAAGTCTCGCTCACGGAAATTACTATTAAAGGAGGCAGACATTTGAGAAACGGATTTACATTTAACGGTCGTCATTCCTCACAGTTCGGCGTTACCGTAAAAACGCGCTCGCGTCCGATACGCCCGGAGGCGAAGCGGTTCACAATGGATTTGCCGCTCCGTGACGGCGAGTATGACTTCTCGGCCTCAAATCCGCTCGGGCGCGAATTCTTTTACGAGCGCACGTTTACGGCGGCGATAAGCGTTTTCGCGGACAGTCTTACAAAGCTTCAGGATAAGCTCACGGCTATTTCGCTGTGGCTTACGGGCAGCGGGCAGCTTATTTTCGATGATATACCGTTTGTCGTCTGGAAAGGGAAAATAAGCGATGAAATCATCTATATGCCGGAGCACGGCGGAAGAAAGGCTGTGCTTGACGTGTCGTTCAGGGTAAAGCCGTTCGGATCCGCTTTATTCGGCACGGAGGGACCCACGCTCGATTGTCCGTACCTTAAGCTTGACAGCTTGTTTCCGATAGGTCTTGCCGACATATACACATTCACCGTTACAAGCGGAAACGATATACATATATTGAATTTCGGAGACCGTCCGATACGCGGCGTTATAAAAATAAGCGGGTGCGCAGGAAATGTCAGCCTGGCGCTCAATGATAAAACGCTTGACTTCACGGCTGTCGGTTCGGTGACGCTCGACTTTGACGCGCAGCGCGCTTACACGCAGTCGGGCGAGATAGGCGTCGGGGGCGACTTTTTCGAGCTGCCCCCGGGTGAATGTATACTGCGCGTCACACATTCAAATTCCGCGCCGCTCGTTCTCGCGCTGTCGTTTACGCCGGAATATATGTACGGCGGTAATCCCTTTGAAGCGGATTGGAGTGTTAATCATGCTTAAAATATTTCCGCACGACGCGGTGAGCTTCGAGCGCGGTATATCGCTCGCGGACGCGTTTTCGGTATGCGTCACACACGAGATAAACGGTACGCGTATGCTTGAATTTTCGCATCCCGTGAACGATAACGCAAAGCTGCTCGGGGAAAATAAAATCGTCGCGTGCGAGGGGCAGGCGTACAGAATAATGAAGCTCGTTAAGTCAATGGGCGCGCAGGCGGTAATTCGGGCGGAATGTCACCACGTCTATAACGCGGACGCGCCGGGTACGCATATACAGAATATGCCGGACATGATGGGCGTTAATCCGACTGAGGTAATACGAACGGCAATCGCGGGTACAAGGTTCTCGCTTCTAAGCGACGGCGAGCTTGCGGCGCGCGGTATGCGCAGGGTGGATTCTAACGGATTTAAGATAGATTTTTTCTCGACCGACAAGACAAATCCGTATGACGTTATGCAAAGCGTAATCGAAAACTGCGGTAAGGGCGAGATATACGCGGACAATTATAAAATAGCGCTGGTGGAGCGTATCGGAAAGGACAGGCATATACGTCTCGATTTGACAAAAAATATGCAAAGTATATCGGTGGAGCGCGACATAACGGATATTGTAACGCGTATTTATCCTTACGGCGCGGACGACGCGCATATAGGCAGCGTAAACGGCGGAATACAGTATATACAAAGCGCGAACGCGTCCGTATACGGCGTGCGCGAGGGTTACCGTGATTACTCTGAGTACAGCGACCCGAAGAAAATAAAGGAGCGTGCAATGTGGGAGTTCGACAGCGCGAACGAGGAACGCATAGACGTGCCGCGGATAAATATTACGGGAACGTACGCGGATATATCGAAAATAGCGCAGTACGGCGAAAACGAGAAAATAAACATCGGCGACGGAGTAACGGTAATGGATTGCGGAAACGAAATAGCGGAGCGCGTAATAAGAATGGAGTATTATCCGTTTGAAAACGGCGATACGGTAATATCCATAGGCAGAGTGAAAAAGGACTTGTTTTTTTACCTCAGTCAGATGGGTTCTCTCACAAGAAGGTATGGCAAGGTTTCCACGAGTAACGGTAAGGTAAAGGCGGGCGCGGTGACGGGCGTAATTAAAAATTCCGGCATTTCCGTAGCGACGGAAAACGGCGCGGTGTCAATACTGTCCGACGTGATAAATATAACGACGGACGGCGCGATAAAGGCGCGGCTCGGCAATATGAACGGTTCGTTTATATGTCAGATAGCCGATAATAACGCGGGGAACGCGATAGAAATAGGTGATGACGGTAAAATGCACTTTAACGGTATAGTGACGGCTCAGTCCGTCACTGTGGGTGACAACGTTATAAGCGTCAACACAAACGGCGCGCTGTGTATTAACGGTAAGGAAATACAGACGCGCTGACGCATGGAAAAGGGGTGATAGTACGGACAAGCTGTTTAATACGGTAAGCGTTATGGCGGGCGTCGCGGGCGGAGCCGCAGCGGCGATGCTCGGCGCATGGGATAAGACGCTGTACGCGCTTACGGCTGTAATGGTAATGGATTACGTCACGGGATTGATAAAAGCGGCGTACCAAAAAAGAGTTTCAAGTGAAATCGGGTACAAGGGAATACTTAAAAAGCTCTGCATACTCGTGACGGTCGCGCTGGCGAACGTGGTACAGTCACTTACGGGTACGGCGGCTTTAAGAGAAACGGTGATTATGTTTTACATAACGAACGAGGCGATCTCCATACTTGAAAATATCGCCGCGGTATCGCAGAAGATGCCGGAAAAACTTAAAAACGCGCTCTTACAGCTGAGAAACGGTAAAGATGAGTAACATTATCGCAAAAAACGCATAAATGTATAATGGGAGTGGTTTAATATGATAGTAGGAATAAACTGCGGTCATACGGTAAGCGGCAGCATAGGCAGCGGCGCGTCGGGTATACTCGACGAGAGCAACGAAACGAGAAATGTCGGACGCAGGCTGGAAGAGTATCTTCAAAAGCGCGGAGTAACCGTTGTGGACTGTACCAATGATTACGCGGCGACAGTAAACGAGAATTTAAGTAAGATTACGGCAATGGCAAACGCGCGTAATTTAGACTTATTCGTGTCGATACACTTCAATTCGGGCGGCGGACGCGGCAGCGAGGTGTATACCTACGGCGCGAGGAAGCTCGCGGCGGCGGAGCGCGTATGTGAAAATATGCAGTCGCTCGGATTCGTAAACCGAGGCATAAAGGACGGTTCAAGCTTATATGTGGTGCGGCGTTCAAAAGCGGCGGCGATGCTCGTTGAGGTGTGCTTCGTGGATACCGCCTCGGACGCGGAGCTTTACAAAAAAGTCGGCGCGGACGCCGTGGTGCGCGCGATAGGAGACGCGATAACAGGTGAAAAGGAGGAGCTTACCATGACGCAATACGACGAGCTGAAACAGTTGATAGCGGCGCAGAACGCGAAGCTTGACGCTATGCAAAATACGCTTAACAAAAGTCAAAACAAAATGATTTATAATTACGTGGACAAAAATATGCCCGAATGGGCGCGCGAGGCGGTGCAGTGGTGCATGGATAACGGCATCGTTGCCGGAGACGGAAACGGTCTTAATCTCGACGATAATAAGCTATGGACTTGCGTGATTATATACAGGCTCGCGTCAAAGCTGAAATGACGCAAGCGGGCGGAGAAATATCCGCCCGTTTTTTTTGTACATAAAAAGGGGACGAGCGTGAACTGCCCCAGAATATACAGACAGTACAAAAAAGAGCGTCTATGGTAAAATATTACAATTCAAGCAACATAC
>CANQQW010000043.1 GCA_947626075.1 uncultured Clostridia bacterium
TTCGACGACAGGGAGGAATAGGCTATGATGGCGGAAATATTCAAAGCCGCGCTTGTTACCTCGCTCGCTGGCGGCGTGCTGACGCTTATAATCGCGCTCGCACACCCGTTCACAAAGCGGCGTTTCTCGGCGGGCTGGAATTATTACGTATGGCTCGCGGTACTTATTGTCATGCTGTGTCCGGCGCGTATTTCACTGCCGCAGCGCATGAGTGAAACCATACAGCCCGTGACCGTAACCGAAACCGACGCGGCGACGGATAACGCCGCACAGGTACAGACAACGGAACAAACGGAAGCCGCGCCGGTAAACATAGCACCTGTGCGCGCGTCTGGCAAACCGTTCGGCGCGTCGGCGGACGACGTATTGAACGCGCTCGCGTACATATGGGTTATCACCGCAGCCGCGCTTTTCGCGGCAAGGCTTACGGGTTACGCGCTGTTCTGCCGCAGAATGAGAAAGTCCTCATACGTCATCGACCTGCCGCAGCTTGCGCGGTACACAAAACGGCGCGTGACGGTGCGCCGCTCGGGAAGTATCGCGTCGCCGCTCATAGTCGGCGTGTTCCGCCCGACGCTTTTGATGCCGGACACGGACTTAAACGACGAGCAGCTCCATTACGTGCTGCTGCACGAAACGACGCATCTAAAGCGCGGCGATATTCTCTACAAGTGGCTTGCCGCCGTTGTGAAGTGCGTCCACTGGTTCAATCCGGCGGTGTATTTTATGGCAGCGCGCGTAAATACGGAATGTGAAATTTCATGCGACGCGGCTGTAACGTCGGGCATGACGCGCGGCGAGGAAACAGGCTACATCGATACCATTCTCGCTCTCCTTTCAAACGGCAAACGCACCGTTCCCCTCACAACGGGAATGACGGGCGGTAAAAGGGTTTTAAGGAGGAGATTTACTATGATTAAGGATAAAAGGGTAATAGGTAAAGCGACGCGCGCACTGTCCGCGTGTCTCGCGGTTGTTATGACTGCCGCGGCGGTATTCGCGGGCGGTGTGCTTGCCGACGGAGTGCTCGGCGGCGGCAGTAACGACGGAAACGTTATAAAATACGAGATTTACGACGGCGACAGGCTGATTGAAACCGCGCACGAGCCGTTTATTTACAACGGTGACTACTATCTGCCGCTGCGCGAAACGCTGAACGGCTTCGGCTACACCGATATTTCCTACGCTAACGGAGTTGCGACGGTAACGGTGCCGGAGGACGAGGAAATGTCCCCAATTCCTACGGGAACGGAGGGCAGCTATTTCAGATATTTCAGCTTTGACGCTGCGGAGAAATCTTTCACCTCAATAACATTCGGCGAACATGAAATGTACGCGTCGAATAACCGTCCCGTAATCGTGGACGGCGTGATGTACGCGCCGATAGAAAGCTTTATGGCAATTATGCAGTATTATTCGTCGTTCGCGGATTTTCGGCTGAACGTCATAAAGCCCACCGACCCCGAGAGCTATTACACCAAAGGCGAGGAAGTCGTAATCGGCACGGCGGCGGAGCAGGATAAATATACGAACGAAAATCCCGGTAAAAAGGTAAAGCGCATCATTACGGACAACAACGGTAAGGTCATTCTTGTTGTTCCCGTGCAAAATCAGGAATTGGAAACAAAGCACAGGCTGTTTACAAACTCGTGGCGCAACATTGAAAATTTTACGAGGATATTTGAGGGTGTAAACTATATACAAAATTTCCGCGGTGAGAGATGTATTCACCCCGACGAGTGGGAGATAAATCCCACAGGAACCGATGAAACGTTTTTCGCGGTAATCACGGCGGCGGATTGGGTGACGTTCACGACGAACGGGAACGAGATAATCACCAATACATACGATGAAGTTTACGGCGCGCCGCCGTCGATTCACCAATGATTTTAATCCGCGACAGCAAGCGGCTCATCGGCGATCAGGGGTATTAATTGAGAAAGAGTACAAAAAACCGCCTTTACGGCGGTTTTTTAATATTTAATAATTTAAAACCGATATTGCGGTTGACAAGGTATGGTAATTGGTATATCATAGAAACATAAACATACGGAGGCGACAAAAATGCAGATTATATTATTTATTATAGGCTTGGCGCTGTCGGCGGACGGACTGTACTACGGAGCGACAACGGGCTTGGGCGTGGGTGAAGCGCTTGTCGTGGGTATGGGCGTGACGTTTATACTGTGGAGCGTACTGTACGACGCGGCGCGCACGAACGGATTTTTGAAATTTTTAAAAAGACTTTTTATATTTTGCATGACGGTATTTGTCGCGTACTCATGCGCGGTATGCGTCGTGGGACATATGGACAACTCCACATATGACGAGACATACCTAATCGTACCGGGCGCGGGACTGAGCGGCACGGGACCGTCGCGCGTGCTTGAAGAACGGCTTAAAAAAGCGGCGGAGTATCTGAACAGAAACAGCGCCGCAATGGTAATAGTATCGGGCGGACAAGGCATAGGCGAGGAAATGGCTGAAGGCGACGCGATGCGTAACTACCTAAAGCGCTGCGGAATAGACGAGGGCAGAATAATAGTAGAGGACGACGCGGAAAGCACCTATGAGAATTTCAGATATTCGTCAGCGCTTGTAAACGGTGAAAGCGCTGTATTTATCACAAACGATTTCCATGTGGTGCGCTCGGAGCAAATGGCAAAATTAAACGGCGTGGACGCCAAACATATAGGCGCGCCCACACCGATAACGCTATTGCCCGTATCATGCGCCCGCGAAATGGCGGCGGAAATCGCGACAATACGTTATTATATCTGACGCTCCTCGCTCTGAGCTTTGGAGTATACGCAGCCGCAGTAATTCTGACGGTACAAGCCGTATATCCGAGACAGCTCGCACGAGCGCTTGTAGCCGTTCCTTTTCTTAAAATCCGAAAACAGGTACGGAACATTATACATATCGCTTAACTCTTTCCCGATTTCATTAAGCTTCTGCGCGTTTTTCAGAGGACTTACGGAAAGAGTTGTAGTAAAATAATCGAAGCCGCCGCTTTTGGCGGCTTTCGCCGTTTCTTCAAGACGCATACGGTAGCATTTAAAGCACCTTTCGCCGCCCTCCCGTGCGTCCTCAAGCCCTTTTGACATTTCAAAAAACCTTTCGCTGTCATACAAGCCCTCGATAAACTTAACGGCGCGCTTAAGCGGCATTTCACTTATAAGGCGCTTTTGCTCCGCGACACGCTTACAAAATTCCTCCCTCGGCGATATGTTGGGATTGTAGTAGAATACGGTTATATCAAAGTATTCGGACAAATACTCCAGCACATACGAGGAGCACGGAGCGCAGCAGCTGTGCAGCAAAAGCGACGGTACGCGTCCGCTTTTCCGTATTTCGTCTATATTTTTATTCAGTACTATCTGGTAATTTTCCTTTTGAACGTTTTCTTTCATTGATTTTCTCCCATATTTTATTTACCGTCCATGACGACGCGGCTCCCAAAAACACGCCGAACAACATACCTGCAACAACGTCCGTGGGAAAGTGGACGTAAAGGTACAGCCGCGAAAACGAAATGAGCGCGGCGAGAATGAAAGCGGCAGCGCCCGCTTTGCGGTGATACATAAATATTGCCGCCGCCGACGAGAATGATGAAAGCGCGTGACCCGACGGGAACGAGAACCGCCCTGACGGAGCGCCTATAATGAGCGACGCGGAGCTTATGAGCGCGCCGTCCGTGTTAAACGGTCTTTCCCGCGCGACCAGTCCCTTTAAAAGTATGGTTGAAAGGAAAAGCCCCGCTATAAGCGCGATACCGACCGCCGCGCCGGCGCGGCGCGTCTTTTTAAAGAACAGCGCCGTAACGGCTGTGATTATCCATATCGCGCCGCCGCTTCCGAGATACGTTATGAGCGGCATCAAAAAGTCAAGTAAGGGACAGCGCAGCCCCTGGATCGCGTTTAACAGCGCAAAGTCTATCTGTGTAAGCATATTTACCATGTCTCCGCACGTATTTTTTCTAATTCTAACATAAGATTTTATAATTGTAAAGCCTCGTGAAATAATTTGCCGCGCCGTTATTGCAAAAGGTAAAAAAATGTAGTATACTTAACTTGGAAAAAGAATTTACGCGATTTAAGGAAAGGACTTTACTGTAATGAGAAAACTGCTTGCGGTATGGCTCGGCAAGGCGCTGACCGTACTGGGTAAAATAATCGGTAAAAAATCTTCGTCGTCGCCGGGACATTACGCGCTCAAAATATGTCCCGATTTGGTAAAGGGACTGGAGAAAAATATATCGAAAGGTATAATCGTAACCTGCGGCACAAACGGCAAGACCACGACCAACAATCTAATGGCGTCGGCGCTTGAAGCAAAGGGCTATAAGGTCATCTGCAACCGTCTCGGCGCGAATATGCTTTCCGGCGTCGCGACCACTGTTCTGCAGGAAATGAACATTTTCGGACGTCTTAAGGCGGACTACGCCTGCCTTGAAATCGACGAGGCGTACACGCCGATCGTGTTCGACCATATAAAGCCGGACGTTATGGTAGTGACAAATTTGTTCCGCGACCAGCTCGACCGTTACGGCGAAATTGATATTACTTCCGATATAATAAAACGCGCCATAGCGAAAGTGCCGGGCATAAAGCTTGTGCTGTGCGGCGACGATCCGCTGTGCGTGCAATTCGGTCGGGAAGAAAACGTGACCGCGTACCATTACGGTATAAGCGAGCGCGTACTGCCTCAGCTTGACGATACGAAAGAGGGACGCTTCTGCCCCGTATGCGGCGCGGAGCAAAGCTATAACTTCTACCACTACAGTCAGCTTGGCGACTTTTTCTGCCCCGAATGCGGCTTTAAGCGCCCGAAGATTGACTTTGAGGTTAAAAATGTGTCGCTTGACACGCCTATGAAATTCACGATAAACGGTCAGCCGATGTCGGTAAATTACAAGGGCTTTTACAACATATATAACCTCGTCGCCGTGTACGGCGCGCTGAGCGTTTTGGGCGAAAGCACGGACGGCTTCGCGTCGCTGCTTACAAAGTACAAGCCTCAGATAGGACGTATGCAGGAGTATAAGTTTGCTAAGCCCGTCATACTCAGCCTTTCAAAGAATCCGGCGGGCTTTAATCAGGCTATTGCCACGGTAAATACGGACAAGCGTAAAAAGGACGTAATAATAGCCATTAACGATAAGGCGAACGACGGGCGCGACGTGTCGTGGCTGTGGGACGTGGACTTCGACAAGATTGCGGACGAAAACCTTTTGACGCTCACCACGACCGGCATACGCCTTTACGATATAAGCCTTAGGTTCAAATACGCGGACGTAAAGGTTGATATGATAACGCACGATATGGCTGACGCGGTGACGGCGGCGCTAAAAACCGAAAGCGAGGTGGTATACGTGCTTGTGAATTACACGGCGCTTTACTCTACCGAGGCGGTACTCAAAAAACTGGGAGGTAAGGCGTGATGAAGATTAAGATTTTGCACCTGTATCCCGACCTTTTAAATCTGTACGGCGACAAGGGGAATATAGAATGTATGAGGAAGCGCCTTATGTGGCGCGGCATTGACGCTGAGGTTTTGACGTATACCTGCGAGGACACGGGCTTTGACTTGTCCGATGCGGATATTGTCTTTATGGGCGGCGGCTCGGACAGAGAGCAGAAAATAGTATGTCACAGACTTTTGGAGCATAAGGACGCGCTCGGGAGCTATGTCGAGGACGGAGGAACGCTTGTCGCGGTATGCGGCGGGTATCAGCTTTTGGGTAAGTATTATAAGCTTGAGGACGAGACGATTAAAGGGCTTGATATACTGGATATTTACACCGAACAGGGCAAAAAGCGGCTTATAGGCAATATCGTTCTTCAATCAGATTTCATCAAAGAAAAAATAGTCGGATTTGAAAATCATGGCGGGAGGACGTATATAGGAGATTATACGCCGCTCGGCAGGGTAGTGTACGGCTATGGCAACGACGAGAAATCCGGCGCGGAGGGCGTCGTGTACAAAAATGTCGTGGCTACGTATCTGCACGGACCGCTGCTGCCGAAAAACCCCGCGTTGTGCGATTATATACTCACAAACGCCATAAAACGTAAAAATCCGAATTTTGAGGGGCTTTCCCCTCTCGACGATACGCTTGAAAAAACAGCGAACGAATATATTGTAAACAGGTTTAAAAAGTAAAAAAAGCGCCGTGCGGTTGGCGGTGCTTGACAAAGATTATATGTTATGCTATAATAAAAAAAGAAAGAGGGCTTCCGCTTTAAAGGCGGCTTGTCCGTAATGAGATTAGCAAATAGCTGCCTGCATTTAGGACGTGAGGGCAGCTATTTCTTTATGTATTTTATCAATTCAATGAGTGATATTATAATTAATAAAGTCACAATCATTTCGATAATTTCCATAATATCACCCCCTTCTGTAAGAGAGTGACAAACCGCCCTTAAAAGCCTTCTTTCTCTCGGAACACACAAATATGTGAATTCCGATGATATTTTATCATATTATGTAACATTTTGCAATATAAAAAAGAGCTTAACAAAACATCTTGCGAATTTTAATATATTGTGTTAGAATATTAACAAGGATTAACGAAAAACAAAGGATTGAATTTCGGTATGGTGACTAATCTTTCCCCCAACTTAAAACCGAACGGCAGCACGCTTTCTTTTTTTAAGGCGGTACCGAAAAAAGTGCGGACATTTTTTTCACGCGCGTCGCGCGTTATGAGTGTACCGTTTAAAAAGCTTTGGCAATTTCTTTGCTCCAACGCGGCTTTTGCGCGGTTTGTCTATGTGGACTTTCCGCCCAGACGAAGAAGAGCGGTTATTTTTATAAAAAAACATTGGTTAAAAGCGGCTGTTTCTGCCGGAGTGCTGGCGGTCGCGCTCACGGCGCTTCTCAGCGTCACGCTTAAAAATACCGAGAATTCCGACCTGCACGCTGTCGGTGACGACAGCGCGGATTTCGGCATGGTACTTCAGCACTACTGCACATTTGACCACAGCGAAAAGACGCATATAGCGGTAAAGCTGAGCTGGGAGGACGGCGCGGTGGATTTAAACGACAACAAGGCGCATGTGCGGATAAGCGCTAATGTCTACCCCATAAATTTGCCCGACGCCAAGATAAAATGGAGCACGTCCGATAAATCCGTAGCGACGGTGGACGAAAGCGGTATGATTGAGGTCACAAGCCCCGGAAAGGTTAAAATAACCGCATCGCTTGTAAATTACGGCAAAAGTGCGCGGGCATCGCTTGCCGTGCGCCAGCCCGTCACGGGCATTTTCATGCCGACAAGTACCATGACGCTGTACACAAACGGACCGAGCAGACTTTTACAGCCGCGAGTGTTCCCCGAGAACGCGACAAACCCAAATATCGTGTGGCGGTCAAAGAACACAAAGGTAGCGCGCGTGGACGAAAACGGCTCGGTAAAGCCGGTCGGAACCGGTATGACGGAGATTATAGGCACGACCGAGGACGGCGGCTTTGAAGCCAAATGCTTCGTAACGGTAGTAAACCCGTCGGTAGACGTGGAAGAACTTACGGTACGGAACGAGGAGGATATGTACATAAACGTGGGCGAGAGCGTGAGCGCGGTCGTTACCGTCTCACCGTCCAACGCGCGCAACAAGACGCTTGCGTGGTCAAGCGACAATGAGGACGTGGCTGTGGTAAGTCAGACGGGACGCATACGCGGCGTGGGCGAGGGCGCGGCGTACATCACGGTATCGAGCGTGAACGGAGTACGGCAAAGCTTTAGAGTACGCGTCGGCGAGGCGGAGGGCAAAGACCCGTTCGATTTGGCGCCCGAAGTCATAGAGCTTCCCGCAGAGGGAACCGTTACGTATACATCATACGATACGACTTTCCCGCAGGCTGTAAGAATACAGATGATGCGAAATCCCCCGCCCAATCTGTGGGTATCGGGCAAGTTTACGACCGCGACAGAGGCGGAGACGGCGGAGTACATGAACCCGAACAATTATTACACCGACGCATACAAGTATCAGTTCCTTGACCTTTCCCGCGCGAACAACGTAAGCGCCGATGTGCTTGACGCTTACCTTGCCGATAAGGGCGTACTGAGCGGTATGGGAGCGGTCTTTGCCGAGGCGGCGAAGAAGTACGACGTAAGCGAGGTTTACCTTGTCGCGCACGCCTGCCTTGAATCCGGCAACGGAACATCCGAGCTTGCGCGCGGCGTTGATGTAAACGGCGAGACGGTATACAACCTGTTCGGTATAAACGCGTACAACGCCGACCCGCTGGGCGGCGGCTCGAGCAAGGCGTACGCGGAGGGCTGGACGAGCGTCGAGGCGGCTATAACGGGCGGCGCGGAATGGATAAGCCGCTACTACATAAACAACCCCGACGGCAGACAGAACACGCTTTACAAAATGCTTTGGAACCCCGAGAATCCGGGTACGCACCAATACGCGACCGACATAGGCTGGGCGGTCAAGCAGGCGGTAAGCATAGAAAGGATATTCTCGTCGTTTGACGGAGCCGTACTTTCGTTCGACGTACCCGTTTATAACGGTCAGGTACCGCCCACACTCAGCCCCGACATGTAAGTAAAGATAAGTATAGTGATTTAATTACAGGTGATTTAACAATGAAAACGGTGAAAGATATATCAATAAAAAAAGCGGCGGTTATAAACGCGTCCGCCAGCTATATATGCGTAATTTTACAGATTGTTTTCAACGGTATACTTGCGCGTATAATTTCCCCGGAGGACTACGGCGTGGTTACGGTTATTACCGTATTCACAACCTTTTTCACCGTTCTGTCCAATATGGGCATAGGACCGGCAATAATACAGAACAAGGAACTCAGCGAGGACGATATAAGCAATATATTCTCCTTTAACTTCTACGCCGCCATTGCGGTTTCGCTCGCGTTTATCGCGTTTTCCGTACCGATGTCGAAGTTTTACGGCAACAGCCTCTACGTACCCATAGGCGCGCTTTTGTCGATTTCGCTGTTCTTCCACACGATGAACATAATTCCTCATTCATACCTTTTGAAGCAGAAGCGCTTTATGGCGATAGGCGTGAGAATGATTATAGTAAACGTGACAAGCAACGCTGCGGCGGTCGTGCTCGCGCTCATGGGCTTTAAGTACTACGCGCTCGTGTGGCAGGCGATAGTGAACGCGTTTGTATCGTTTTTATGGAATTACAGCACCACGAGGATAAAGTTCAAGATAAAATTCAGCTTTTCGGGACTCAGAAAGATACTGTCGTTTTCGATGTTCCAAATGGGCTACAGCATTATAAACTACTTCTCGAAAAATATGGACAATCTCCTTATCGGCAAGTACATGGGCGACAGCGCGCTCGGCTACTACGATAAGGCGTACAAGGTCACGCTGTACCCGCAGAACAACCTGACGAGCGTAATCACGCCGACGCTGCACCCGATTTTGTCGCAGCACCAAAACGATAAGGAATATATTTACAAAAAATACATGGAAATAGTAAAAATACTCTCACTTTTGGGACTGTTTATCGGAATTTACTGCTATTTTGCGTCGGAGGAAATCATAGGCATACTGTTCGGCTCACAGTGGGGCGCTTCCGTGCCGTGCATAGCCATGCTGAGCCTATCGATATGGGCGCAGATGATTACGGGCAGCGCGCAGGCTATCTTCCAAAGCGCCGGGCATACGCGCAACCTGTTTATATCGGGACTGTTCACAATGGCGCTCACCGCCTCGGCGATAACGGCGGGAGTGCTCGAGGGCGACATTGTAAAGATTTCGCTTTACCTCACGATAGCCTTTAACATTAACTTTTTCGTTACATATTACTATCTTATAAAAAAGACGCTCGGCATGAGCTATCGGCGCTTTTTAAAAAGCTTCATACCCGATTTGTGCATAGCGGTAATCGTGGCGGCGGCGGGCAAAGGCGCGTCCTTTGTGACGGCGGAACATCTTATCGTGAGCGCGTTTATAAAGGGCGTAATAATGGGCGCGGCTTACATAGCGGGACTTTTCATATTCAAACAGCATAAATTCCTCATTTCATTTATCAGGAAATAAAGGCTCGGAATATTTAGACCGCCTCCGTAATATACAAGTATTACGGAGGTGGTTTTTATGTTTCGGGGATACAATTTAAGGCAAAAGGAGGTAGTAAACATCAATACCGCGCAGCGTCTCGGCTACATAAGCGACGTGGAGATAAGCGAAAAGACGGGCAGCATCGAGGCGGTGATCGTGCCGCGCCGAGGCTGCATACTGCGCCGCCTTTTCGGCGGGGGCGAGTTTATAATACCGTGGAGCGCGATAGAAGCGGTCGGCGAGGACTTAGTGCTCGTGCGCCTTTTCAACGAGGATATTGAAAAATTAACTTGAAAAATTTTGGAGAATATTGTATAATTATCTAAAATAATAAAAATATTAAAGATAGGAGAAGCACATATGAAATGTCCGTATTGCGGTTTTGGAGAAAGCAAGGTCATAGACTCGAGACCGACCGACGAAAGTAATTCGATAAGAAGACGGCGCGAGTGCCTGAAGTGTCAGAAACGCTTCACTACATACGAAAAGCTTGAAGCGATCTCGCTTGTCGTTATAAAAAAAGATAGGTCGCGTCAGCCGTATGACCGAGGCAAAGTATTGAAAGGAATAATCACAGCCTGTGAGAAACGCCCAATATCACTTACCGAAATGGAAAAAATCGTCGATGACATCGAAAACGAGCTTTACCGCTCGACGGCGCGCGAATTTGAAAGCACGCTCATCGGCGAGAAAGTTATGGAAAGGCTGAAAAAGCTCGACGAGGTGGCATATGTGCGCTTCGCGTCCGTATACAAGAGCTTTGACGATATAGAGACGTTTATGGCTGAGCTTCAGGGACTTATTAATGACAGATAATTTAAAGATTGATTTGCACACGCACTCAACCGCGTCGGACGGAACGCTTTCGCCGACGGAGCTTGCGGACATGGCTAAGGAGACGGGAGTCACCGCCGCGGCGCTTACCGACCATGACACCGTGGACGGCGTAAGCGAATTTTTAACAGCGTGTAAAGAGCGCGGCATAGAGGGTATAGCCGGCGTGGAGATGAGCGCGGAATACAAGAAAGAAATGCATATAATCGGTCTGTTCGTCGACACGGATAACGCCGAATTTAGGGATAAGCTCGAAGCGCTTCGCGGCGGGCGCGAAAAGCGTAACCGCGAAATGCTCCGCCTTCTCGAAAAAAACGGCTTTGATATTACCGAACGTGATGTAATATCCCAAAAGGACGGCGCAGCGCTGTCCAACACCGGCAGAGCGCATATAGCGCGGGCTATGGTCAGCAAAGGCTACGCGAAAAGCACAGGCGACGCTTTCGCCAAATACCTGAAAAAGGGCAAGCCGTGTTACGTTAAGCGCGTAACATACACGCCCGAAGAAACGATACGGATTATAAAAGCGGCGGGCGGCACGGCTATCCTCGCGCACCCCGTTTATATAACAGGGAGCGGAGATAAGCTGTTTGGGCTTATGAGCCGTCTTAAGGAATACGGTATAGACGGTATGGAATGTTATTATAACTGCTACAGCGAGGAATTTTCGCGTATGTGCATGGATATTTGCGCGAAGCTTGACCTTGTGCCGTCCGGCGGCAGCGATTTCCACGGAAATAATAAGCCGACGGTACGGCTGGGAGCCGTGTCCACGGGCATCGTTCCGTACAGCGTCCTTGATGCCATAAAAACGGCTGCGCATAAAAAGTAACGTCCGCACTGTAAGGCTCCCCTAATAGGGGAGCTGCCGCCGTAGGCGGCTGAGGGGTTTATGCCCCTCGTATGACGGGCTGTTCCCATTCACCCCGCCCTTTTTTTATTTTACCACACAGAAACGGAGATGACCCGTATGTCAAGAACAATAGCGGCACTGTCCACCCCGCCGGGCAGCGGCGGCATAGCCGTAATACGCGTAAGCGGAGCCGACGCGGTGGAGATAGCGGACAAGGTATTTTCCGGCGGCGTCCGCCTCGCGGACTGCGCCACGCATACCGTGCATTACGGATTTATAAAAAACGAGCGCGGCGAAAAATTGGACGAGGTTCTTGTGACCGTAATGCGCGCCCCGAGGACGTTCACACGAGAGGACGTTGTGGAGATAAGCACCCACGGAGGAAACGCGTCCGTCCGCGCCGTGCTTGACGCGCTTATACGCGCCGGAGCGTGCGCGGCTCAGCCGGGCGAGTTCACAAAACGCGCCTTTTTGAACGGCAGAATCGATTTGTCCCAGGCGGAGGCGGTAATAGATATTATAAACTCCGCGAACGACCTTGCGCGGCGCAGCGCCCTGTCTCAGCTTGAAGGCTCGCTTTCAAAGGAAATACGCGCCGTCCGCGAAAAACTGGTAAGCCTCGCGGCGCGTATGCAGGTCATTATCGACTACCCCGACGAGGATTTGGAAGACGTCACGCCACCCGAAATAGCCGATATTGCGCGCGAATGTGAGGATAAGGTAAACGCGCTGCTCAAAACGGCGGACAGCGGCAAAATAATACGCGGCGGCATAAGGACCGCGATTGTCGGCAAGCCGAATGTAGGCAAGTCCTCGCTTTTAAACTCGCTTGCCCGCGAGGACAGGGCTATTGTGACCGATATAGCCGGAACCACGCGCGACGTTATAGAGGAGTATATAAATCTTGACGGGATACCGCTGATACTTTTGGATACTGCGGGAATACGCGCCACCGACGACGAGGTTGAGAAAATCGGCGTTGAAAAGTCGATAAAGTCCATAGCCGGAGCAGACCTTGTAATCGTGATGATAGACGGTACAAGCTTCTTCGACGATGAGGATATCGAGGTGCTGCGCGCCACAAAGGACAAAAACCGCATCGTGCTTATAAATAAGACCGATTTGGGTCAAAGCAAATACACGGAAGCCGTAAAAAGCAGGGCTGCGGGAAGCGCCGTGCTGGAGGTCAGCGCCAAAACGGGCGCGGGTCTCGGCGTTCTCGCCGAGGAAATACGCAAGGCTTACAATATCGGCGCGCTGTCCGTGTCGGACGGAGCGGTAGTCACCAACATGCGCCACAAAACGGCGCTTATAAAGGCGGGCGAGGCGCTTGGGCGCGTGATTGGGGCGATAGATATAAATATGCCGACCGATATAGCCTCCATAGACCTTAATATAGCGATTGAAGCCCTCGGAGAGATTACCGGCGAAACCGTATCCGACGATATTGTAAACGCCATATTCCATGAGTTCTGCGTCGGCAAATAATAAAAAAATGTATAATTATTCACTCTCACCGCACAAAATTTCAAATAAGTATTGCCAACCGCGCGATTTTTTGATATTATATTAAATAATATGTAAAACAACGGGGTGGGAAATTATGAATGATTTTATAAGCCGCGTCATGGACACGTTTGTGACCGAGGGACGCTGGGAATGGTTTGTGAGCGGACTGGGCTACACGATGCTTATAACGCTGTTCGCCGTCATACTGGGCTGCATAATAGGAGTTTTAATGGCGCTTATGCGCCTGTCGAAGAGCAAAATACTGCGTGCCGTTTCCGGCGTGTATATAGACGTTATACGCGGTACGCCGACAATGGTGCAGCTTCTTATCATAAACTTCGTGATACTCGCGCCGATAAACGTACCGGCGTGGATTATAGGCTCCGTCGCTTTCGGAATAAACAGCGGAGCGTACATAGCGGAAATTGTGAGAGGCGGAATACTGTCCGTCAATATAGGACAGACCGAGGCGGGACGCTCGCTCGGTATGACCTCGGGACAGACGATGAGGCACATAATCATGCCGCAGGCGATGAAGAATATTCTTCCCGCGCTCGGCAATGAATTTGTGGTGCTTATCAAGGAAACGGCTGTTGTCGGCATGATAAGCAATATAGACCTTGTCGGCGCGGCAAGAAAGGTGCAGGGACGCACGTATGATTACCTTGTGCCGCTCCTGTCGATTGCCGCTATATATTATGTGGTAATTAAGATTATCAGCCTGCTTTTGAACAAACTGGAGCAGGGCATGAGAAAGGCGGACAAGAGATGATAAAAGTAACGGGATTAAAAAAGAGCTTCGGGGACCTTGAGGTACTTAAGGGTATCGACGAGCATATAAAGAAAGGCGAGAAAGTCGTTATAATCGGACCGTCGGGCAGCGGAAAATCCACATTTCTGCGCTGTCTTAACTTACTTGAAATACCGACGGAGGGCGAAATCCTGATAGAAGGCGAATGTATAACCGACCCCAAGACGAACGTAAACAAAATACGCGAGAAAATGGGTATGGTATTCCAGCAATTCAACCTGTTTCCGCATCTGAGCGTAAAGGACAATATAACGCTCGCGCCCATGAAAGTAAAGAAAGTAACAAAGGAACAGGCAGAGGAAAAGGCGAGAGAGCTTTTGGAAATGGTCGGACTTGCCGATAAAGCCGACGCTTACCCCGCTCAGCTTTCGGGCGGACAGCAGCAAAGAATAGCGATTGCCCGCGCGCTCGCGATGGAGCCGGACATAATGCTTTTCGACGAGCCGACGTCGGCGCTCGACCCCGAAATGGTGGGCGAGGTTTTACAGGTAATGAAAAATCTCGCCGACGCGGGTATGACTATGGTAGTCGTTACGCACGAAATGGGCTTCGCGCGCGAGGTAGGTTCGCGCGTACTGTTCATGGACGGCGGATACATTCTCGAACAGGGAACGCCGGAGGAAGTATTTTCCAATCCGCAAAACGACCGAACAAAAGAATTTTTAAGTAAAATACTGTAGTAAATAACGTAATAACGATGTTTTCAACGTAAAAAGCGTGAAAAATACAAAAATTAAAGATGTTTTTAACGCCAAAAGCGTGAAAAATATAAAAATTTAGGAGGAAAAAAGATGAAAAAAGGTTTAATTAAGGTAACCGCGCTGTGCGCTTCGGCGCTTATTTGCGCGGCGGCGCTTGCGGGCTGCGGCGACAGCGGCAAGCTGGTAATGGGTACAAACGCTGCGTTCCCGCCGTTTGAGTTTACCACATCCGAGGGACTTGTAGGCGAATTTGACGGTATCGACGTTGCAATCGCGTCCGAGATCGCGTCCGACATGGGCAAGGAACTTGAAGTCGCGGACATGGACTTTGACGGACTTATCGCCGCTGTAAGCACGGGTAAGGTTGACATGGTTGCCGCGGGCATGACCGCCAACGACGAACGCAGAAAGAACGTTGACTTCTCTGACACTTACTTCCTCGCTTCACAGGTAATGGTAGTATCGGCTGACAATACCGACATCACAAAAGCCGAAGACTTAAAGAACGACAAGAAAGTAGGCGTTGTACTCGGCTACACGGGTGACACGATTGTTACCGACGACTTACAGATACCCGAAGACAAAATCACTCGCGCGAACCGCGGTCTTGACGTTGTGCAGGAAGTAAAGAACGGTAAACTCGACGCTGTTGTTATCGACTCCGCCACGGGTAAGGCGCTTGCCGAGAAGAACGGTTTAAAGGTTGTTGAGGATCCCGAGGCGTTTGAGACAGAGGAATACGCTATCGCCGTAAAGAAAGGCAATACGGAGCTTCTTGACAAGATTAACGCTACTTTGGCAGAGCTTAAAGCTTCCGGCAAAATTGACGAGTTTGCTGTAAAGTACAACCAGTAATCTACTTATGCGTATAGACAGATATATCAGCGGCTGCGGTTACGCGTCGCGCAGCGACGCAAAGGATTTGATAAAACGCGGAATTGTAGTCGCGGACGGCAGGGTATGCACCAAACCCGACGACCAAGTTAAGGAAGACAGCGTTGTACAGATAGACGGAACCACGCTGTTTTACCGCAAATATGTATATCTGATGCTGAACAAGCCAAAGGGATACGTCAGCGCGGTCACGGATAGGCATTACCCGCCTGTGACCGAGCTTGTGGGCGACGAGTACAAGCCGTTTAACGTCTACCCGGTGGGACGGCTCGACCGTGACACGGAGGGACTGCTCCTGCTGACGAACGACGGACAGTTTGCGCATGCGGTGATGTCGCCGCATAAGAACGTGCGCAAACGCTACTTCGCCCGTGTTGACCTCCCGATGACGCGGGAGGACGTGGAAACGTTTGCGTCGGGCATGGAATTTAAGGAATTTACGGCGCAGCCGGCGCTTCTGGAGATTACGGACGATCCGCGCGAGGTATACGTTGAGATTGCGGAGGGGAAGTACCACCAGGTAAAGCGCATGACTGCGCGGTGCGGCAAGAGTGTGAATTACTTGAAACGCGTCGCGGTCGGCGCGGTTACGCTTGACGAAAACCTTGCTTTGGGCGAGATACGCGAGCTTACGCTTGACGAAATTGCGTCACTCTACCCCCGGGCGTACCCGCTTAGTAGGGGCGACATTGTTCACCCACAAGAACAAACCGATTCGTAGGGGCGGTCATTGGCCGCCCGCAAAAACAAACCGGTTCGTAGGGGCGACCCTTGCGGTCGCCCGCATGAAAAAAACAGCCATTTCGGCTGTTTTTTCATTTAAATTACATTTCCGCGACATTCCTCGACAAAATGTATCATACATGATATAATGACAAAAGCGGAGAAATCCGCGGGAAAGGCAGAGATAAAAACGTAAGGACGGTTAGTCGCTTCTTCTTACTTTGCGAAACATATTGTTTCAGCCATACTAAGGAGGGCGATGCCTATGAAAAATTGGGCTATTAAAGCGGCTGTAATGCTGCTTGTAATCGCTGTAATTATTATAGCGTTTGCGCCATCGGCGCAGTAAAAATAACCGCCTTGTAGTTGGAAGCTCAGGCGGTTATCTATTTAACTTCCGAAGCGACTAACCGTTTTTACGCTCTGCCGTTTCCTTTATATAGATTATACCACCTTTCTGCGCCAATGTCAACAAAAACTTACACCGTCCGATTTAAATTATCGAAATTTTTGCCAAAAACAAATTTAATGTTGTATATTCCGAAAAATTATGTTACAATGGACTATGAATTCAAAGAGAAAGGACGAATTTATATGAAAAAACTAATAAGCATAATCGCGGCTGCCGCCTTAACTACCGCGTCTGCGGCGACGGTATTCGCGGCTGACAAAGCGGCGGGTACGCCGGACGTATTTGTAAACGGCGCCGAGATATTCTTTGACGACCAACCCGCGCAGATTGTGGACAACTTCACTCTCGTACCCGCGCGCGGCGTGTTCGAGGCCATGGGCGCTAAGGTGTCATGGGACGAGGAAAAGCAACAGGTAGAGGTTGAGAGCGCGGACCATAACACGATTGTTCGCCTTATAATCGGCGATTCCACGATGAAAGTCTACGACGTGAGCGGACTTTTCGGCGCTCTGCTTTCGGGTCAGGACTTTAAAGCCCCCGAAACGCCGGTAACGCTGGAGGTACCCCCGCAGATTATGAACGACAGAACGATGATACCCCTGCGAGCGATAAGCGAGGCGATCGATGCGGACGTTCAGTGGGACGGCGAAGCTTACGCGGTCAACATAACCTCGGCGGACGCTCCGAAGAACGAAAGCGCCGAAAGCAAGCCCGGCTACACGCTCAGCGCGAGTGCGGACACGGTTAATGAGGGTGAAACTGTTGACGTATTTGTAAACGTGGCGAATCTCCCCGAAAATACATATGTCGGCGGTGTTGCCGCAGCTGTGGAATATAATAAGGAAAACTTTGAATTTGTTGATGCAAATCTCGTAGGCGCGGACGGTGAAAGTAAAGTCGGAATATGTAGATCAAATGACAACTATAGTGATAAACTCGTTAGGGTGATGGGAATTACAATAGATTCGGAAACCGGCGTAAAGGCTGACGGCAAGGTTATGAAGCTTACGTTTAAGTCAATCAACGGCAAGGAAAGCGCATTTACGCTTGTAAACGGCTATACTTCGGACAACGGTCTGATGACATACGTACAGTTTAATACTCTTGAAGCTGAAACAAAATCAAAGTTATATCAAGGTAACGAGTTCTATGTTGACACCACTCCCGTTGTCATAAATGCGGGCAAATAACTGTTAAATCACACAAAAAAGCAGTACATTTTTATGCATTTTGACGAAATCGTATAAAATACAAAAAAACAATTGAAATTTACGTTTGAATACCTTATAATGTAGATATATGAATGTAACTTGTATGTGTGTCGCGCGAAATTTATATAGACACTCAAACAAAAAACAAAAAATTTATCAAGAAAAGGGGTAAAAAAAATGAAGAAATTCACAAAACTATTTCTATCATGCGCTGCAATGGCGGCTGTAACGGCTGCGGTTGCTACGTCGGCTATGGCTGCTGACATTACCGGAGACTTCGCAGGTACGTTTGATGAGACTAACAAGACAGTTACCATCACCACAACGGCTGCGGACCTCGGCGCTGACACAACGAAAGACATTACTTTCCTTGTATTCAAGGGTACGGACGTGACAGCGGTAGATGATGCAGCGGTTAAAGGTATTGACCAGGGTGACGATGTTCAGCCCGAAAACAGCGGTCTTAAGAACGATGTTGAAGAGCCTGCAGAAGGTCAGGACACGTACACTGTAATGATTGGCTTCTATCAGACATCAGACAATACTTTTACCACAAAGAAAGCTACATTTAAGTTAGGCACATCTGCCGGCGAAGAATTTAAGCTCGGTGAAGTTGATGGTGACGCTTCAAAGCTTTCAACAAACGATGCTACATGTGTACTTGGTGCAGCTCTTGGTGATACAACAGGCATCGG
>CANQQW010000044.1 GCA_947626075.1 uncultured Clostridia bacterium
GAGAGCATAACGTGTATAACGCGCTTGCGGAAATATGCGTGGGACGCGCGTTTGACGTGCCTATGGATAAAATTATAGAGGGCATAAAGAGCTTCGAGCTTACGGAAATGCGTATGGCTGTTGAGGAATACGAGGGTATAACAATAATAAACGACTGCTTTAACGCCTCTCCCGACTCGATAAAGGCGGCTCTTAGGGTGCTCGGAAGCGTACAGGGCAAAAGACGCGTGGCGGTACTCGGAGATATCCTCGAAATGGGGGAATACGCCGAGAAAGCGCATTATGACTTGGGCAGAGCCGTATACGAAAACGGCGTTGATATGCTGATAACAGCGGGAGAGAACATGAAACAGACTGCTAAGGGCGCGGCGGACAGCGGCATGAAAAACGTTATAAGCTTTGACAAGACCCTTGAAGCCTGCGCGTATGTAAAAAAGGAAGTAAGAAGCGGAGACGCTGTTCTGATAAAAGCGTCGCACGGTATGCGTTTTGAGCAGATTTACGACGCAATTAAAGAAAACTGAGAGAAAAGGAATTGATATAAATGGAAATTTTAAAGGAAATGCTGATGTCGTCGCTGCTTGCGTTCGCTGTTGCGCTCATGGTGACGCTCATGTTCGGACCGATATTTATACCGTGGCTTCGCAAGCTGAAATTCGGTCAGGAGATACGCGACGAGGGACCTAAGTGGCACCAAAAAAAATCAGGCACGCCGACAATGGGCGGAATAATGTTTATAACGGGCGTTGCGGCGGCTGTTATTGTAACGAGTATCGTATATGCGGTAAACGGCAACTTTGACAAGACATTCGGAAGATGTATACTTCTCTTCATAATAGCCTTGGGCTTCGGAATGATTGGCTTTATAGACGACTACATCAAGGTAGTCAAAAAACGCAATCTCGGTCTTACCGCCCCGCAGAAATTCATTTTACAGGTAATTTTGGCTGCGGTATACGTCATAGTTCTGTATATGATGGACGCGCTTGACACGGCGATTAAAATTCCGTTTACCGAGATAGAATGGACAATGCCGATATGGCTTTATATACCGTTTGTAATGTTCGTGGTAGTCGGCGTTGTAAACGCCGTAAACCTCACGGACGGACTTGACGGACTCGCGTCGAGCGTTACGGCGGTGGTAAGCGTATTTTTCGCGCTGGCGTCGTATATAGCGTTTCGCGAGTACGGCGTGACGGTGTTTTCAATGGCGCTTTTCGGCGGACTTCTGGGATTTTTATGCTATAACAAATACCCCGCGAAAGTATTTATGGGCGATACCGGCTCGCTGTTTTTGGGAGCCTCGGTCGCGCTTATGGCTATTGATTTAAAAATACCCATACTGCTGATACTCGTTGGCTTTGTATATTTCATGGAAACGCTGTCGGTAATTATGCAGACCGCGTATTTCAAATACACAAAGAAAAAATACGGCGAGGGACGAAGAATATTCAAGATGAGCCCGCTGCATCATCATTTTGAGATGTGCGGCTGGAGGGAGAATAAGATAGTAGCCGTATTTACGCTTATAACCGTTATTCTTTGCGTTACGGCGTGGTTCGGCTTATAAATTCACCTTATTGAAAAGGAGACTTGTATAATGGCTGCGACAGCGTATCCGACAGGAAAGGTAAAACAGAATAATAAAAACGCTCCGCGCAAAATTGTGGGCAAGCCGGTGCGTCCCGTCACCGCGACTTATATCGACTATACGTTTCTGTTTATAGTCATTCTTTTGCTTGCGTCGGGACTTGTGATGCTTCTGTCCGCGTCCGCGCCGAGCGCGAACAGGATATACGGAAACTCGTATTACTTTTTCTTAAAACAGCTCGGCTGCGCGTTTCTGGGTCTTATCGGTATGTGGTTTGTATCAAAGGTAAACTATAAAGTGTACAAAAAGCTTGCGCCCAAAATGATGCTCGTGTGCGTAATACTGCTTGTATGCGTGCTTATACCGGGAATAGGCGTGTCGCATAACGGCTCGAGACGCTGGCTCAACACGCCGCTTATCGAGCTTCAGCCCTCGGAGTTTATGAAGCCGGTCATAGCGATGTACTTCGCCCGCCTCATAGACAGCGGCAAGTACGATTTGAAAAGATTAAAGGGCAATTTGCCGTACATAGGCGTTATGGCTATAGTACTCGCGCTGATGCTTGTGGAAACGCACCTGAGCGGCGCCATAGTTATCGCGGGTATAGGCGTAAGCGTAATGATAGCGGGCGGAACGCCTATCAAGCCTGTGCTTATAGGAGTGATAATACTGTTTCCGCTTGCGATTTTCGCGGTCTACAATATGAGCGAGGTGCGCTGGGCGAGAGTGACGAGCTTCCTCGACCCGTTCCGCGACATCAGAAACGAGAGCTATCAGGTCGCGCAGGGACTTTACGCGATAGGCTCCGGCGGTATTTTCGGAGTCGGCTTGGGACGAAGCGTACAGAAATACTACCTGCCCGAACCGTATAACGACTTTATATTCACGATTGTGTGCGAGGAACTCGGACTTGTCGGCGCGGCTGTTGTGATACTGCTGTTTGCCGCGCTTATTATAAGAGCCGTAAGAATAGCGATGAACGCGCCGGACACATACAGTTCTCTTGTCGCGATAGGCATAGCGGCGCATATGGCGATACAAACCATACTGAATATCGCCGTAGCCACGTCAAGCGTACCTAATACCGGCGTGTCGCTGCCGTTTTTCAGCTACGGCGGCACGGCGATAATAACGCTGCTTATGGAAATGGGCGTGCTTTTAAATATTTCCAAATACTCGGTTAAGAATTAGCCGTCTTGCGGGATAAAGAAAAAGGGTGGATAATTATATGAGAGTTATATTTGCGGGCGGCGGCACGGGCGGACATATAAACCCCGCCATATCTATAGCGGACTATGCCGCCTCGCGCGACAGTGAGTTTGAGGCGCTTTTTATCGGCACAAAAAGCGGCATGGAAACAAAGCTTGTCCCGAAAGCGGGGTATGAGCTTAAATTCATAGACATAGCCGGTTTTGACAGAAAGCATCTTTTAAAAAACATATCCGTTCTGAGAAAGCTCAGTAAAGCCAAGAATGATTGCGGGAAAATAATCAGGGAATTTAAACCCGACTGTATAGTATGCACCGGCGGCTACGTCAGCGGACCCGTCGCCATAGCGTCGAAAAAAACGGGAGTACCGTCTCTTATACACGAACAGAACGTGTATCCGGGGCTTACGGTACGCGGCGCCGAAAAATACGTGGATTACCTCGCTTTAAGCTTCGAAGAAACGATAAATCATATAAAGAGCAAAGATAAGTGCGTTGTTACGGGCAATCCTGTACGCGCGCAGATACTTAGCGCGGACTACGGCGCGTCGCGCAAAAAGCTCGGAATAAATAAGCCGTTTGTGCTTATTTTCGGAGGCAGTCTCGGCGCGGACAAAATTAACAGCACCGTCACGGATATGCTTGACAGAATAATAAGCGACAATAAGATTGAACTGCTTTTCGGTACGGGTGACCGTAACTATGAAAAAATAATGAGTGAGATAAAAAGACGCGGTATAACTCTTACGGACAGCGTTAAGATTGTGCCGTATATAGATAATATGGCGGAATGTATGGCAGCGGCGGACCTCGTAGTATCGCGCGCGGGCGCGATAACCGTCAGCGAGATAGCCGCGCTCGCAAAGCCGTCGGTACTTATACCGTCGCCGAACGTGGTAAGGAACCATCAGGAGCAGAACGCGCGCGAATTTGAGAAAGAAGGCGCGGCGTCGGTGCTCGTTGAAGATGAACTGTCGGCGGACGTGTTGTACGAAAGAATAATGTCGCTGGCGCATGACAAGGACGCGCTCGGCAAAATGTCGGCAAATCTTAAAAAGCTCGCGAAAACAGACGCGCTTGAAAGGATTTACGACCTTATGGTAAAAATGTCTGAAAAAAGGAGATAACATATGAAAATATCAACAGTAAAGGGTACTAACGATTACCTGCCCGAGGAGGCGGAGCTGAGAGATTATTTACAGAATAAAATACTCGCCGCATATACGGGCGCGGGCTTTGAGCGCATAATGACCCCCGCTCTCGAGGACGCCGAAAATCTTGATAAGAGCGAAGGCGGCGAGAATCTTAACCTTATATTTAAGATATTGAAGCGCGGCGACAAGCTCACAAAGGCATTGGCGCAGGGCGGAGCGGATAACCTGTGCGACATGGGACTGCGCTATGACCTTACATTGCCGCTGTCGAGATATTATGCCAATAACCGTGAAAAAATGGTTCTTCCCGCGAAATGTATACAAATAGACAGGGTATACCGCGCGGAAAGACCTCAAAAGGGCAGACTGCGCGAGTTTGTGCAGTGCGACATAGATATAATCGGCTCGTCGTCGTCAAGCGCGGAGACGGAGCTGATACACACGACGGCGAAAGCGCTTTTATCTATCGGCATAAAGGATTTCACGGTAAAAATAAACGACAGAAATATTTTAAAGACAGTGCTTATGAGCGCGGGCTTTAAGGAAGAACAGTCGGACAGCGTTTGCATAACCTTTGACAAGCTCGACAAAATAGGCGCGGACGGAGTGCTCAAGGAGCTTACGGATAAAGGCTTTGACGCGTCTGCCGTAAATAAATTCGGAGAGATAATATCAAAACCGATGACGCTTGAGAGCGTAAAGGGCTTGTCGGGAGCCGCCGCGGAAAACGTGGAGGGAATAATAAATAACATAAAAGAGCTTTCAAACGGCGAGTACGATATAGTATTCGATATATCGCTCGTGCGCGGACAGGGCTACTATACCGGCACCGTGTTCGAGGTGGTAAGCGATAAATTCAAAGGCTCCATAGCCGGCGGCGGCAGGTACGACAACCTTATCGGTAAATTTACCGGCGAGAACGTGCCGGCGGTGGGCTTTTCAATAGGCTTTGAGAGAATTTTCGCCATGCTTTGCGAAGCGGGCTGTAAAATACCCGACTCAAAGAAGAAAATCGCACTGTTCCACTCCGAGGCGGACACTGTAAAGGCGATAAACGCGGCTGAAAGACTGCGCGCCGAGTATGATGTTGTAATTTACGAAAAACCGAAAAAACTTTCAAAATTTCTTGATAAGCTGCGAATGAAGTCGTATTACGGCTTCTGCTTCCTTGACGACAACATTGAAATCAGGGAGCTTAAAAACAGCTAACCACTCCTTTTCTTCAAAATCGGGCGGCGGCATTTTTATGCCGCCGCTCGATTTTTTATTAAGATAATAATTATTACGCCTTTTCCGACATAATTTTGCCTGTCATAAACCGATACGCCTCGGACACAATATAACTGTGTCCGTATCGAAAAGGAGAGGAGAGGAAAATGTGATAGATGATTTGTTAGTCAGGCATTGCGCTCCCACGCTTGCGGGACTGAAAACCGCGAGCCTTATTAACTGCCGCGCGCAGCGCGGTATGGACGGTATGGAGAAATGCAGGAGTGTTCTTAGCGAGAGAGGAGTTAAAATCAACGTGCTGCGTAAAAACAGGGACGGCGCGCTTGTATACGTATACAGGGAGGACAGACTGAAAAAGGATTTAAAGAACGACGAGGCATTTTCGCTTTTAAAGCGCTTCGGCTATCTGACAAACGACAGCGCTTACTGCCTCTCCCGCCTGAAACTGCGCCTATCGGAAAACGTATGCTTTCCGCACGAGATAGGACTTTTTTTGGGCTATCCCGCGGGCGACGTGAAAGGATTTATCGAGCATAACGGACGGGACTTTAAATGTATGGGCTGCTGGAAGGTGTACTGCAACGAAAACGAGGCTAAACAAACGTTTGCGCGCTATAAGGAATGTACCGATATTTATAAAGAAATGTACAGCCGCGGTCAGGGCATAGAAAAATTAACCGTAATGGCATAACAGCGCGGCAACACGGCGAAAAGAGCCGTCCACTCCGCTAAGGCGCGGGGCGGGCGGCTTTTTGTATTATTGAAAACATATCTTGTAAATACACACGGAAAATGATATACTGTTCATATAAAATAAATTTAAACCGAAAGGCTGTGATTTACTGTGGAGCTTGGATTTTATATGCCCACAAGGGTAATTATGGGTACGGACTGCGTAAGAAAGAACGCGGACGTATTCGGCATAGGCAAAAAAGCGCTTATAGTAACGGGCGCACATTCCGCCAAGACGAACGGAGCTCTTGACGACGTGCTGTACTCGCTTGAAAAAAGAAACGCCCAATACGCCGTTTTTGATAAGGTAATGAGCAATCCCACGATAGATTGCGTGTACGAAGGCGCGGAAGCGGCTATGGAAGAAGAAGCCGATTTCATTGTGGCGATAGGCGGCGGCTCGCCTATGGACGCGGCTAAGGCAATAGCGCTGCTTGCCGTCAACGATATAGACAAAAAGGATTTACTGACAAGCGACATAGGCTCAAGAGCGCTGCCGATGATACATATACCCACTACCGCCGGAACCGGCTCGGAGGTCACGCCGTACTCGATCCTTACGAACCACGAAAAAAAGACTAAGGCGAGCATAGGCGCGCCGTGCCTGTTCCCGTCATACGCGCTGCTTGACGCAAAATATATGGATAATTTGAGTATGCGCACAACGGTGAATACCGCGATTGACTCTCTTTCGCACTCGGTCGAGGGAATGATGTCGGCACGCGCCAATATAATGGCTGACGTAATCGCGCGCGAGGCTATACGAATTATTTCCGGCATGCTTGATAAGCTTACGGGCGGCTTTCTTACGCGCGCCGACCGCGAAAAACTGCTTTACGCGTCGATGCTCGGCGGCACGGTAATATCGCAGACAAAGACGACGGCGGTACATTCTATGGGATACTCTCTTACATATTTTCACGGTATCGACCACGGAAGAGCGAACGGACTTCTGCTCGGCGAATTTACGGAATATACAGAAAAATACGCGCCCGAAAAGGTATGCGATATTTTAAAATGTATGAACATGGGATCGGTGGGCGAGTTTAAGGAGAAGCTGTCGGAAATTTTGGGCGAAAAGGAAAAATTTGTTCCCGAAGAGCTTGAAATGTACGCCGACATCGCCGCGGCGGCGGGAGGCACGCGCAACAGCTTCCACTGCCCCGAAAGAGACGAAATACTGGAAATATACAAAAAATCTCTCTTATAAAGCGTGCTTTGCGATATTTGGTATAATTTCACAAAAAATATATACTATTTTGTATGGACGGTGATGTTATTTTTTGTTTACTTTATATAAGTTTTATGATAAAATAATAGTAAGATAAGTACAGAAAGGAGCAATATTATGGAAAAAATATACTTCCCGAACGAACAATTAAATAAAATACCGTGCGGAATTATAGTTTTTGAAAATACTGCTCCATGGAGGATTTTATGCGCCAACGAGCAGTATTACTCGTACTTTTCAAACGGCAATAATGAAACCTTGAATATTTTGGACACGGACGTTTCCGTGCTGCTTGGCATTGAAAAGAAACTTAAAGAAAAGGACGGAGCAAAGGTATACTACAGATGCCTTACGGGCGAAAAAGCTCCGCGCACGGTTATAATGACCGTACGCCGATACGACGCAAGCTCCTATATTGCCGTATTGGAGGATATAACAAAGGAGTTTAATCTTCTCGAAAGGTTAAAACGCGAAAAAGAAAAATTTGCCATGGTCCTCTGCGACGATAAGAACATGGTTTTTGAGGATAATGTGAAAAAAAACATGTCCGTTTTGTACGTACAGCAGGATAACGGCGAAATTAAGACGATAAAAACGGAGGGAATATACGAAAAGCTTGCGGAAAGCATGATTCATCCGCACGAAAAACCGTTTTTTATCGAAAATATATATAACGAAAAAGAAAAAATGCTGTCCGCGCGCATGAAAATAAACGACGAAAAGGACTGGAAATGGTACCGTATATACAGGCGTTTCGAGTATGACGACGACGGCAAAATCATGCGTATATACGGCGTTATACGCGATGTGGACGACGAGAAAAAGCGCGAGGAGGAGTACAGAAAAAGCATTGAGATAGACCCGGTGCTGAAAATATACACAAGAAATGCGGGCGTAAACAAAATAAACAGTTATATCCGCAACAATCCCGCGCGCAGGGACTACGCCCTGCTTATTATGGACATTGACGATTTTAAAAACATAAACGACACCTACGGTCATATGTACGGCGACGTTGTAATAGAGATGACGGCGGGCGCTATAAAGGAAGCTGTCGGCGATTTGGGCTTTGCCGGACGATACGGAGGCGACGAGTTTTTTGCGTTTCTCCACTCCGTAAATCAAGACGAGATATGCGCCGTTGCGGAGGAAATATTAAGCAAGGTGAGAGATTTTCACCTTTCCGACGACACGCGGATAACGCTAAGTATAGGTATGGCGTCGGGAGATATGCTTCCCGATACCGCGGCGGGATATTCGGGACTGCTGGAGAAAGCCGACAAGGCGCTTTACCATGTAAAGGAAAACGGCAAGGCGCACTGGTGCGCGTATAACGAAAACATGTCCGACAATAACGGGCGCGGACTTGACTATGAGAACGACGTCACAGCGGGCAGCGCCGAGATTTTGGACTCCAAGGATATGATGAAAGTATTTTTGGAGCTGTCGGCGGGCGCGAGAACAAGTGACGAGGCTGTATATAACATAATCAAGTATATAATAGACCGATTCCGTTTTGATTGGATGCAAATAATGCAGGTAAACAGCAAGGAGGACCTTATAAAAATCCGTTACGAATGGTGCCGTAATGCGGACTTCCGCAACAACGCGGGAAAGAGCGGCTATTACGTTCATTCGGATATAATGAATTTCAGAAATTACTTTGAGAAATTTCCGGTATTTAGGGTGCTCCCCGAAAATATCAACGGATTTTCACCCAAGTTTCAGCGTGAGTTTGAGAAGAATATGCGCTATAACGTAATATATATCTCAAACACGACCACCGATGATAATTTCTATATGTTTGTCTGCACCCGATTTGACAAAGACAGCATTTGGACGGACGACGAGGCGCAGGAGCTTAATATGGCGACGAAGATGATGACCATGTATATAGCGCAGACGAGCAAGGAGTCCGAGAACGAGAAAAAACTGCAGCATATGGTTGACTATGACAGAAAGACGGATTTGTACTCTATATCTCAGTTATATGTTCAAATGGGACGGCTGAGAAAAATTGCCCGCGAAAAGGGCGAGGACGTTGTGCTGGTACACTGCGATATAGGAAATTTCGTTAAATTCAACCGCGATTTTGGTATTGAGGCGGGAGACGATATACTGCTGAGCTACGGCAAGCATATAAAGGATAACTTCGACAACGAGCGCGTCACAGCGTCGCATATTGACGGAACGGATATTTTCTACGTCGCTTTCAGAGTGAAAAAAGGCGATATGAGCATTATTGAAAAGTACCATAAAGAAAATATATATTTCTGTAATATGTGCAATGAAAAGTACAAGGGCGCGGAGCTTGTCACAAGAATGGGCGTGTACCTTTTAAAGGACAACGAGGACGGAGGCTACGGCTTCGACTGCGCCATGCTCGCGAAAAAATATGTAAAGGACCGTAACCGCAGCCTTTGCGTCATGTACGATAACCAAATGGAAAATCTGTAAAAATAAAAAGACGCTGTAAAAAAACAGCGCGGTTTATCACAATAAGTAACGCTCTCCTTACGGAGAGCGTTGTTTGTGTTCATATCTTCGTTATATCCCTGTCAAGGTCTGGCAGATTAACAAGTCCTATCGTTCTTATATGCTCAAGCTCCTTTGCGTTCATGGGCTTCGCGTTCGCATCCCTTTCGGGCATTTCAACCTTTATCATGTCCTTTTTGATAAGACCGCTTATCGGCTCGATATTATTTTTAATGATTTCGTCCGCGGCGAATTTTGCTATAACGCTTCCGCCAATATCGTTCGTGTGCGTATAGTCGCGGTCGTCACCGAGACAGCGGAAGTAATCCCACGCACGCGCCGCGCCCGCGGCCTCAAAGAACTCCGTTGTGCGCGTCCATAAATCAATAAACGGCACGTTCATTTCCCCGCAGACCTTTTTAACTGCGTTTCTGTAATCACCCAAGAGGTTCAGAAGCGTACCGTCCTCGGTGAATAAAATCCTGTTTATCGGCGATACGAGTATCGGCGCCGCGCCTTTTTCGCGGGCGAAATTGACATAGTACTTTAAATTCTCGGTGTAACCGCCGTACGCGTCAAGCGATTCTATCTTTTGGTCGTTGTGACCGAACTCCACGATAAGAAAATCGCCCGCCTTTATCTTATCCTTAAACGCGGTGAAATTTATATTTTTAAAATCCTCCGTAGTCGAACCCGACTGCGCCTGATTTTCCACTGCTATACCCGTATTAAGAAGCTCGGGGAACATCTGACCCCACCCGCAGTACGTGGACGCGGGATTATACGGATACTCCGACGGCTGATCCGTCACGGTTGAGTCGCCCGCGATATATATTACGGGAACGCTCACGGGACTTACCGCCGACACCGCCGACAGATTCCCGTCGCACAATATGTAAAGCTCCACACCCGCGAAGTGCCTTTCGCCCTCGTCGCGTTTTTGACAGTCGCACACGCTTACGTTAAACGTAAAATCCTTTTTTTCGCCGCTTTTCATTTTCACATCATACGCCATTACCCTGCGGGACTGCGCATATATCGTAAACGTAATATCCTCGTGCGCCGTCACCGTTACGGTCACCTCGTAAGTACCGTTAGGCACGGAGGTTAATATGCGCATCGGTTCTTTTTCGTACCTCATGTTATAAAATCCTTTCGTTAATATTGCTTTACCTTACCCGACTTGTACGCTTCGACAAGTGCCTTTAAATCGAGTATTTTTTTCGACTGCGCCTTACCCTCGTCGGTATCCTCGACAAGCAGACGCTTTGGCGCGAGGTCGATAACATCGAGAGTGGAGTGAATATCCTTTTCCTCCTTGATTGCGCTTTCCACCGACTCAAACGCGTTATGCTCGCTTAAAAGCAGACCGTGCGAGTTAAACAGCAGCGTGTACCCCGCGATACCCGTTACCGCCTGATACGCCTTTGACAGCCCTCCGTCTATGACAAGGAGCTTACCGCCCGCCTTTACCGGCTTTTCGCCTTTTTTGATTTTTACCGGGACATGACCGTTTATAATATGAGAGAACTCGTCGGGGTCGATACCGAACTCGCGCAGTATCCTGCCGCATACCTCCTCGCTTTCGGCGAGACGGTAATAATCGTCCTTGATCTCCGTCCACGTACTCTCGTCCTCGATAAAGTACCGCTCAAACGTCGTCATTTTATTTTTACCGTACACCGGCGAGAAACAGCCGCACCACAAGAACCACAAAAAATCCTTGCCGTACTCTCTTTCGGGACTGCCCGGACGCGCGAAATAACCGTCCCGCGCGATACGGTCCGCCTTATCCATAAGCGACTTACCGCTTACCTTTTCACCCGCGAGAGTTACCGTTTTAAACGAACCGTCGCTGTTCATCGGAATACAGCCGTGGT
Source organism: uncultured Clostridia bacterium (assembly GCA_947626075.1). Lineage (GTDB taxonomy): Bacteria > Bacillota > Clostridia > UBA1381 > UBA1381 > Hominilimicola. The sequence continues at coordinate 11,502 of CANQQW010000044.1, forward strand.
AGAGCAGATTATTGTTGTGCGTCGTATACATACTGCCGTTTTTGTACAGGAACCGTATATGGCGCTGCAGCTTTTCACTGCGCAGAAACGACGTGCGCAGAAGCCCCATAAGCTCGCTTTCCTCCGTCGTAAGCTCGAACGGATTTTCGGGATCGATAGTGGGGAAGTTACTGTCCATCAGCTTATACGTCTTACCCTCAAGCGTGATAGTACCGTCCTTATAATTAATCTTATCGAGCATAAGATGGTTTTCCATCATAAACTCGGGACGCCGCTTTATAATCTGACCCTCGAGCTTAAACTCGATCACCGACACCGCCTTATGTACCTTTGCCCAAAAATCCACGTCATGCTTCGATATTGCGACCATATTCGGATTACGCGGAATAAAACGCTCGCACGGATCGCCCGCGTACGTTTCGAGCGCGAATACCGTCAGCGGACGTAAGTTTATACCGTAACCGTCCTCCAGGCAATCAAAGTTAGAGTACTTTGTCGATATTGACAATACATTTGCGATACACGCGAGACTTCCCGCCGCCGCGCCCATCCACTGCACGTCGTGGTTACCCCACTGTATATCAACCGAATGATAATTGATAAGCGTGTCAAGAATAATATCCGCGCGCGGACCTCGGTCGAATATATCGCCTATAATATGCAGCTTACCGATAGCGAGCGTCTGTATCAGCGTGGACATTTCCACTATGAAATCGTCCGCCTGACCAAGCTCGATAATTGTTGAGATTGTCTCATTGTAATACTCCGTCTTATCCGACCCGTAATCTGTATTCGCGTGAATAAGCTCGTCGATTGTGGAACCAAACGCCTCCGGCAAAAACGAACGCACCGTAGCGCGCGTATACTTGGCGGCGACGACGCGGCATATCTCGATAAGCCGATACAGCGTAATACGGTACATATCGTCGAGGTCGTCCGTTTCGCGCTTGATAATTTCAAGCTTCTGCTTAGGGTAATAAATAAGCGTCGCGAGCGTCTGCCTGTCGTGTTCCGACAGAGTACGCCCGTATATTGACGCAATCTTATCCTTAATAACGCCCGACGCGTTTTTCAAAATATGCAGAAACGACTCGTACTCACCGTGAATATCGCTCATAAAATGCTCCGTCAGCTTCGGGAGCTTTTGCCGTGACTGCAAGCGTATAATCTCTCTTGACGCGTCCTTGACGGTCGGGTACTGCTGTGCGAGCAGATTTAGGTAATCTATATCGTAATTCACATTTCGTCCCCCTTTCGATATATCGGTTATACATATTATATACCCCCTCCGCCCAAATTTCAACCCCCTGCGCCGGCTCCCCGCCCCGCCCGTGATACCACCGTAGGGGCTGGCGCCCTCGACAGCCCGTCCCGTAGGCGACTGAGGGGTCTGTAGGGGCTGGCGCCCTCGACAGCCCGTCCCGATATACAAAATTGAAAAAAATATTTTTTTCTATTGCATTTTTTTTGGTAATGTTATATAATATTCTTATCTAATACCATAGGGTAAAAATAATAAAATTAAAGAGAGAGAGGGAAAATATTTATGAGAAAAACAAAGAAACTGTTGTCAATGCTGACCGCGTTGGCACTGACGGCATCGTCATTCGCGGCGCTGACTGTTCCCGCAAGCGCGGAGCAGTTGTATAAAATGGACTTAGCAGCCGTAACCGCCGGCGATGTTACAAAGAAGGCGCAGCAGGAATCCGAGTTGGCAAACCTGAGCGTAGAAGATTTTGGCACAGGTACTGAACAAACCACTGCCGTAACGGCTTTGGACGGTTGGGGCTACATGCACTGGGGCGCGACGGGCGGCAACTTTCAGGCGACCGGTCGTCAGACAGCCGCAAGCGTTGAGCCTACAACCAACACATTTTATGTATACGGAGTAGGAACCAGCGGTTGTAACGGTGCGATTTCTTTTATACCCGAAAATGTGGATACTTTTTCAAAACCGTCAACGGGAGTGCTTGTTTATAAAACCACCGTATTGGCGAAAAACAACGGTGCTACAGGTACACCGACCGTAGGCTTTACAAAAGGAACGGGTAAAGCTCCTAATACAGTAGGTAAGGCGGTTAATGTAGATGTGCTTGCTGCTACAAAAGATGAAGCAACTTCCTATAATATGGTTTTTGTTCAGAATGTCGAGGACGGTGCTTACAGTATTTACAAGAACGGTATACTCGAATCTAACGGTACCGACACAGAAATAAAGGGAATTTACGGGCAGACACCATCCAATAAAAATCTTGCCGTAGGCTTTAAGGATCTTACAGTTGATTCGGAAACCGCCGCTCCTGCGGACTACACAATTGAATTTGTAAACGGCGCACAGGAGAATGCGTCAATACAGAAATATGAGCATGTTCTCGAGGGAACTGTGCTTACCATTCCCGATGCTCCGATAGTTGCCGGAAAGACCTTTAGCCACTGGGAAAAGGACGGCACACAGGTAGAGGGCACGACCGTAACCGTAGGTACGGCGGGCGCTACATATACGGCTGTATATACGGAGGGTTCGACGCTTGCGTCTGTAACCGCGGAAACCGAAAGATACGCAAAGATTACCGTTACTCCTGACGGTGAAACTCCTGTTGTAGTATACGCCGGTGTTGATGGTAAAGCGGATTTGGGACAAATTAAAAAAGGCAGTATTACTTATAAGGTTGAAAAGGAAGGCTATACGGCTGCCGAAGGCACTGAAACACTGGGCGACGAAGGATATAAAATAACCGCTAAGCCGACTTTGAACAGTGATTATCTGTATTATGAGTCGGAATTCGGTAATGCGGACGGACATTTCGGAATCGTTGACCGAGGAAGAAATGAGGAAATTTCGCTTGGCACCGTTGCACTCGGTACGTTATCAACGCTTTCGCTTGATATCAATTCGGCAGCTAATCCTGACGGTCAGTATACTGTGGGCGTGAGAGATTCAAGCGGAAAAATAATTGTAGGCGTGCAGGGTACCGCCGAAGGTTTATACGCTTTTACGAATTGGAGCGGAAACAGCGATTACAACCAAGAAAGCGATGCCGGAAAATATACAAATGGCGTAAAGATTGCCGACAGCTGGTCGGGAAAGCATACGGTTGATTTTGTTATAGATAAAACAAATATGGCAATAACCGTAAGCTGCGGCGATATGAAGGGCTCGCTTACCCTTGAAAACAGCAATGACCCGGCAAACATAAAAGTCGGTAAATATCAGTATAAGGGCAGTATTTATGTGGAAACCATAAAGGTTACAAAACCTGACGAGAATTTCGTAAGCGTAGGCGGTGACGCAAAGTTTGCGAAAATAGCGGGCAAGACTGTTACAAGAGAATACACGGCTTCGCCCGGTGTTCCCGTTCCGGGTGAAACCTTTACATGGACAATGGAGCCGGCAACGGTAACGGGCGTTTCGATTGGAGCTGATACGGGTATTCTTTCGGTAACCGATGAAGCTGCGGCTGATACCGAGGTAACTCTTACCGCTACAAGCAGTACGGCAGATACGAAGAAGGGTTCAATAAAAGTAACGATCGCAGATTTCCAGGATATTACTCTTACGGCTGACGGTCCGAAGGCTTACCACAACAACGCGGGCGCTAAAGGTAAGTATGAGATACTTTCAGCAACAGACGGCTGTGATGACGAGGTTAAAGATATAATGCCCGATCCCGTATGGTCATCATCAAATACAGATGCCGCAACGATTGACGCGGAAACAGGCGAATTGACGGTTGTAGACAAGGGAACAACAACGGTTACCGCAACGGTAATGAACGGTACAAAGGTATCAAAGATTGACATTCCCGTAGTAGTTGACAACTTCTACATAGACGGAAATGTTGAGGGCGGCGCGGCTTCGACTGATGTTGACATAAAGGATATAGCTGTTGCGGATAAGTATCTTGTAACAACGGCGGACGCTGACAAAAAGCTTGTTAAGCAGACAGAGGTTGCCGCTCCTGAGGGCATAGGTCCCTCAATAACCAAGACGGTTGCTGCGGAAGCGGGCGTTAAGCTTACGGCTACGTATGAAAACGGCAAGCTGACAAATCTTGCGGCACCGATACCCGTTGCTGCGGACGAAGAGATTGACTTAACTCCGGCTAACGCGAATACAAAGGTATTCTTCTGGAAGAGCCTTGCCTCAATGGAACCGGCTAAGACGGAAACACAGACAGAGGGAGCCACAGGATCGACAAGTATTACGATTGACACAACAGGTGCGGCCACATATGAGATTGCTCCGGTATTCTCAGCTCCTGCGGCGGGTATTAAGGCAGCAGATGAGAGATATACATTTAATGTTCCTGCTGACACATATAACCTGACTGTAAAGATGACAGGTTCGAGAGCGGATGTTTATGCGAATGAGCAGCTTCTTATAAACAACATGCTCCAGTACGGCACAACGCCTGATACCGATGAGGCTCACGATATTTATATCAAGGAAGGCTACGCAAAGATAAATACAAGAGATTATTCAAGCGGTAAATCAGCGGGTGACAGTCCGATTTCCGCAATTACTCTTGTAAAGGCTCCCTCAAATGTTGCAAGAACTCCGAAAGTATACGTTCTCGGTGACTCGCTTGTTGCGAAGTATTACAACGCGGATAAGTCATATGAGAAGCTTGATGGTGAGACTGACGAACAGCAGCAGGCAAGATTTGGTAATATGACAGGTTGGGGACAGGTGCTTCAGCATTACTTGAATGATACGGTTGAAGTAATTGACCTCGCAAACAGCGGTGCGGATTCGCTCGGACTTAACAGCACTGCTATCACTCAGGTTGTTGAAAGTGCTCAGGAAGGCGACATTATGGTTCTCGAAAGCGGCTACAACGACAAAGGTCATAGCGTAGGCGTTGACAACATGAAGGCTGCTGTAACGGATATGTATAATAAGGCGAAGGCTAAAGGCGTAGAAGTGGTTATTACATCGCCTAACTCTTCATCAAAAGGTTCAGATTACAGTCCGACGGTTGCATGGACTACTGACATGAAAGCAGTAGCAGATACCTTGACCGAGGCAGTGTATATTGACCTTGCCAAGTTGAGCTATGAATTTGCTCATGATACCTGTGGCTACGGTGATACTTATAACAGCACAGATAAGTACAGTCACTTCTATCATGTATATAGTTCAACTGAACAGGGACTGCACTCGACATTCTATTTCGCAAATGTATGTGCGGCAATAGTAGCGGGCGAAATGAGCCGGAGTGATAATCTTGCTATCAGCGGCGTTGTAAATATGGACGCAAAATTTGAGTTCAAGGATCCTGACGGCGCGACTGTAAAGCTTCAGCCGAATGCAATTACATTCACAGCCGCAGAATAAACCCAAAACAAAAACACACCCCTCGGGGTGTGTTTTTCTATGCCCAAATTCCCCCTCGTGTGCGCCCGTAACCAATAAAAAAACCGTATGAATACAATTCATACGGTACATGGTGACTCGTGCGGGAATCGAACCCGCGTTGCCGGCGTGAGAGGCCGGAGTCTTAACCGCTTGACCAACGAGCCATACAGCTTTTATATAATACCATAAAAAAATATGTTTGTCAATAGTAAAATTAATTTTTTTTGCCCGCAGGGAACGGCGCCCGCCGCGTCGCGGGAATATGTAAGGGCGACCCTCTTTCGGTCGCCCCAAGATTTCTCATTTTTTACTTATACAGCGGATATTTATCGCAAAGAGCCTTAACTCTCGCTCTTACCTCGTCCTTTGCGCCCTCGAAGTCCTTTATCGTCATGGCGATAAGCTTACCTGTCTCGACCATATCGTCCTCCTTAAAGCCGCGCGACGTTGACGCGGGAGTGCCTATTCTAAGACCGCTCGTAATAAACGGACTTCTCGTGTCGAACGGGATAGCGTTCTTGTTGACGGTAATACCGACCTCGTCAAGCATATGCTCCGCGTCCTTGCCGGTAACGCCGGTGTCGGTGAGGTCTACAAGCATGAGGTGGTTGTCCGTACCGCCCGAAACAAGCTTAAATCCCTCGTCTTGAAGCGTTTTCGCGAGTACCGCCGCGTTCTTTACGACCTGCTTCGCGTACTCCTTAAAGCTCGGTTCAAGCGCTTCCTTAAAGCATACCGCCTTTGCCGCGATCGTGTGCATCAGTGGACCGCCCTGAATACCGGGGAATATAGCCTTGTTGATTTTCTTCGCAAGCTCCTCATCGTTCGTGAGGATAAGACCGCCTCTCGGACCGCGCAGCGTCTTGTGCGTGGTCGTCGTAACAACGTCCGCATACGGCATCGGCGAGGGATGCTCGCCCGCCGCGACAAGACCGGCAATGTGCGCCATATCGACCATGAAATACGCGCCGACCTCTTTCGCGATTTCGGCAAACTTTTCAAAGTCGATAACTCTCGGGTACGCGCTCGCGCCCGCGAGAATGAGCTTCGGCTTGTGTTCCAAGGCAAGCTTACGAACCTCGTCGTAGTCTATCGTGTTCGTGTCCTCGGTAACGCCGTAGGGGACAATGTTAAAATACTTACCCGACATATTTACGGGCGAGCCGTGGCTCAAATGTCCGCCGTGCGCGAGGCTCATCGAAAGAACCGTGTCGCCGGGCGTAAGCAGAGCGAAGAACACAGCCATATTAGCCTGCGCTCCGCTGTGCGCCTGCACGTTCGCAAAGCCTGCGCCGAAAAGCTTCTTTGCGCGTTCGATTGCAAGGTTTTCCACAACGTCCACGTGCTCACAGCCGCCGTAATAGCGCTTGCCGGGGTAGCCCTCCGCGTACTTGTTTGTGAGCGGCGAGCCGTTAGCCTCCATGATACGCTCCGAAACAAAGTTTTCCGACGCGATAAGCTCGATTTTATTGTTCTGACGGTTTGTCTCGTCCTGAATAGCCGCGTAAACCTCGGGGTCAAACGACTTCATCTTCTCGTATTTTTCCATACTTAA
>CANQQW010000045.1 GCA_947626075.1 uncultured Clostridia bacterium
ATAAACGTAAAATCGGGCTGATTGTCGGTAAACATACCCGTCATAAGCTCGATATACGGACCGTTTTCGTCGGTGAGGTTTCTGTCCCACGCCTTGCCAAAGTCGCCGCTGCCCCATGTCCACTGTTTTTTACCGGGAGAAATATGGTGGTCGGCTATATGCAGAAGCCCCGCGTCCTTTTCATAATCGTAGTTACCTATAAAGTCGTAGTCTGAGTGGTACGCCATGTACGACGTTGGTACGGGTATGTTCTTGTAACGCGATATGTCAACGCCTTCACTGTAATCCATTTTATAGTATGTGCTTGTCGATATGGGGAAGCGCGAAACGTCGCGCTTGCCGTGATCCATAACGGCGTGTACATCGGGCGGGAAGATGGATTTTGTGTAGTCGTTTACAGGTACCGCCGGATTTGCCCACCAAAGGAACGTCTGCGGTCTGTCGGTCTGATTGTAAAGCTGCCCTTTAATTTCAAGATACGCCTTGCCGGGGTAGAGCGTGTACTTCGCCATACCCTTTGTGCGGTGCATTTTCTCAATCTCGCTCACGAAAATAGTGGCGGAGCCGTCCTCGTTTTCGCGTATTGTATAGTCCACGGGATCAAACGTGGACGGACGGTGGTGCTGAGGCCAGTTAAACTCTATACCTCCCGAGATCCACGGACCGGCAAGACCGACGAGCGCGGGCTTGATCACCTCGTTATAGTATACCGCGTCATAGTTGTTGGTTTTATCAAGTATACGCTGTATTCTGCCGCCTATTTCCGGCAGTACCATTACGAACAGATATTCGTTTTCCATATATACGGCGGTATACGTCTTGTCATTCTTTTCGTCGGAGACGCTTTCGCATACCGGGTGCGGGTATACGCGTCCCGAGTTTCCCTGGTACACGCGCTTTTCAAGAAACATCGGGATTTTACTGTATTCCCCGACCTCGTAAGTGGGTATCGTTACATCATCTATCCATATTTTAACTTTATCCATAGCAATACTTCCTTTCGGTGCTGATTTGATACAGTTACAGTATACACCATATTAAGGAAAAAAGCAATAACAAAGAGCGTCCTAAGGACGCCCTTTGTGAATAGAAGAGATTTATACAAATATATTATCTTACAATAACTATCTCACGAACAACATTATCGTACATTTTGAGGAATACTCTGTTGTTTTCGCCCGAGTCGTAAATTTCAATATCGCTGACATCTGCGGCTGTGACGTTGTTTCTCGAGGCTAACGTATCAACGCTGTATACCGTCACGTCAGAGGGAATAGCGTAGTTTGCTTCGCTGCCTCCGTTTACCGACACATTTATCGAGTCGCCAAACTTCCTTGTAACTTTTCCGTATATCGTATCAAGATCTTCTGCGGGAGAAACGATCTGCTCGCTGTCTTTGTTGTTTATATCGAGAAGTACCCGTATGCTCACGATTTCGTTATCACTGTTTGTTTTGTACTGAATGACGTCGCCCGTTTCAAGCTTGCCGCCGTCCTTTACAAGAACGTTTGTATTTGCCGCGCAGAGAGAAACCTCCTTGCCGTCAACAAGCGCCTCAAGTATATCGGTCTGTTCGTCATCGTCGTTCACGCCGTTCAATATTTCTTTAACGACCGCTATTGACGACTGAGCATCGGCGCTCAGTTTAACCGACGTTACCACTACCGCGCCCGCGGTGTAGTTATCGGTCATGTCGTAGATAAGAGCACTGTAGGTCTGACCGTCCTCAAACATATCCGCGTTTCTTACGGCGTAGTTGTCCTCACCGTCGGAAATGTCAAATACAACTGTGTCTTTTCCGATTTTGACATTGCCAAGTTTTGAAAGAGCAGCCGTGTAAACAGCGTTATCGAGCGAATAATTACGCGTGAACTTACTTTCATCGACTGCCGCGCTTTCCGCCGCCGTGTTTATGGCGGTAAGCTTACCCGCCGAATTTACCGTATAGGTTACAAGCTGCGCCGCGCTGCGGTTTTCATCGTTTATCGCGTTTACTGCATCCTTTGCGCTTACGTTTCTTGTATTGTTAAATTTAATTTTATCGTTAGCTATAAATGTTACTTCCTTGTTATCCGCTGTAAATATGCTAAATCCCGCTTCCTCTTTACCGTTATCCGAATAGTACGCGTTTGTAAGGTAGCCGTAGCTGACATCCGCGCTTAACGATGTCTTAACCGCAGCTATTCTTCCGTCCGCGTCGAGACAAAATACGCCTTCGCTTCCTACGTTTATCTTGTTTGTGTAATTTTCGGCGACTTCGTACCTGTCACCGTTTATAACTACTCCTCGGCTGTCTGAGGCGGTAACCTTACCCTCAACCGTATCGGTCGTTACAACAATATCATACAGTGTGCCGTCAAGGCTTTTTGATACCGAAAGCACATCGTACTCTTTAAGGTCTGAGACCGATACTTCCTCAAAGCCCTTTACGATTCTGAAATTTATATCGTCGTCCTCGTCAAGCTTTAATACCGTCTGCGAGTACTTGTCGGTTATCTTGTTTGAAATCACCTTGTCAACTACGATGTTTTCATACGTTTTTACCGATATAACGTCGTACTTATCGTCTCTGTTTGTGTCAAGCAAGGTCATTTTACCTGATTTATCCGACAGATTTATAAGCGCGTCGTTCATTTCGGCGTATTTTCCGTTGTAAATAAGAACCGCGTTCGGGTCTATTACAGCGGTCTGCGTCTTGTTTGACTCGTCAAAATACTCGACCGCCTTGCCGCTGCTCTTAGACGTAAGCTTTGAGAACGAGTCCGCGTTTACGGTAATCTCCTTATTTTGGCTTTTTACTGGCATAGCGAGAATAACCTTGCGGGAACCGTCCTTATACTCCTTAACATAATAGTCAACGTTGTAGCCGAGCAGATTATTCATACTGTAAGCTGTTTCAAATACCTCTCCGTTTATTTTCACGCGGTTTTCGCTAAGACCCGCGGAAGAATCGAGCGAAGTATTCTCCACTGCCGTGATCTGACCTCTGCCCTTTGTGACGTTCAGCCTGTCCTTAAGGAGCGTCTTGTCCGTAACCTCGTATTTTGCGTTGGGAGCGTAGCCTGTCTGCTCCATGAGATTAACGTCAAGCGCGTTTTCCGTAAGGTACGCGACGTTACCTCTTGAAATTTCCTGCGATGCGCCGGCAAGTACGTTGTCGCCAAGACCGTTCGAGGTACCCGCCTGCATATATCCTACAGGGTAGCCGCCCTTATCCTCGGCTGAAATCGTGTATCCCGTGGCGCGTACCATTATAGTCATCGCCTCTGCGTAGGTGATGGGGGAGTTGGGACGGAAGTTACCGTCGCCGTCGCCCTCTATTATGCCTTGTGAGACTGCGAGGTTAATATAACCGTTCGCCCAGTGATCTGTGGAAACGTCGTCAAATACCTGCTGCCCTTTCGCCGAAGTTGCGGCGTCCTCAAGCCCGAGCGCATGCACGGCAATTTTCGCTACCTCCGACCTTATAATAGTATCGTCGGGTCGGTAATCGCCGTTTTCGTCTCCGACCATAATATCAAGGGCGGAAAGAACCTGAATAGGCTCCTCGTATCTTGTACCCTGAACATCTTCGGGTACGGCGGCGGTTACGGCAGGACATACCGACGCTGAAACAGCGAGTATAGCCGCCGCGGATAAAATTCTTTTCTTTATACTGTACATAAAATCCTCCTTCTTAGGGGATTACCCCTTTAACCAATCCTGCTTTATCGTGGCGTTATGTCAACCACAAGACATATAATACATGATTAAAATGCTGATTTCAAGCTGTAATTTATGGCGAAAAAGGAATTATGTAAACTGAAATGGTTCTGAAAACGTAATTTAATCTGAATGTCACAGAAAACAAGAAAAATCTATTGCAGAAAACTGTCTTTTATGTTAAAATCATATTATAGTAACTATGTGTACGGAAGGGAGAATTATCATGAAAAAAATCATAAAGACGTCGGCGGCGGTGCTTGTAACGCTTGCTGTGGCAATGCCCGTATTCGCCGCGCCGACAGATACAAATACGCCGTCAAAATTCAATGATATAAACACGGAGAATTATGACTGGGCAAGACCGTATATTGACTCTATGGCGGAAAAAGGTCTTATTTCCGGCTATGAGGACGGTTCGTACAGACCTGATAATGACGTAACGAGGCTTGAGGCTATATCGCTCTTTGCAAGGGCTATGGGCTCGGTGGACAAGGTTAACGATGAGATTATAGATATCGCTCATGAAAAATACGACAGCGTTATAGAGAATTACGACCTGAAATGGGGCGGCGACGAGGTCGCGTATATGATGTACAAGGGCGCGTTAAAGAAGGCTGACCTTGACACTTATTTAAAGGGCGATGAAAAGGACACGCCGATGAAACGCTACGAAGCGGCGATAATCATAACAAAGGCGATGGGCGGCGAGGAAGAAGCGCTTGCGGATTTGGGAGTTGTGCTTGACTACACGGACGCGCGCGAGGTTCCCTCAAACGCTATTCAGTATGTGGCATACGCTACGGAGCAGGGAATAATGGAAGGTATGGGGGACGGTCTTTTCTCCCCGAATACACCCGTTAAGAGGAGCCAGATGGCTGTCATGCTGTCGCGCACGGTTGACAAAACAAGTTACTCCTTTGAAAAGGTCAAGCTTTTGAGCGTTAATACGGACACCAGAACCGTTGAGGTTACGGGCGCTGACGGTGCGGCAAAGGTATATACATATACTGACGGTACCGTAATGCGCAGTATGGGCGATGAAACGCAGCCTAAGGACTTCGCTGAAAATATAGATGTTATATTGACGCTTTCGGGCGAAACGCTTGTGGGAATCGATTCCGTTGCGGCGCTTCCCGACGAAACCGTAAGAGGTAAGTATGTAAGCTACGCCACAACGTCGGGCAAGACTACTCTCAGAATGACCGACGAGGAGGGGGAGACGCACAGCTATGAGTGCGCGTCGGACGTTTCCGTAACGTATGAAGGAAGCCCCGCCACTATAAGAAGCTTTACCAACGGAGATATTATAACGATTACTCTCTCAAACGGAAAGGTCGCGTCTATCATGGGAGAAACAAAGGCTACCACCATTTCGGGAGCCATTGTGGAGAGCCTGAACGTGGGTAACGGCATAACGATTACCATAAGCCACGGCAACAGCGCTTACGACGGTCAGACATACGATGTAAGCAGCGATGTTTCGGTAAAGAAGAACGACGCGACCGTGGGACTTGACAGTATATACGCGGGCGACAAGGTAAACCTTACTTTGGAATACGGCGTAGTCACAAAAATAGTGGCGACCTCGACAAAGAAAACGGTTGAAGGCACGATAAAATCTCTGACAATAGAATCACCGAGATCTACAATGGTTGTCAAAGTCGGCGGCGAGGACGTAACGTATGAGATTCCGTCAGATGTGGAAATACTTATAAACGGCGAGGAAGGCAGCCTGTACGACTTCAGAGTGGGCGATGCGGTCAAACTTACGGTTGAGAGCGAAGCCATAACGAAAATTGTGGCGACGTCCACCCAAGAGTCTGCGGGCAGCGTGACGGGAGTTGTAACGGATATAAACAAATCATTCGGATTTATAAACGTTAAGCCCTCCGGCTCGGAAACACCGATTGGCGTATTCTGCAAGGACGAGCAGACAACCTTTGTCACGGCTGACGGCAAAGCAAAGAAAATGAAAGACGTAAAGGTAGGTCAGACAGTAGAGATTAAGTGTACCGTATCGAACGGAGCGTATGTCGGAAAATTGTTTGTAATCGTTTCCGAATAAAATAATCCTGTGAATAAGGGCGGAAAGGGTATTTCCGCCCTTTATTGCGAATATCGCAAATATATAAGCTGCGAGGTAGAAAATGAAAAGATTTGAAAAATATTACGGCTGGATAGTCGCGTTTGTGTTCTGCGTGGCTGTCATAGCCGTATACAAGACATTTGATAATTTCCATAATATAACCTACTATATAGGCGTCGTTATACGCGCCTTGAAGCCGTTTTTGCTTGCCTTCATTATAGCGTATATACTCAATATGCCCGCGAAAAGCCTTCAAAAGCTGCTGTCGCGGGTAAATAACCGATTTATAAAGAAACACGTTTTCGGTATAAGTATCATAGTTATATATCTCGGCGCGTGCGTACTGGTACTGTTTATACTCAGAATGCTTATACCGGCGCTGTACCGCAACATCATAGACCTATACAACAGCGCGCCTAATTATATAAGCGCGTTTCAGGAATATATAAAGAATTTTGAAATTGTCAAAAGGTTTAACCTTGACAATCTCGACCTGTACGCGGGCATTAATAAGCTTTTTGACTCCGTGGACATAACGCATTTGGGAAAATACGCGCAGGGCGTGTTCGACGTTACAAGCGGCGTGTTTGATGTGTTTGTGGCTATAATAGCGTCGATATATATGCTTATAGACAAGGAGCGTTTGCAGGGCGCTATTGTAAAGATTATGAGTCTGTTCCTCAAACAGCCTACGGTTGACGCGATAATAAATAACGCGAAGCGCATAAACGATATATTCACGAACTATATCTACAGCCGCCTGACGTGCAGTATCATAATGGCGGTCATATGCAGTATCGTGCTGATGCTTCTCAAGGTCAGATACGCCCTTATTTTGGGTCTGTTTATCGGAGTAATGGATATGATACCGTACTTCGGTTCGATAATATCGTGCGTAATCTCGATAGCGGTAACGCTGATTACGGGCGGATTGTGGAAAGGCGTTTGGACGGGCGTCGTGCTTCTTGTACTTCAACAGATTGACGGCAACGTATTGGGACCTAAAATCATGGGACAAACACTTGAAATACGTCCGCTGTGGATTATATTCGCGGTATCTGTGGGCGGCGCGCTTTTCGGTTTTATAGGTATGCTGATTTCCGTGCCGGTAATAGCGATTGTACGCGCGGTAGGCAGCGAATATATACATTCGCGTGAGGCTAAAATAGCGGCAAACACAGCCGATACGCAGAATGTGCCGAGCGCAAAGGAAAGTGAAAGCCATGACGAATAGCATTGCGGTCATAGGAGGGGGCGCATCGGGACTTACGGCGGCAATAGCCGCTGCGAGGAGCGGCAAGTACAGTGTCACCGTCTATGAAAGCGGCGGGAGAGTGGGCAGGAAAATACTCGCCACAGGTAACGGCCGCTGCAACATGACAAACATAAACGCCGACACGCGTTTTTATCACGGACAAAATCCCAACTTTATTCTCGGCGCAAAGCGTGGATTTTGGGTAAAGGAAACGATAGATTTTTTTGAGGAACTCGGAGTTGTTGTAAACGTTGAGGAGGACGGCAAGGTATACCCGTATTCAAATCAAGCGTCCGCCGTGCTGGATGTGCTGCGGTTTAAGATAGACGATACGGACAATATACGAATAATGCTGCCGTTTGAGGTAAAGACGGTTACAAAGACGGGAGAGCGGTTTGTGATAACCGCGTTTGACGGCAGACAGGAAACTGCTGACAAGGTAATTATAGCTACCGGCGGAAAGGCTGCTCCCGCTTTCGGTTCAAAGGGCGTGGGATACGACATACTGAAAGCCTTCGGGCATAAAATAACGCCGCTCGCGCCGTCGCTTGTACAAATAAAAACAGAAACAGATGTCGTGAAGAAGCTCAAAGGCATTAAGCTCGACGCGGACGTGACGCTGGGCGGCGAGAGGGAATACGGCGAGGTGCTTTTTACCGAGTACGGACTGTCGGGACCCGCGGTGTTTTCGCTGTCGTCGCGTCTCGGCAATACCAAAACGGTGTCGCTCGACATTATGAGCCGATATGATAAGGATGAGCTGTACGTTAAAATACTTGACCGCATCGCAAAGAGACCTAAAATTACGCTTGATAATTTCTTTGTCGGAATGTTCCATAAGCGCGTGGGTCAGGCAATATTAAAATGCGCGGGAATTGAGCCGTTGTCAAGATACGCCGTAACGCTCGGCGAAAAAGAAATCGCGCGCGTGTGCGCCATAATCAAAAAATGGGATTTCCGTATAACAGGCACGATGTCATGGAACAACGCGCAGGTTACAAAGGGCGGCGCTGTTACGGACGAATTTGGACCTGAAACAATGGAGTCCAAAAAGGTAAAAAATCTGTACGCCGCGGGAGAAGTGCTTGATATTGACGGCGACTGCGGAGGATACAATCTGCAATGGGCGTGGTCATCGGGATACCTTGCCGGCACGGAGGCGGGCAAATAAAATTTGGAGAGTGATATAAATGAGAGATTCAATGAAAATGACAGTACCGTATCAGTTTATGTACACGCTGCTTATGCAGCTCGCCGCATCGGGAATAGTGCTCGTATTCGGACTTGTGGCGTTTTGGTACTTCACAAACATAAGCGTGGCGAAAGAAATTCTTTCGGGAATATTCATGTTGGTAAACTTCGCGATACTGTACGTCACATCGAAAAAATTCGCGCTGCTTGATAACAAACCGTATACGCCGCTCAAACCGAGCATTGTAAAGGGCGCGCTGTTTGGCTGCCTGATAGCCGCGGTAAACATTATTTTTGTTATAATATACAGACTGATTTGGATAAGCTTCGGTACGGAAACGGGTCTTTCGGGCGTATTCCCGATGCTTGTAAACGCCATGTTTTACTACTGGACATACCCGTATAACGGGATAATGAATATGTCCGAGGGAGTGGTTACGGCATATTCCGTAGCAGCGATGGTTGCCGTGCCGGTGCTCGCGACGCTTATAGGATACATTGCGGGCATGAAAAAATTTGAATTAAGCGAAAAATTGGACGAATTTATGTACGAAAAGGAGTAAAAAATTCAAATTAAAGTTGCTTTTTATTTACTTTTGTGCTATAATGATATTAGAATTTTAACCATATAAGCTTATTCGGAAGGAGAATAGATATGGCAGCGACGAAAAAAAAGAAGCTGTTAACGTACAAGGGCAAGCCGCTTATCAAATGCGGTGACAGGATTTACTACGGTAATCTTGACGATAAATGCATTCTTGCGCTTGATATAGTGGAAACAAAGGACAATAAAGGTATTAAATCCTCGACAAAAATCAAGGTACAGGTAATGGACAACACCGGCGAGTTCGGTAAGGGTCAGATTTACCGTAAGGGAGAGAGAGACAATCTCTACAAGGCGCTTGACATCGGTGAATGGTGGCTTCAGGACGCGCTCCAGATGATGGGTTAAAAAACGGTATCATGCGATACCGTTTTTTAACTTCACGATTTTACCGAACACAACGCCGTTTTTGTGGCTTTCGAGCAAAACATCGGCAAAAGTGTCATTGAGATTACTTTCCGACGGCACGCGCACGGTTATATAGTTGTTTGTCTTACCCTCGAAAAGACCGTCTTTCGCTCGCTGCTCGAAAAGCACGCGCATAGTTTTGCCGATAAATTTTTCTATAAACTCATCTCTTGACTTTTCCGTTTCGGCTATTATGATTTTACTGCGTTTTTCCTTGATTTCGGGCGGTATTTGGTCGGGACGTTTTGCGGCGGGAGTGCCGCGCCGACGCGAATAGCGGAATATGTGCGCGTCCGCGAACGATACCTCGCGCACAAAATTGACCGTTTCATCAAATTCCCGATCTGTTTCGCCGGGGAAGCCCACCATTATATCTGTAGTGATTGCCGCGTCAGTAAAAGCATCTCTCAGCCCGTCGACAATAGCCTTGAACTGTGCCGCAGTGTACTTCCTGTTCATACGTTTAAGCGTCGCGTCACAGCCGGATTGAAGTGAAATATGGAAATGACGGCACAGTTTTTTGGACGTTTTTATTTTATCGATAAATTCGGCGTTAAGCGTCATAGGTTCTATCGAGGAAAGACGTATGCGCTCTATGCCGTCTATACCGTCAACCGCCGTTATAAGCGCTTCAAGCGACGAATTTTCCAAATCCGCGCCGTATGACGCCACATGTATGCCGACAAGAATGATCTCCTTAAAACCGTTTGACGCCAAATTTCTAATTTCCTCAATAACTTCGTTCATAGGTCTGCTTCTTACGGGACCGCGCGCGTAGGGAATGACGCAGTAGGAACAGAACTGGTTGCAGCCCTCCTGTATTTTAATAAAGGCGCGTGTCCTGTTATAATATTTTTTTATCTGCAGCTCCTCAAACTCATGGTTTGACATAATATCAGACACATGATTGACGCTTGAGGACGCGTCAAGACTTTCTATAAGCGTCACGATGTTCTTTCTGTCCTGTGTACCTATGACTATATTAACGCCTTCAATGGAAAGAACGTCGTCGGGCGCGGTCTGCGCGTAGCAGCCGGTTACGGCTATTACGGCGCCGGGATTGCTTTTTTTCGCGCGGCGTATAATCTGACGCGATTTGCGGTCGCTCATATTGGTGACGGAGCAGGTATTAATGACATACACATCAGCCTTTTCGGCGAAGTCAACCGTTTCATAACCCGCCGCCGCAAAAAGCTCCGCCATAGCTTCGGTTTCGTATTGGTTCACCTTACAGCCCAGCGTATATAAAGCTACTTTTTTCATATAAAAATCCTTTCCGATTTATCAGTTTAACCACAAAAGCCGATAAAACAAATAGCAACATTAGCATTATTATATAAAATTTTCAATTAAAACGCAATACCTATTGACTAATTGAGGAAAAAGTTGTATTATAGTATTTGTAAGAGATTACAAATAAATAGGCTACACGCACGAATAAGGAGGAATATTTTTTATGAAAACATTTGATTTACTGCTCGGTTCTATTAACGACGTGAAAGACTTCGTGAATATCGTAAGCAAGTATGATTTCGACGTGGATCTGACATCAGGTAGGTATGTTGTTGATGCTAAGTCTATCATGGGTATCTTCAGTTTGGATCTTTCTAAGCCTATTAAGGTTGAGGTACATTCTGATGATTGCGATAAGTTCATAGCGGAGCTTGATAAGTTCATCGTTAAATAATCTGACATTTATTTAAAGAAATATCCGAAGCGTTTGCTTCGGATATTTTTTTACTCATTTTCATACGGTACTTCCAGCGTAATATTACCTATCTTTCCGCCTCTAAGCTCGTCAAGCAGCATATTTGCCGCGCGTTCCGTGTCCGTTTCTCCGCCCGAGATTACAAAACCGCGTTTTTTACCGATATTTTCAAGTATTTCGTAACCTTCCAAGCCGTTTACGCTATCCATTTTATATCGCGCGCAAAGCTCCGAAGGGTAATTATCACGCAAATAATCACACAGCGAGTAGGCAAGAAGCTCGGTATTTATTATCTCGTCCTTTATAGCTCCCGTGTACGCGAGCCGCAGCGCGACCGACTTATCCTCAAACTTCGGCGGAAGTATACCGGGAGTGTCCAGAAGCTCCGCGCCGCCTTTTATACGCAGCCATTGCTTACCGCGCGTCACGCCGGGACGGTCGCCGGTTTTTGTGCTTGCCTTACCGATAAGACGGTTAATAAGACTTGACTTTCCGACATTCGGAATACCGACCATCATAATTTTAAGAGTGCGGTTTCTGCCTTTTTCCATCTCACGGTCTATTTTATCCTGAACAAGCGAACGCGCTTCGCTCAGCACCTCGGTGGTACCCGCGCCCGTGGCGCAGCTTATGGGTATTACTTTAAGTCCCATCTTCGCGTACCATGATACCCATTGAGATGTCCTGTTTTTATCCGCCAAATCGGATTTATTAAGTACAAGCAAGCGCGGCTTGTTTTTGATTATATCGTCAAAATTAAGGTTGCGTCCCGAAAACGGTATACGCGCGTCCAATATTTCCACAACCACGTCTATCAGCTTCAGATTGTCCTCAATCATACGGCGTGTTTTTGCCATATGTCCGGGATACCACTGTAAATTATCCAAACTTTGCATAAATACCCCTTATTTTGTGCGCCCTATGTCGTTCAGGGGCCATATTCTTATCTGCGACTTGCCCAGTATAGCGTCATACGGCACCTGACCCAGCTCCGAGGAACGGCTGTCCTTGCTGTGATTTCTGTTATCACCCATTACGAATACGTTATCATCGTCAACTGTGACGGGATATTCCACCGTCGGGTCTATGGAGCTTGTAACGCCGTCATAATACGGTTCGTCAAGAAGCGTGCCGTCAACATACACCTTACCGTCCACGAGGTCTACCGTTTGACCCGGCATCGCGATTATACGCTTCACATAATACTTTTTCTTGAAATTAGCCGGCATACTTCTTGACTCGATTAGCTTTTCAAAGTATGAGAGGTCGTCCTTACCCTCCGATTTTGCGAGATTATCAAAATATTGCTCTCTGTTCTTGTACTCGCTGTCAAGGATTATAATATCGCCTTGATGCGGTTCGTACGCAAGCTTTGTGACTATAAGCCTGTCGTTATCCACAAGGGTGGGGAACATGCTTGAACCGTCCACGCGCACAATGTCAAAAATAAAGCCCTTTATAAGCAGAGCGATTATAATCGCTATCGCCAGAGTGTACACCCATTCCCATATTTCTTTCGCCACGCTGTTTTTGGTCGGCTTTTCCTCTGTTGTTTCCGTTACTTTTTCTTCTTCGCTCACAATAATTCCCTCCAAATAAGTAATTATGAAATAAATTATAACCCGCATATGTGAATGTGCGGTTAATAAAAGGTAAATAAAATATGAATTTTCATTTGCCGGTGAAAAAAAAGGGACAATGGATGTCCCTTTCATATGCGTAAGGAAATTATATTCTTTCCTTAACCTTCGCTGCCTTACCAACTCTGTCACGCAGATAATAAAGTCTGGCGCGTCTTACCTTACCTTTTCTTGAAACCTCAATCTTTTCAATGTTAGGCGAGTTTACGGGCCATGTCTTTTCTACGCCTACGCCGTAAGAAATACGTCTTACAGTAAAGGTCTTGGCGATACCGCCGCCCTGTACCTTTATAATGGTACCCTCAAACATCTGAGTTCTTGTACGCGAACCCTCGACGATTTTCTGATAAACCTTCACGTTGTTGCCCACAACAAGCTCAGGTAAATCGGTTCTGATTTGGTCTTTTGTCAAAGCGTTAATGATTTCCTGTGAATTCATCATTAATTCCTCCTTCTAATCCGGGACATTCGTGCCGACCGAGGCAGAGGACTATCCGTAATAACTACAAGATTATACCACAGCGTCAAAAAAAATGCAAGCATTTTTTTAAATTTTTTTCCACATATTTATAATTTTTCCGCGTATTAATTATATAGCGCAGATAAAAGGGGACAAAATCATGAAATTTAAAACGATAGTGCTTACAAGGAAAAGAATAGTTATGTACATGACAATATTCGTATGCGCCGCGTTTCTGCTCGCAGCGGGGACGGTCATATCAAAACGCTCCGTAAACGTTTTTAAGGAAAACGAAAATGCCTACGAGGAAATTTTGGCTGAGGGACTTCCTAACAGCAGTGACAATAGCCTTGACATAAAGGGTATAATAAATAAAATTATAGGCTTTGACGCGGAGGAGCCGGAAACGATTATCAGCGAATATTCGTCGGTCTTTGATGGGACAACCGATACCGACTATGCGCCGGATGACATGGAAGCGGAGGGAAACGGCGATGAGGGAGCAAATAGTGAAAATGGCGATACACAAGACGCGCCGACAGAGCCGCCGCTCCCGGATAAGACTCAGATTGCCTCATCTGTCGGGCTTGAGATAAACAACGCCACACAATACAGTGTCGACTTGAACGCTATGTGCGCCGAGGACTTGACGCTTAATACCAATACCGACGGACCGCAGGTGCTTGTGGTGCATACCCACACGACCGAATGTTACGACGGCGACCAAATGAACGGTGAAACGGAACGCAACACCGACGAGAACCGTAACGTAATAGCGGTAGGCAACGCCATATGCGCCGCGCTTGAGGAAAACGGCATAAAGACCTTGCACGACACGACGTATCACGATTACCCGTCCTATCAGGGCGCGTACACGAGAGCGCTCGGCACGATAGAAAATCAACTTAAAAACAATCCGTCGATCAAGATTGTTTTAGACGTTCACCGCGACGCGTTCATATACCCCGACGGCTCAAAGCTGCGCGTAGCGTGCGAGCAAAACGGCATAGCGACGGCGCAGGTAATGATAGTAGCGGGTACGGACAGTATGGGACTGTGGCACGACAACTGGCGGGAAAACCTTAAATTCGCGGCGCATATACAAAACGCCGCCGAGATAATGTACCCCGGGCTTATGCGCCCCGTCAATTTGCGCACCGAGCGCTTTAACGAGCATATGACCATGGGAAGCCTTATTTTGGAGGTAGGCAGCAACGGAAACACACTCGCTGAGGCGACCGAGGGCGGACGGTGCGTCGCGAGGGCGATAGCGGCGGTACTCACGGCAAAATAATCGTTGCACAGCGGATAAAAATGTGGTAGAATATACATAACGGATAAATTTCGGATAATTTAGGAGAGAAAGACATGTCAGACACAAGACAGGAAAAGATAAGAAACTTTTGCATAATAGCGCATATAGACCACGGCAAGTCCACGCTCGCGGATAGACTTCTGGAGCTTACGGGCGAGGTGGAAGCGCGTGATATGGAGGAACAGCTTCTTGACAATATGGACCTTGAGCGCGAGCGCGGTATTACGATAAAGGCGCACGCCGTAACGCTTAAATATAAGCGTGACGACGGTGATATATACACGTTAAATCTAATAGACACCCCGGGACACGTAGACTTTAACTACGAGGTATCTCGTTCGCTTGCCGCGTGCGAGGGCGCGATACTTATCGTTGACGCGTCGCAGGGAATCGAGGCGCAGACGCTTGCCAACACGTATCTTGCGATTGACCATGACCTGGAGGTTGTGCCGGTCATAAACAAAATCGACCTGCCGTCGGCACAGCCCGACGCGGTAATACGCGAAATTGAGGACGTAATCGGTATACCCGCCGAGGACGCGCCTCGGGTATCCGCGAAAACGGGGCTGAACGTCGCGGCGGTACTGGAAGAAATCGTAGAAAAAATACCCGCGCCCGAGGGCAATGTAAACGCGCCGCTTAAAGCGCTTATATTCGACTCGTACTACGACAGCTACAAGGGCGTAATCGTGTATGTGAGAATAAAGGAAGGCGGCGTAAAGGTCGGAGACAGGATAAAGATGATGGCTACCGGCGCGCAGTTCGACGTGGTTGAGGTTGGATATATGCACCCGTCCGGGCTTATTCCTACCGGCAGCCTGTCGGCGGGCGACGTCGGATATATAGCCGCGAGCATAAAGAATATTCAGGACACGCGCGTGGGCGATACGGTAACGACGGTCAAGAACGCGGCGAAAGAACCGCTGCCCGGTTATAAAAAGGTCAACCCTATGGTATACTGCGGTATTTATCCCGCAGACGGAGCGCAGTACGAGGACCTTAAGGACGCGCTGTCGAAGCTGCAGCTTAACGACGCTGCTTTGATGTTTGAGCCTGAAACTTCCATAGCGCTCGGATTTGGCTTCCGCTGCGGATTTTTGGGACTTTTGCACATGGAGATAATACAGGAACGATTGGAAAGGGAATACAACCTTGACCTTGTAACCACCGCGCCGAGCGTTATTTATAAGGTATATAAGACGAACGGTGACATGATATGGGTGGACAACCCCGCAAACCTGCCCGACGGCGCGGAGATAGACTATATGGAGGAACCTATGGTTAAGGCGAGCATAATGGCGCCGAAAGACTACGTAGGCAACGTTATGGAGCTTTGTCAGGAACGGCGCGGCATATATAAGGACATGACATACATGGACGAAACGCGCGCGGAAATTTTTTACGAGCTGCCTCTAAACGAGATTATATACGACTTTTTCGACGCGCTAAAATCGCGCACCAAGGGCTACGCGTCGTTTGACTACGAGCTGTGCGGCTATAGCCGAGCCAATCTTGTAAAGCTCGATATTCTCCTTAACGGAGAAATGGTTGACGCTTTATCGTTTATAGTCCATAAGGACAGCGCGTACTCGCGCGGCAGACGTATGGCGGAGAAGCTTAAAGAGGCTATACCGCGTCAGCTTTTTGAAGTGCCGATTCAGGCGGCTATCGGCTCGAAGATTATCGCGCGCGAGACAGTAAGGGCAATGCGTAAGGACGTGCTCGCGAAGTGCTACGGCGGCGATATTACGCGTAAAAAGAAGCTTTTGGAAAAGCAAAAGGAAGGCAAGAAGCGTATGCGTCAGGTCGGCAGCGTAGAGGTGCCGCAGGAGGCGTTTATGTCGGTATTAAAGCTCGACTGAGATTATGCACAGCTTTGCTGTGCATTTTTTTTACAAAAAAATGCAACCTTTCGCACGTTTAAAAAGTATTATATACGAAGGAAGAATAAAATTGCGAAACGGAGGAACACACATGAAAAAATTACTGTCACTTATACTTATGCTGTCAACACTGCTTTCGGTATTTACCGCGACGGCGGCGGACGACGAAGTTACGGTCACGCTTGACGGCAGCCCAATTGAGTTCGACGCAAGAGCGTTTATCGAAAATAACGTTGTACTCGTGCCGATGCGCGCTATTTTTGAAGCGCTCGGCGCGGATGTTGCGTGGTACGATGAAACATTGTGGGGCGCGCAGATGGCAAGCGCGTCCAAAATGACGGACAAAATTGACACAACGGTCAATTTTGAAATAGGTAAAAACGAAATGAACAAGCAAATTTGCAAACTGCACGGCGACGCGGCGGAAATACTTTCCGAGGAAACGATTTCATTGGAGGTACCCGCGGTAATTGTGGACGATTATACATTTGTGCCGCTGCGCGCGGTTTCGGAAGCTTTTGGCGCGGAAGTGAGCTGGGACGCGGCAGCACGCACCGTTATCATAAAAACACATACCTCGACGGAACAAGACATGTCCGGCGTATCGTTCACCGAAAAACTTGCGCGGTATATGCCGACCGACAAAAACTATATGGTATCGCCCGTGTCGATCAAAATGGCGCTTGCAATGGCGGCGAACGGCGCGCTCGGCGATACAAAGTCGGAAATACTTGACGCGCTCGGCATTGAAAATCTTGACGAATACAATGATTACGTGCAGAATTTTATCGCGCGGTTAAACGGTTTTAAGAAAGAAAATGAAGAAATCGAGACGGAGAACGCAAAAACCGAGGAGGAAAATTCCGGCACGGCTTGGCGGCGCACAAATCAGCGTCGTATGCCGGAGGTGGAAATCGCAAATTCAATATGGTACAACACCGAATATTACGAAAAGGAATTAGGCGTAAAAGCGCCCGACGCGGCGTTTGCACCCGATTTTGAAAAGCTTATCGCCGAAAAATACGACGGAGTTTCACAAAAGGTAAACTACGGAAACGCCGTCAATTCGGTAAACGACTGGGTAAGCGAAAAAACGCGCGGGAAAATCCGTTCTATCATAGACGACCCCGCTTTTCTTGCCGCTCTCGTAAACGCCGTTTACATGAAAGCGCAGTGGGCTGAGCAATTTTCAAAAAGCGAGACGCAAAAGGACGTATTCACCGACAGGAACGGCAAGGAGCATGAAATTGACTTCATGAACAACACCTGTCACATGGCTTACTATTCCGACGACGACATAACAATGGCGCGTTTGCCGTACTACGGCGGACTAAGTATGACCGTTGTGCTCGGCGACAATACGAGGTTTGAGGAAAAACGCGGCGGTATGACTGAACAATTGGTACATATAAGCATGCCTAAATTCAAGATTGAGAATGAGTTTATCCTTAATGATATACTAAATAATATGGGTATAAAAAACGCGTTTGATTCCAATGCCGGCGACTTTGACGCAATGCTTGTGAACGAGCCTGAGGGGATAAATACACGAGAGCGGAGAAATAATATTCATGGGCGAGTACGCGTTCGCCGATTAATCAAAAACAATATAAAAAAGACACCGCGCACAGTGAAGTGAACCCCAAAGTTTAGACAAAATTTAATATTAAATTAATCGGTAATGAGTTCGGTATTGTACCGGACTCA
>CANQQW010000046.1 GCA_947626075.1 uncultured Clostridia bacterium
GTTCAAGTCCTACGCGGTAATATCATTCGCCGTGCCGCTTCTCATACTCGGCTTGCCGCTGTTTGACGCGTCGTTTGCAATGATACGCAGAATATTGCGCGGCGAAAGCCCGATGAAAGCGGACAGAGGACATCTTCACCACAGACTTGTGGATATGGGCTTTTCACAGAAGCAGACCGTGTTTATACTGTACGCGATAAGCGGCGTTTTGGGCATAACGGCTGTGCTGCTCGCCGAGAGCGGCGTTTTGAGGGCGCTGCTGCTCGTGATATGCGTACTTATACTGCTGCTTATAGGCGGAATGCTCGGTAAAAACAGTTACGTCCACCACCACCCGGATAACAGGGACAAGACAGATGACACAGAGGAGAATGAGTAGATAGGGAATTAATGGTGTGTAAATACGGGCTGTCGAGGGCGCCAGCCCCTACAGCGCACTATTTATAAATAACGGGTGTAGGGGACGGCGCCCTCGACGTCCCGCCCACACCCACACACTACAAAAAAGGAGAAAGACGATGAAGAAAATCAAGGTAATGACCGTATTCGGTACACGTCCCGAGGCTATCAAAATGGCGCCGCTTGCGCTGGAAATGAAAAAGTATGATGAAATAGAGTCAATAGTGTGCGTAACGGCGCAGCATAGACAGATGCTCGATCAGGTGCTTGACATATTCGGTATAACGCCGGACTATGACCTTGACATTATGAAAGAGCGTCAGACGCTTGTGGGAATAACCTCACGTGTGCTTGAGGGTCTTGACGAGGTTATAAAAAAGGAAAAGCCCGACGTCGTACTCGTTCACGGCGACACGTCTACGAGCTTTGTCGCCGCGCTTGCCGCGTTCTATAATCAGGTAAAGGTCGGTCACGTCGAGGCGGGACTTCGCACATACGACAAGTATTCGCCGTTCCCAGAGGAAATGAACAGACAGCTTACGGGCAGAATCGCGGATTTAAACTTCTCGCCGACTGTGCAGAACAGGAAAAATCTTCTTAAAGAAAATGTGTCGGACGATACAATTTATATAACGGGCAATACCGTTATAGACGCGCTCAAAACGACCGTTCGCGGCGATTACAAATTCAAGGACGACTGTTTGGCAAGCCTTGATTTTGAAAATAAGCGAGTAATAATCGTAACGGCGCACAGACGTGAGAATCTCGGAAAGCCGCTTGAAAACATATGCGCCGCGCTTAAGGAAATAGTGACGGAGTACCCCGACGTTGAGCTTGTATACCCGGTTCATTTAAATCCGGCTGTACGCGAAACCGCGTTTTCGATACTCGGAGATATGGACAGAGTACATCTTATTGACCCGATAGACGTTGAGGAGCTGCATAACGCGATGGCGAGGGCGTTCATGGTAATGACCGACTCCGGCGGTATACAGGAGGAAGCTCCCGCGCTCGCAAAGCCCGTGCTCGTGCTGCGGCGCGAAACGGAACGTCCCGAGGCGGTAAAGGCGGGAACGGTCAAAATCGCGGGCGTGGACAAGGACGAGATAAAGCGTCTTGCCAAGGAACTTTTGGACAGCAAGGAAGCGTATGATAAAATGGCGCGCGCCGCGAATCCCTACGGCGACGGAGAAGCGTCAAGACGCACGGTTGAGGCTATATTGTACGCGTTCGGCTACAGAACGGAAAGACCCGATAACTTTTCGGTAAATTGAAAATGCAAAAATAAAAAATAAAAGGAGGCGCCGCTGTGACAGAATTGTTAAATAATATATACAGCCTTCTTAAGGAAAAGAAATTTTTCGAGGTAAAAAATATTGTGAAGGCTGAAAACCCCGCGGATTTGGCGGCGCTTTTTGAGGAACTGTTTGATAATAACTTCGACGAACAAAAGGAGTTTATGATGCTGTTTAGGCTGCTGCCTAAGGACAGCGCGGCTGAAACGTTTGCGCATATGAACACCGATATGCGCCGTCACCTCATTGATATGTTCACGGATAAGGAGCTTCGTGAAATTCTTGACGAGCTTTATATCGACGATACCGTTGACATGATTGAAGAACTGCCCGCCAATGTTGTAGCGAGAATTTTAAAGAACTCAACCACCGGGGAACGTAAGGCTATAAATGAGATACTGCATTACCCCCGAGACAGCGCGGGAAGTATAATGACTATCGAGTATGTCAGTCTGCACAAGGACATGACTGTCTCGGAGGCTTTTGAGAAAATACGCAAGGTAGGCGTGAACAAGGAAACTATTTACACCTGCTACGTCACCGAGAACAGGCGGCTTATAGGCGTTGTTACGGTCAAGGATTTGTTCATGGCGGACGAGGACGCGAAGATTTTCGATATAATGGAAACCAATATTATAAGCGTAGACACTCACGAGGACAGAGAGGTTGTGGCGAATATGTTCGCCAAATACGACTTTTTGGCGCTGCCGGTCGTGGATAGGGATAACCGTCTTGTCGGTATAGTGACGTTCGATGACGCGATGGAAGTAATCGAGGAGGAGAATACCGAGGACGTTACGAAGATGGCGGCTATTGCGCCGAATGAGGAGAGTTATTTCCGTACGGGTATTTTTAAGCACGTCGGGAGCAGAGTGATATGGCTTTTGATATTTATGATTTCCGCGTTCATAACTCAGCGCCAGCTCACGCACTACGAGGACGTGCTCGTGGTTGTGCCGACGCTCGTCGCGCTTATGCCGATGATAACGGATACGGGCGGCAACTGCGGCTCGCAAAGCTCGACGATGATTATACGCGGACTTGCGCTCGGTGAAATAAGCTTTTCCGATTTTTTCAAGCTTGTATTTAAGGAATTTCGTATTGCGATTATGGTAAGCGCGGTGCTCGCGGTAGTGGCGGGAGCGGTGACGTATCTATTGTACGGTCACGATATACTTGTTTCAACCGTAATCGTGCTTGCTATAATATGTACGGTAATTATGGCGAAGCTTATAGGAGCGGCGCTGCCGATGATAGCAAAGAGGATAGGTCTTGACCCGGCGCTTATGGCGTCGCCGCTTATAACTACAATAGTCGATTGCTGCTCGATATTTTTGTATTTTAACATCGCGTCGCATATATTGCATATTTAAGCGTTTAGACTAAATAAAAAAACCGCGTTTTACCGCGGTTTTTATTGTATTAAATTTCCTCGATTATCGGCAGTATCATGGGTGAACGCTTTGTCTGTTCATAGATGTAGCGCGCCACGGCTGCTTTCATGGAGCTTTTAAGCGTTGACCAGTCCATGTTGCGCCTGCCCAAACACATTTCGATACTGTCTGCCGCGACGGTGCGTACTCCCTCGATAAGCGTCTCCGCTTCGCGCACGTAAACGAAGCCTCTCGAAATAACGTCGGGCGGTGAAATCATCTCATTGCCGCCGCGTGATATAGTCGCGACCACGATAATAAGACCGTCCTCACTCAGATGCTTTCTGTCGCGCAGGACTATATTCCCGACGTCGCCCACGCCGAGACCGTCCACGAGTATCTTACCCGCCGGCACAGTTCCGACAAGCTTCGCCGTTTTTGAGTCAAGCTCCAGAACCTGCCCGTTTTCCAAAACGAAGCTGTTCTTTTCGGGTATGCCGACACGCGCCGCAAGCTCCTTGTGAAGCACAAGATGCCTATGCTCGCCGTGTACAGGTATAAAGAACTTCGGCTTCGTAAGCGCCAAAATCAGCTTCAGCTCCTCCTGACAGGCGTGACCCGATACATGCACGTCCGTAAGCGCGCTGTACACCACTTCGCAGCCGATTTTAAACAGCTCGTTTATAACGCTCGAAACCGACTTTTCGTTGCCGGGTATGGGCGTGGCGCTTATTATAATGAGGTCGTCTTTCGTCACCTCGACCTGACGGTGGTCGGAAAACGCCATTCTTGTCAGCGCGCTCATTGGCTCGCCCTGTGAGCCTGTTGTAATAATAACTACTTGATTCGGTCTGTATTTTTTTATGTTGTCGATATTTATAAGCACGCCTTCGGGTACTTTCATATACCCGAGAAGTATTGATATTTCAACGATGTTTTCCATACTCCGTCCAGACACGGCGACCTTGCGCCCGTTCTTTGCCGCCGCGTCGATAATCTGCTGCACTCTGTGTACGTTCGAGGCGAACGTTGCCACGATAATACGCTTGTTACAGCCCTTAAAAATCCGTTCAAACCTCTCTCCGACGGTTCTCTCACTCATTGTATAGCCCTGACGCTCCACATTTGTACTGTCGGACATGAGCGCGAGTACACCCTCGTTGCCAAGCTCTCCGAGCCGCGCCAGATCGATCATATCGCCGACGATAGGAGTTGTGTCGATCTTAAAGTCGCCCATGTGAATAATCGTTCCGACGGGCGTTTTAATCGCGAGAGCGGCGCTGTCCGCGACCGAGTGGTTTGTCCGTATAAATTCGACGGAGAAGCTTTGCCCCGCCTTGATTACATTTCCGTACTTTACGCGCACGAGCTTTGCGCTCGATAAAAGATTGTGTTCCTTGAGCTTATGCTCGACAAGTCCTATTGTAAGCCGCGTCCCGTAAACGGGTACGTTTATGGACTTAAGGAAATACGGCAGTCCGCCGATGTGGTCTTCGTGACCGTGGGTAAGGAATATGCCCTTAATCTTCGACCAGTTTTTTTCGAGATACGTTATATCGTTTATAACCATATCCACGCCGGGCATATCGTCATCGGGGAAAGCCATACCGCAATCTACCATTATAATTTCATTTCCGTACTCGATGGCGGTCAGATTTTTTCCGATCTCATCCAAACCGCCCAATGGTATGATTTTCAGTTTTTTAGCTTTTGCCACTATTTTACCTCCGTTATTAAATTTTTTCGGTACACTTACGCGTACCGTGTCCGAACATTATTACAACATATTTATTATAACACATTAAAAAGGAAATAGTCAACAGAATTACCAAAAATATATATACGCGCACTTGCTAAATCGCCGTATATATATTATAATGTTATAGATAAACCGTGAAACGGAATACGGAAAGGACTTATTTACTTATGGATAAAAATAAATTTATATCGGACAGCTTCGGTATTGCGCGCGGTACGCTCGCGCTTGTGGACGAAGCGGAAAGAAGTATCGAGGCGCAGTTTAAACGTATAGACGAGATTGCGGAGATAAATCAGCTGCGCGTAATGAAAGCGTTTACCGATAACCGCGTATCGGAGGCGCACTTTGCGGCGACTACCGGCTACGGCTATGACGATTTGGGACGCGACACGCTCGATAAAATATACGCCGACGTATTCGGCGCGGAGGACGCGCTTGTACGCCATAACTTCATCTCCGGCACGCATACCATTTCAACCGCGCTTTTCGGAGTATTGCGCCCGGGCGATACGCTCGTGTCGGTGACGGGTAAACCGTATGACACTCTCGAGGAGGTAATCGGTATCGCGGGAAAAGCGGGCAGCGGCTCCTTAAAGGACTTCGGCGTAAGCTATATTCAGGTGGATTTAAAGAGCGGCGGCTCTCCCGATTTCGACAGTATAAGGGACGTTCTTACGCGCATCAAAGCGAAAGCGGTAACGATACAGCGTTCAAGGGGCTACGGCGAAAGACCGACATACAGCGCGGAGGAAATAGGTAAGCTAATCTCATTTGTAAAGGATATATCGCCCGACACGATTTGCATTGTGGACAACTGCTACGGCGAGTTTGTGGAAACGGAGGAACCGACGCATTACGGCGCGGACCTTGTCGTCGGCTCTCTTATTAAAAACCCGGGCGGCGGAATAGCGCCGACAGGCGGTTATATCGCGGGAAAAGCAAGGTATGTGGAATTGTGCGCGTACCGTCTCACGTCGGTCGGTATCGGTAAGGAGGCGGGCGCGTCGCTCGGCTTTAACCGTCGGCTTTATCAGGGACTTTTTATGGCTCCGCATACGGTGGCGCAGGCGCTTAAAGCGTCTCTGCTGTGCGGCGCGGTATTTGATAAGCTCGGATTTGAGGTAGACCCGAAGCCCGGCGATGTGAGACATGATATAATACAGTCAATTAAATTCGGCAGCGAGGACAAACTTCGCTTATTCTGCGAGGGTATACAAAAGGGCGCGCCGGTGGACAGCTTTGTTACGCCCGAGCCGTGGGATATGCCCGGCTACGGCGATAAGGTTATAATGGCTGCGGGCGCGTTCACGCAGGGCGCGTCGATAGAATTAAGCGCGGACGCGCCTATAAAGCCGCCTTATATCGCGTATATGCAGGGCGGTCTGACATACGAGAGCGCGAAGCTCGGCATAATGTCGGCGGCTGATAAAATAATCGGGAGGACGAATAAGGATGAGTCTTAATTCAAAAGAAAATGTGCGCTGCCCGCAGTGCGGACAGATGAGCGAGGTAACAGTATGGAATTCCGTTACCGTTAAGGACAGCGCCGACTTAAAACAAGATTTGCTCGGCGGACTGGTAAATATGTTCCGCTGCCCGTCTTGCTCGTACGCGGCGCTTATGCCTACGCCGATGCTTTACCACGACGAGGACAGAAGGCTTATGATTTCGTTTTCGCCCTGCTCCGATTCCGTTACCGAGCAGCGCTTGTTTGACAAGGTGCGTGAAACGTCGGGGAAGTCGGGCGAGCTTAAAGGACTGTCGGGCTACAATCTGCGCTTCGTTACGGACTACAACGAACTGCTGGAGAAAATTCTTATCTTCGACAACGAATTAAACGATAAGACGATAGAGGTAATCAAGCTGATGATTTTATCGCAGGACGTCGACAAGGCGGGAAACAGGGTATGCCGTTTCGGCAAGTCGGAAAACGGCGTTATGGAGTTTATGATATACGACGTTAAAGAAAATATGACGTACACTTCATCCGTGCCGATTGAAACTTACAACACGGTGGATAAAAATCTGCGCGAGTCGGGCGTTAAACCGTACAGCTTCGATTGGGAAATGGTAAACGCGTCTTACGCGACGCGGCTTTTGCAGGGATTTAACAACTGATGGAACGCATACTTGAATACGCCGTCGAGCCGCAGTTTGACGGCGAAAAGGTTATGACGGTACTGAGGCAGCATTTTAAAATGTCCACAACTCTTATAAAGGAGCTTAGGCTTTCGCCCGACGGTCTGAAACTGAACGGAAGTCATATAAGAACGGTGGACGCGGTAAGGACGGGCGATGTTTTGACGGTGACGATGCGCGACAGAATATCGGAAAATATCGTGCCTGTGAACATACCGCTCGATATTGTGTACGAGGACAAGGACATTCTTATCATAAATAAGCCTCCGAATATGCCCGTGCATCCGTCGCCGGGGAATTACCTTAACTCCGTGGCGAACGCCGTTATGTACTACTATAGGTCTAAGAATACAGACATGGTATTTAGAGCCGTGAACCGTCTTGACAAGGACACGTCGGGACTTATGGCGGTCGCGAAAAACGCGTACAGTCACGCGCGGCTCGCGTCAAATTTGCATACCGAGTTTTTTACGCGCCGTTACCGATGTATCGTCTGCGGCGACGTGGAGCGGGGCGGAACCGTGGACGCGCCCATAAAGCGCGCGGAGGGCAGCGTAATAAACAGGATAGTGGCGCTGGACGGTCAGAGGGCTGTGACGCATTACAGCGTTATAGAGCGGTACGGCGGGTACACGCTTCTTGAAATACTGCTTGAAACGGGACGCACACATCAAATACGAGTGCATATGGCGTATTTGGGGCATCCGCTTGTCGGGGATTGGCTTTACGGCACCGAGGACCATTCTTTGGCGCCGCGTCAGATGCTTCACTGCTGTCATTTAAGCCTTATTCAGCCTGTCACGGAGGAAAAACTTGTGTTTGAAAACGAAATTGCACAGGATATGAAGGAATTTATCGAAAAACTTTTTTAAAATTATTGAAAAAGGTCTCGGGATATGATACAATAATCAGTGGCTTAAAAATAAAGTGAATTAAATTTAAGAGGTGATAAAATGGCTTACAAAATTGTTAAGAAGAAAGTGCTTAATCCGCAAATCTTTTTAATGGAGGTTGAGGCTCCGTTGATTGCGAAGAAAGCAGAGCCGGGACAGTTCATCATATTAAGAATTGATGAATACGGCGAGAGAGTCCCTTTCACAATCGCTGATTTTGACAGGGAGAAAGGAACCGTTACGATTATAGTCCAGATTGTCGGAAAGACTACGAGGGACTTGGCTGAGGTGGCGGAAGGCGCGGAGCTTTTGGATTTCGCGGGACCCTTGGGAATGCCCACTCCCCTTGAGGGATTAAAAAAGGTTGCCGTTATAGGCGGCGGCTTGGGTACGGCTATCGCGTATCCGCAGGCTAAGAAGCTGCACAGTCTCGGCGCGGACGTAACCGTTATAACGGGCTTTAGGAACAAAGACCTCATTATTCTCGAGGACGAATTAAAGGCTGTTTCCAACAAGCTGATTGTCGCTACGGACGACGGCTCGAACGGAAATCAGGGCTTCGTTACAGATATGCTCAAGAAAGAGATTGAATCGGGAGAGAAGTATGACGAGGTTATCGCCATAGGACCTTTGGTAATGATGAAGTTTGTATGCAAGCTGACGGAGCAGTACAATATCCCTACAACCGTGTCTATGAACCCCGTTATGATTGACGGTACGGGTATGTGCGGCGGCTGCCGCGTAACCGTGGACGGCGAGACAAAGTTCGCCTGTGTTGACGGACCCGACTTCGACGGTCACAAGGTTGACTGGGACAGCGCGATGAAGCGCGGAAGAATGTTCGCCGATTATGAAAAGAGATCGTGTGAAGAAGGTCACTGCCGCATCGGCAGAACAAATAAGGAGGATTAAGAATATGCCTAATATGAGAGCGGACAAAAATCCGATGCCGGAGCAATGTCCTAACGTAAGAAATAAGAATTTCCTTGAGGTAACGACGGGCTACACGGAGGAAATGGCTATAGACGAGGCTAAAAGATGCCTTAACTGCAAAACAAGACCTTGTATGCAGGGCTGCCCCGTAAGCGTGAAGATACCCGAGTTTATCGCGTACATCGCGGAGGGTGAGTTTGAAAAGGCTTATCAGAAAATTAAAGAAACAAACGCGCTTCCCGCTGTGTGCGGAAGAGTATGCCCGCAGGAAAAGCAGTGCGAGTCAAAGTGCGTGAGAGGTATCAAGCAGGAGAGCGTAGGTATAGGACGACTTGAAAGATTTGTCGCCGACTGGCACATGAAAAATGTCGAGGATAAAATCGAGGTTCCCGAGCCGAACGGCAAGAAAGTAGCCGTAGTCGGCAGCGGACCGTCAGGACTTACCGTTGCGGGCGATCTCGCTAAGCGCGGCTATAAGGTAACGGTATTTGAGGCGTTCCATACCGCGGGCGGCGTGCTTATGTACGGTATACCGGAGTTCAGACTTCCCAAGGACATAGTACAGAAAGAGATTTCAAACCTGAAAGCTATGGGCGTTGACATACAGACGGACGTAATAATCGGTAAGACGATTATGGTAGACGAGCTGCTTGACGAAATGGGCTATGATGCCGTTTATATCGGAAGCGGCGCGGGTCTGCCGTCGTTTATGGGACTTGAGGGCGAGAGCCTTAACGGCGTGTACAGCGCTAACGAGTTCCTGACGAGAATAAACCTTATGAAAGGCTATAAGTTCCCCGAGTACGACACGCCCGTTTACGTGGGTAAAAACGTCGCGGTGCTCGGCGGCGGCAACGTTGCCATGGACGCGGCGAGAAGCGCGAAGCGTCTCGGCGCGGAGAATGTGTACATTGTATACAGACGCGGCAAGGAGGAGCTTCCCGCGAGAGCCGAGGAGGTACACCACGCGGAGGAAGAAGGCATTATATTCAAGCTTTTGCAGAACCCGACGAAGTTCATCGGTAACGAGGACGGATGGGTAACGCAGATGGAGGTCATCCACATGGAGCTTGGAGAGCCTGACGCGAGCGGCAGAAGACGTCCCGTACCCGTTGAGGGCAGCGAGGAAGTGCTTGATATAGATACTGTTGTGGTAGCGATAGGTCAGACTCCGAATCCGCTTATCAGAAAGACGACAGAGGGGCTTGACACAAACAGCCACGGCTGTATCATAGCCGACGAGGCGACGGGAAAGACCTCCAAGGAGCACGTATACGCCGGCGGCGACGTTGTAACCGGCGCGGCTACGGTTATTCTCGCTATGGGCGCGGGTAAAGCCGCTGCCGAAGCGATTGACAAGGAGCTTAACGCGTAATTTGCAAATTTAAAAGATGATATACTGTGCGGTACAGAGCGGCGTCAAGGCGCTCCGTACCGCTTTTTATGTAACGGTATTTGCAAAACAGACGCGCGATATACTTAAAACCTCTTGCGGAACTTGCGTTCGCAGTGTATAATTAAATAAAGGGGATTTGTGAAATGAAGAAGATTTTAAGATTTGTAACGGCTGCCGTTCTTTCGCTCGTTATGTCGGGCTGTTATATGCCGAGCGCGTACACGCCCGAAATACCTGAAAATCCTCGGTTTGCCGTACATTACATAGATGTTGGTCAGGCGGACGCGGCAATTGTCGAATGTGACGGCGAGACTATGATTATAGACGGCGGAAACGTCGGCGACAGCAGAAAAATAGCTTCCTACCTGAAAGAATGTGACATTTCCCATATCGACTACGCCGTATGCACACACGCGCACGAGGATCACGTCGGGGGACTATCCGCGGCGCTGTCCGTCGCTGACGCGGAACACGTCTTGGCGCCGTCAGCCGAGGCGAACACCAAGGCTTATAAGAATTTTAAGAAAAAGGTGAAAGAGCAGGGACTGAAAACGGAACACCCGTCGGCAGGCGACGTATTTTTCCTGGGAAACGGACGCGTTGACATATTGGGTCCCACGGACGACAAGGCGGACGATCTTAACAACACATCTATCGTACTGAAAATCACATACGGTTCAACGTCATTCCTGTTCACCGGCGACGCGGAGAGAGAGGAAGAGGAAGAAATAATTCAAAGCGGCGCGGATTTAAAGTCAACTGTGCTTAAGGTGGGACATCACGGTTCCGCAACGTCAAGCTCGTACCCGTTTTTAAGAGCGGTAATGCCGGAAATAAGCGTTATAAGTGTGGGCAAGGACAATTCCTACGGCCACCCCGACGAGAACACATTAAGCCGTATTACCGACACGGGCAGCGAGTTGTACCGTACCGATTTAAACGGCGGCATAGTAATAACGAGCGACGGCGAGGACGTATACGTTGAAACGGAAAAGTAAAGGAGGGCGTTTTTATGAGCTTTACAATACAAAATAACGAAATCAGCTTCACCCGTCAAGGTGAAACGGTCAGAATATCCGCGTGCGGTGAAAACTGTATACGCTTTAGGTCGTCTCCGAATTGCCGCATAGAGGAACAAAATTGGACGCTTATGCCGCGTGACGCGACGGCAAACGCATATATCGAGGATAACTGCGCGGTTCTTGAAACGGGCGATATGACCGCCAGACTTTACGATAACGGCAGGGTGGTTTATCTGCGCAGGGGCAGGAAAATACTTGAGGAAAAGCCGGAACTGACATTCGGCGCGCAGATAAGAAATTACCGAAACATATCAAGCGGGCTTTGGAAAGCGCGCGTAACCTTTGAACCGAATAAGGACGAGCATTTTTACGGTCTCGGACATGAGGCTTCGGGCTGCTTTGACTTAAAGGGCTGCGTCGTGGATTTACGTCACGTAAACGCGAAATGCGCGATTCCTTTTGTGTATTCCTCACTCGGTTACGGCTTTTTATGGAACATGCCCTCGACAGGACGGTGCGAGCTGGCAAATAACCGTACAAGATGGACGAGTGACTGCGCGAGACAAATCGACTACGTTATAATAGGCGGCGAGCCTCGCGGTGTCAGCGCCGCGCTTGCCGATTTAACGGGTCACGCGCCCAAAATGCCGCATTGGGCGACCGGCTTTTGGCAGAGCCGACTGCGCTACGAATCACAGGACGAGGTTTTAAGCGTGGCAAAACGCTATAAGGAGCTTGGAATACCGCTGTCGGTAATCGTAATCGACTACTTCCATTGGACGGAACAGGGTGACTATAAATTCGACCCGAAATACTGGCAAAATCCAAAGAAAATGGCGGACGAACTCCATGAAATGGGCGTGAAGCTCGTAGTCTCGATGTGGCCCACAATAAACGAAAACAGCGAAAATTACCGTGAAATGCTTGATAAAAATATGCTTATACGAACTGCGAACGGAACAAACAAGCTGTTTGACTTCTACGGACCGCAAGCGCTGATTGACCCGACGAACGCAAAAACGCGCAAATTTGTATGGCAAAAATTAAAGGAAAACTACATAGACAACGGCGTTGACGCGCTTTGGTTTGACGAAGCCGAGCCGGAAATTCACCCCGAGCATTTTGATAATATCATTACGTCAGCGGGCAGAGGCGACGAAATGGGACTTCTTTATCCCTACTATTATTCCAAGCTCGCGTATGACGGACTAAAGGAAAACGGCAGGGACGATATCGTAACGCTTGCGCGCTGCGCCTACACGGGCGCGCAGAAATTCGGAACGCTGGTATGGTCGGGCGATATCCCGTCCACGTTTGAAAGCCTTGCGGCGCAGGTAAAATCGGGACTTAACATGGCGATGTGCGCTATACCGTGGTGGACGACCGACATCGGAGGATTTTACGGCGGCGACGCTTCTACCGAATACTTTCGTGAACTGATTGTAAGGTGGTTCCAATACGGCGTATTTTGCCCCGTGACAAGACTGCACGGCAACCGCGCCGGTCAGGATATGACGCGCGGCATAATTGAGCCGACCGGCGGCGGAAACGAGCTGTGGAGCTTCGGCGAAAAGGTGTTTGAAATTTTAAAAGAGCTTGTCGATTTGCGCGAAAGGCTGCGCCCGTACGTGGAAAAGCATATGGAAATAGCGTCTGAGACCGGCGCGCCGGTCATGCGCCCGATGTTCTTCGACTATCCCGATGACGGGGAGTGTTACAAGACGGGCGAACAGTATATGTTTGGCAGCGATATTCTTTTCGCGCCGATTGTAAACCGCGCTCAGACGGAAAGGGAAGTGTATCTTCCCAAAGGGGACTGGATTTTCGCGAGAAACAAGGAAACCTATGAAGGCGGAAAGACATACTCGGTAGGCGCAAAAATTGATGAATTTATCGCGTTTGTAAGAAAAGGCGCGGAAATTATAGACGTATTCTGAAAAAACGGGACGGTATTTCATACAAATACCGTCCTTTTTTCATTTCAGCTTTATTGTTATTTCCTTATTCCTGTCGCAGACGAGCGCGCCGTCCCTAACCTCAAGCATAGCCGCCTGAATTGACGAGCGCCGCTCGGCTCCGTTTGTATCGTCGAGCATATTGCCCTTTCTCTCGGGGTGCGTAAAGTAGAAAATATACGCATTATCGCCGCTTACGTACACGTCGGCGTGGTTAGCCATAACTCCGTCGTCTTTTCGCGTACCGCCTTTCTCCAGTATACGCTCCTTTTGCTTTGTCCAGCTTGTGAGATCGGAGGAGGAGTACACGTCAAGCCCGTTCCAACAGTCGGTTATGAGCCAGTATTTGCCGCCGAAGAAAAACACGTTTGCGCCCTCGTGCGGCACATCGTCCGCCGCGCAGCCCTTGACTTGCCAATTCTCCAAATCCGTGCTGTCCGCGTAATACGTATGCGAGCCGCGCTGCTCGTCCTTGTACCACATACGGAATACCCCGCTGTTCATACGGAAAATACACGCGTCTATGACCTTTTCGGAATTTAGATTGAGCTTTTTCTTAAACTCCCAGTTAATAAGGTCTTTTGAGGTATAATACAGAATATATCTCGCCGCTTCCCAATCGGCGGGAATACCCGGCACATAGCTTACATACATATGATATATGCCGCCGTGACGTATAATTTCCGGCGCCCAGTATGTATTTCTGCCCTCTCCGTACTCAAGTCCTTTGCATATTCCTATGTACTCCCACGAATTTCCGTTGTCGCGGCTTTCGGCAATGCCTATGTCCGAGCCGTGTACCCACATAACTCCCTCCTCGTCGGCGTCGGCGCGGCGCGCGGTGTAAAACATATAGAAAGTGTCGGCTCCCTCGTTATATATAACAACGGGGTCGGCGGCTCCGTTATGTATCGGGTCGGTGAATAATGGCGCGTTTGCGGTTTTCATATTACTGATTTCCTTTCTTTATCTGCTTTATTTATTCAATAATTATATATTACAAACAGAAATATGTCAATTTAATGTTTGCAAAACGCGTTAAATATGTTAAAATAAATAATGGGGGTGCTCGAAATGGAAATTCATACTATCCGACCCGTATATGACAAAGACTCGAAAATACTTGTGCTGGGCAGCTTTCCGTCGGTGAAATCGCGGGAGACGCGCTTTTTCTACGGGCATCCGCAGAACCGTTTTTGGAAAGTAATAGCGGCGGTAACGGGCGGGGAAGTCCCCGTAAGCGTGGAAGAAAAGAAGGCGCTGCTTTTAAGAAACGGTATCGCCCTGTGGGACGTGATTGCGAGCTGCGACATTGCAGGCTCGTCGGACAGCTCCATACGGAACGTGACGCCGAACGATTTTACGCCGATTTTACGCGAAGCGAAAATTAAACAAATATTTACAAACGGAAGCACGGCGTATAAGCTGTTTTTAAAATACAATAAGGACAAAACCGCGATAAAATTACCGTCTACAAGCCCCGCCAACGCGGCGGCAAGCCTTGAGCGGCTTATTGACGAGTGGAGCGTCTTGAAAGATTTTACATAAATTTAAGATAGACTTGAATACAATTTTACATTGATATTATATAATTTTAATATAAATTTTACGTTAAGGCTACAAAAGAGGTGTGCTTATGAACATATTCCAGATATTCCAAATGTGCGGCGGTCTTGCGATGTTCCTTTACGGAATGAACGTAATGGGCGACGCGCTGAAAAAACTCGGAGGCGGCAAGCTTGAAATAATACTCGAAAAGCTCACGTCAAACAAAATTATGGGCGTGCTTTTGGGCGCGGTCGTGACCGCGGTGATACAGTCCTCGTCGGCTACTACCGTTATGGTAGTCGGCTTTGTAAATTCGGGTATTATGAAGCTTACGCAGTCTATAGGCGTAATGATGGGCGCGAATATCGGCACCACGGTAACGGCATGGATACTCAGCCTTTCGGGAGTGCAGGGCGACAGCCTAATAGCAAATATCGTAAAGCCGGAAAACTTTACTCCTATTCTCGCGCTTGCCGGTATTATACTGCTTATGGCGGCAAAGAGCGACAGAAACAAGAATATCGGTAATATTCTTCTCGGTTTTTCGGTGCTTATGTTCGGTATGGACACCATGTCGCTTTCGGTTTCGGGACTTAAGGACTCGCCTTCGTTCGCGCATATGCTTATAATGTTCTCAAATCCCGTGCTTGGACTTATCGTCGGCGCGGTGCTTACGGCAATAATACAGTCGTCGTCAGCTTCGGTAGGTATCCTGCAGGCGCTGAGCGCGACGGGACAGATTACGTTCGCAACCGCCGTGCCTATACTTATGGGTCAGAATATCGGAACGTGTATAACGGCTATTATTTCTTGCATAGGCGCAAGTAAAAACGCCAAACGAGCCGCCGTAGCGAATCTTTACATAAAGATTATAAGCGCGGTGATGTTCCTCGTTGTATTTTACGCGCTTAACGCGGTGATAGGATTCGCGTTCATGAACTCGCCTATAAGCGCGCTGGATATAGCTATCATACACACATTATTCAATGTCGTTTCGACGATTGTTCTTCTTCCATTTACTAAGTTTATCGAAAAACTGGTACGCCTTACGATAAGAGAGGGCGCGGAAAAAAATACGTTCTCGATTTTGGACGAAAGATTTTTACAAACTCCGTCCTTCGCCGTGGAGCAATGTATGGCGCTCGCGACAAATATGGCTTATATAGTAAAGGACAGCTTTACATTGGCGCAGGATTGCGTGGCTAAGTACTCCGAAAAGAACGATAAGCTCGTTATAGAAAACGAAAATATGGCGGACGAATACGAGGACGCGCTCGGAGCGTATCTCGTAAAGCTGTCCGCGCAGAATCTGAGCAAAACGGACGCGCAGAAAGTGTCGATACTTCTCCACTCCATATCGGACTTTGAAAAAATGACGGACTATACATCGGACCTCGTATTCACCGCTCGCGAAAAACGCGATAAAGACGTTCACTTCTCCGAAAAGGCAAGGCAGGAGATTACCATTATGGTAAGCGCGGTAGGCGAGATAATAGACCTCACAATTAACGCCTTCTCGAGCGACGATGTGAAGATGGCGAATAAGGTTGAGCCGCTGGAGGACGTAATAGACCGTCTCCGCAACGACCTCAAAAACCGCCATATACGCCGTATGCAGGAGGGCAGATGCAGCGTGAACCAGGGCTTCGTGTTTACGGACTACATCACATCTCTTGAGAAAATATCCGATCACTGCGCCAACGTGGCGGCGGCTATCATTGAGCTGCACGACGAGAATTACGACGTCCATAATGTAATGAGCATGAGACGCGACAGGGACGAGTACAAGGAAATGTACGTTTCATTCAGCAAAAAGTACGCGCTGCCGTTTTCAACGTCGGGCGGCGCGAAAGCCGAAACTTAACGCTCGGCAGGAGGAAAAATACGTATGGATATAATATACTGTGTTGAGGACGATGAAAGCATAAGAGACATTATAACCTACGCCGTAAAGTCGGCAGGCTTTGACGCGGAGAGCTTTGAAAGCGCGTCATCGTTTGAGAAACGGCTTGAAACGTCGCTGCCCTCAATGGTACTTCTCGATATAATGCTGCCCGATAAGGACGGGATAGACATTCTGCGCGATATAAGAAAAAATGAGCGCACAAAAAATCTGCCCGTGATAATGCTAACGGCAAAGGGTACGGAAAGCGATAAGGTAAAGGGCTTTGAGAACGGAGCCGACGATTACGTTACCAAGCCTTTCGGTGTTATGGAGCTTATTTCGAGGATAAAGGCGGTGCTCCGCCGCAGCGCGGCTCAAACGCCCGA
>CANQQW010000047.1 GCA_947626075.1 uncultured Clostridia bacterium
TATTTTTTCTGTATAACTCGCGCGATAGAATTATCTGTCCCTCGGTGATATAGCCGGTAAGGTCGGGGATAGGGTGCGTCTTGTCGTCCTCGGGCATAGTGAGAATGGGTATCATTGTGATTGAGCCCGTCTTTCCGTGCTGCCTGCCCGCCCTTTCGTAGAGCGTGGCAAGGTCGGTGTACATATAGCCCGGGTAGCCGCGTCTTGACGGCACTTCCTTTCTCGCCGCCGACACTTCTCTGAGGGCGTCGGCGTAGTTTGTAATATCCGTCATGATTACAAGCACGTGCATATTCTGCTCAAACGCCAAATACTCTGCGGCGGTGAGCGCCATACGCGGCGTCGCTATACGCTCAACTGCGGGGTCGTTCGCCAGGTTTATGAAAAGCACCGTTCTGTCGATAGCGCCCGTTTCCTTAAACGACTGAATGAAGTAGTCCGCTTCTTCATATGTGATTCCGAGCGCCGCGAATACAACAGCAAACGCCTCGTCGGTACCGCGTACCCTTGCCTGACGCGCTATCTGCGCCGCAAGCTGCGCGTGGGGGAGACCGGAAGCGGAGAAAATAGGAAGCTTCTGCCCTCTTACAAGCGTGTTAAGTCCGTCGATTGCGCTCACTCCTGTTTGGATAAACTCCTGCGGATAGCTCCTCGCCGCCGGATTCATCGGTAAGCCGTTTATGTCCATTCTCTTTTCGGGCAGGATTTCGGGGCCGTTGTCTATAGGACGTCCGAGACCGTCAAATACACGCGAGAGCATATCAGCCGATACGCCAAGCTCCATTGCGCGTCCCGAAAAACGAACCTTCGACGTTTCGGGATTAATACCCGCAGCACTGTCAAAAAGCTGAACGAGCGCGTTCGAGCCGTCGATTTCAAGCACCTTACAGCGGCGCTTTTCACCGTTTTCAAGCTCTATTTCGCCAAGCTCGTTATACGTTACTCCCGATACGTCGCGCACAAGCATCAAAGGACCTGCCACTTCTTCGATTGTTTTATATTCTCTGGGCATCAATCATCACTCCTCGCAATTATTTCGTCAGTCTGACGCTGTATCAGGGCGCGTACTCTTTCAAATCCCGTGTCGATTTCGTCAGCCGGAAGATATTTGAAACGTCCTATATCTTCACGCGCCGCCATCGACGACAACGCTTCAACGTCCGCGCCTTTATCAATCGCCGCGCTCGATAAATCATAGTAGGCGAGAATAAGCTTCATCATATAATACTGCTTTTTCGGCGGCGTGTAAGTGTCTGTTTCGTGGAACGCGTTTTGGTGCAGATAGTCCTCTCTGATTGACCGCGCCGCTTCGAGCTTCATTCTGTCTGCGGGCGACAAAGCGTCCATGCCGACCATTTTCACTATTTCATCAAGCTCCGCTTCCTCCTGCAAAAGCAGCATTAGCCGCGCGCGCAGCTCCATCCAGTCGGGAGCGACGTTCTTTACGAACCAGCCCTCTACCGTGTCGGTGTAGAGCGAATAGGAATTTAGCCAGTTTATCGCGGGGAAATGACGCTTGTATGCAAGCTCCGAATCAAGTCCCCAGAACACCTTTACAATTCTCAGCGTCGCCTGTGAAACAGGCTCGGAAATATCTCCGCCCGGAGGCGATACCGCGCCGATAACCGACAGCGCGCCCTCCTCGCCGTTAAGTCCCGTAACGCGTCCCGCGCGCTCGTAGAACTGAGCGAGACGCGAGCCGAGATACGCGGGGTAGCCTTCCTCGCCGGGCATTTCCTCGAGCCTGCCCGACATTTCTCTAAGGGCTTCCGCCCAGCGCGACGTGGAATCAGCCATAAGCGCGACCGAGTAGCCCATATCGCGGAAATATTCCGCTATCGTGATGCCGGTGTATATCGAAGCCTCTCGCGCCGCAACCGGCATATCGGAGGTGTTTGCGATAAGCACCGTTCTTTCCATAAGCGACTTTCCCGTTTTCGGGTCAACAAGCTCGGGGAACTCGTTCAAAACGTCGGTCATCTCGTTGCCGCGCTCACCGCAGCCGATGTATACGACAATATCAGCCTCCGCCCATTTCGCGAGCTGGTGCTGAACGACCGTCTTTCCGCTTCCGAACGGACCCGGAACAGCCGCGACGCCGCCCTTGGCGATAGGGAAGAGCGTGTCTATGACGCGCTGACCCGTTATGAGCGGCATGTCGGGCGAGAGCTTGCTTTTGTAAGGTCTGCCCACGCGCACGGGCCACTTCTGCATAAGAGTAAGCTCATGCTTTACTCCGTCTGAGCTGAGCACGCACACGACCTCATCGACCTTGAAGCTTCCCGACTTTATTTCCTCTACCGTTCCCGAGATGTTTGGCGGAACGAGTATTTTCTGCGTTACTATTTCCGTTTCCCGAACCGTGCCTATGACGCTGCCGCCCGAGAGCTTGTCGCCCTTTTTGACGCAAGGCATAAACTCCCAAACCTTGTCGCGTTTTAACGACGCGGCCTCTATTCCGCGCGCAAGGTTGTTGCCGGAAATTTTCATAATATCGTCCAGGGGACGCTGTATTCCGTCGAAAATGCTTCCGATAAGACCGGGACCAAGCTCGACCGACAGCGGCATACCCGTGGAAACTACCTCCTCGCCGGGTCCCAGACCCGAGGTTTCCTCGTATACCTGAACCGACGCGAGATCACCGTGTATCTCGATTATTTCTCCTATAAGCCGCTCCTTTGAAACGCGCACAACGTCAAACATATTCGCGTCTTTCATGCCCTCGGCTATAACCAAGGGACCCGCGACCTTTTTAATTATTCCGTTACTCATAGCCTACTCCTTTATACAATATCGCTTCCGA
Source organism: uncultured Clostridia bacterium (assembly GCA_947626075.1). Lineage (GTDB taxonomy): Bacteria > Bacillota > Clostridia > UBA1381 > UBA1381 > Hominilimicola. The sequence continues at coordinate 2,804 of CANQQW010000047.1, forward strand.
CCGCTTTTATTACCGATTCGTTCACAGCCTTCATTCCCATACCGGTGTTTCCGTAAACTCCGGGGATAGGAATTATTGCCGGCAGCGGCGCTTCGCTTATCCGCGCAAGCTCGTCTTTCACAAGCTCCGCCGTTTGTTCTGTGATATATATAACCGCGCAGCCGTCGTTTTCCAGTTTTCTGATAAGCTTTTTCGCCTCGTCCGCCGCCGTGACAAAGTACGTGTCCAGACCGAGCGCGGCGAAACCGTAAACCGAAGCCCTGTCGCCTATTGCCGCCATTTTATACATACGTATCACGCACCCTTTCTCTTATAAGCTCATCTCCAAGCCTGCTGCGCTTCGCGTATAGAATAAGTCTTACCGCTTCTATTTCCGCTTTTTTCACGTAAAAATACGCTATTATCGGTGCGCTTGAAAAGCTTTCGTAACGCGCGCGCTCCATAAAGTGCGTAATTTCGTCCGCGCACCGCTTTTCAAACGATGCCGCGCTTACTTTCATACTCTCCGCGCACATCGCGTATTCCGTAGCCTCTACGAACTCAAAAAGCGCGTCAAGCCCGCCTGCGGCAGCTTTTTTCAGCGCCGACGTGTTCAGCGTGCCGCCGTCGTACACGGCGTTTTCGATAAACGGCAGCGCCTTTCCCGAAACCGTACAGCGGTACGCCGCTTTAAGATTCGACGTGTCCGCGAGCATATCCGCGTATTTTTTCATAAACGCGTCGCCGCTTTTATCCGCCGCGTCCCCGACCGCCGCGAGCATGGCTTTATCAATATAAATATCGCAAAGCTGACCGTCCTGGGTCTGATTTAAAATCATGACCGCTTCCTCGCAGACCTCGGCAAGACGCTTATCAAGCTCCTTGTATTCACGCGCTTTCACGCACTTATAAATTTCGTTTTTATCCGCTGTTCCGCCGTCCAAGAGCAGATCCTCGCCGTCTATACCAGAAAAGACCGCCTTGACCGACGCTTTTATGTTGTGATAGTCCGTCGGCAGACGCAGAATACGTATAATTTCTTTATCCGCGATTTCTTCGATGAACTCCCACAAATCCCTTTGTGCGCCGGCGGTAATATCCGAATCGTAATCGGCGCGGTACCCGCGGTCGCGCGCGAAGCGCAGCGCGGCGTCATAGCTGTCAGCGCTTATAAGCTGTTCAATGTCCTGCTTTGTCATAAGCGACGTTTCCTTAGCCCTGACGCGGGCGACGCTGTAGGTATACTCTTTCATAGCAATCACCCCTTAACCGAACAGGAAGCTGTTTACAGTGTCATGCAGACGATCCTTTTCCGACTCCGTAAGCGCCTCGATCGAGCAGTTTTCCTCAACGTCGCCGTAGGAAAGGACAAATCCGCCGTCCATTTTACGCGTTTTATCGGAAATTTTAAGACCCTTTTCCTCAGCCGCCGCTTTAAATTCAGCCGTTACGCGCGCCTTATCCTTTTTTGAGAGGATTATCTCGCCGCCGCTGCGTAACGCGTACTTATTCAAAAGCTTTGTAAGGAAAGCGAAATAGTCCGTATCGTCAAGACCCACGAGCCTTACATACGCGTCCTTTAAAATACCGTCGATTATCCGCTGCTTTTCCCGAAGAAGCGCGCTTTTTTTCGTAATTTCACCCGCGGACTGCGCGCGCGCAATTACGCGTTTATACTCAAGCTCGGCTTTTTCGGCGGCTTCTGTCATCGCAGCGTCCGCTTCCTCGCGCGCACGGTCGGTGACGCGCTTTGCCATAGCCTTCGCCTCATCCGTTATACGCATAGCTTCCGCGTTCGCGTCGCTTGCAATTTCCTCGATTATTTTATCCAATCCGTTCAATGTATCCACATCCTTTACGGGGTACTCCGCGTTATATATTAAGTCCCGCGATACCGAAAATAGCGAGTATTGAAATAAGCAGCGCCAAAATCGCGTACGTTTCAACCATCGCCGCGAAAATCATACCCTTACTCATCTGATCCGGCTTTTTCGCGATCATCATAATACCGGCGGCGGCCGCCTTACCCTGACTTACCGCCGACAAAAGACCGACGATTGCGATAGGCAGACACGCCGCGAGATACATAAACCCTTTAGCCGCCGACAGCGCCTCTGCGCCTCCGCCCAATATACCTATCTGATTTAAAGTAATAAACGCTATCAAAAGCCCGTAAATACCCTGAGTACCCGGGAGGAGCTGCATAATAAGGACCTTAGAGAACTTTGAAGGATCCTCCGTAACGACTCCCGCCGCCGCCTGACCTGCCTTACCCACGCCTATAGCCGAACCGATACCGGCGAGACCGGACGCCAACGCCGCGCCCGTGAGCGCTAACACCATACCTATATTCTCCATTTCAAATTTCCTCCTTAAATTTATAATATTTTGTATGAGCCGCGAACGGACTGAACTCGCGTCCGCCGCCCTCAAAAAACTTACCGAAAAATTCCACAAACTGAAGCCTGTTCGTATGCACATACGCGCCGAGCGCGTTGATACCCAGATTCAGCGAGTGTCCCACTACAAACACGATAACGAAAATTACCGCTCCTATAACTCCGCCGCCGAACATACTTCCCATCTTGTTGAACACCGTCGCTATAACGCCCGTCGCAAGCCCGAGAGCGAGCAGCCTCGAATAGGACAGTATATCGCTGAGCCAGCTCGTGACGCCGTAGAGCGAATACGCGCCTTTCGCGAGACGCTTACCCATTTTATTCTTCGGAGCCGTGAACAGCAGTATACCTACCGCTCCGACTCCGGCTATGACTGCCGCGGCGGTTCCCCATACCGCCGGAAGCTTCGCCGTAATACCCGCCATCGACAAGAACATATCGACGCGGAACAGATACAGTATACCGCCGCCGACGAGCATGAACCAAAATATACAGTCACCGAACGCCGCCGCCCAATCTTTAGCCTTTATACACTGATAAAGCTTTATCCCAAGCCCCGTGAACAAGTGTATAATTCCCAAAACGAAGCTGAACATCAGCATACGCATCGGATCCTTTACAGGCTCGAACCAAAGCGGGGGTATCGTCACCTCATGACCGAAGAACGTCCTCGAGACCGTCGGCACAACGTCGCCGAAGTAGCTTCCGAACATAACGCCCCAAAACATTGTGGATATACCGCAGTACATGAACATACGCAGCGTCTTTTTCATATCAGGCTCCATGCTTTTGAACTTTTTTAAAGCGAAGAAACAGCCCAGCGTCATAATAAGCCCGTAAGCCGCGTCCGAAAGCATCATACCAAAGAATACATAGTAAAAAAACGCCATAATGCTTGTCGGGTCGATTTCGGACTTAGCCGGCATCGCGAACGTTTTCACAATTCCCTCGACCGGCTCGGTGAGGTACTTGTTTTTGAGCATTACCGGCGCGTCCTCGGGCGCGTCCTCCGTTTCAACTGCGGCGTTGTATTTGTGCTCGAGCGCCGCCGTCAGCGACGGGGCGGCTTTCGTCGGGACATATCCCGTTATCACAAACACGCGCCTGTGCTGACTGAGCTTTGAAAGCACGCTGTACTTTTCCGTCCTCATCGCGTAGTAGTCAACCATGAATTGGAGCGAGCTCCGCGCCCCTTTATATGACGCGATTTCCTTTTCAAGCCCCGCGATTTCCTTTTTGAGCGCGTCTATCTCCCTGCGGATTTCCGCCGCCCTTTCGGACGGTATGCCGCCCTTTATGTTTTTCATACTCGAATATCCTATCGCGCGGAGCCTGTTTTCACACTCCGAAACATGCTTTTTGGAGCAGAGTATAAACGCGCAGGTCTGCTGCGGCATGGCGTTTACCGTTTCCGCGTAAATCGGGGGAACGCCCTCCGCCGAGCAGTACCGTTCAAGAAGCGCTTCCGATGTCAGAGCCTCGGGAAACGTACCAATCAAGCAGGAGCTTTTTTTCGTGCCTTCCTCCGAGAGCGAAACGTCCAGCCCCATCCACGGACTAAGCTCGTCAAGCTCCGCCATACACCGCACGATTTGCCCGCGTCTCTCCGCGATCTCGTCGGCGGCTTCCGTAATTATTCCCGCGATTCTCATCATTTCGGGAATATCGTCCACATACCTGTAATACTCCTCAGCCAAGAGAGTTTTCCGCCCCTCGAACGAGGAGAGAAGCCCCTTTTCGGACGGCGCGTACCTTTCGAGAATATCTATCGCCTTTTCTCCGACGGTTCTCTCACGCATAAACTCCGACTGCGAATCGGCAGTGTTCATATTTGAAAAGCCGAGCTGAGCGTTATCCGCGTCGCCCTCGGAAATATCCACGCACTGCATACGCTGTAAAAACTCCAAAACGGCTTTTCTGTCCTTTTTAATACCGTATATGGTGATACGGCTCATGGGAACCTTCAAAAATAATCACCCTCTTTTCTTCAGCTCACAAGAGCGCTTATAACCGTTTCTATCGCCTTTTCACGCCCGTTTGCGGCGTTTTTCGCGAGCAGCGCAGCGCCCGCGCGCGCGTCCGACGCCGCGTCCTTTTCAATCGCCGCGGCGGCAGTTTTGGCTTCTTCGACGCGCGAGCTTATAAGCCGCAGAGCCTCCGCCTTCGCGTCGCCGACGATTTTCTTCGCCTCGTCCTCGGCGGCTTGCATAATATCCTTGCTTTCGGCTTTGGCGCGCGCCTCCGCCTCGTCGGCAAGCCTCTCCGCCTCAACGATGCGCATAATGGATTCCTTAGCCATTTACATCCGACCCTCCGTAGATTTATTTCACAGCATATTACCTATATGCAAAATATTACAAAACCAAATGCCATACATAAAAAAAGATACCACAAAATGAGCTAAATGTCAATAGTAGCCATTCATTAATTATCTTCTTAATTCCATGAAATTATTGACATTATTTAAGAAGTTGTGTATAATATTAATTTGATAAATACATAAAAAAATAAGCTCGCGCCCTATTGTGCAGACCGCACAAAGCAGCGGCGCGATTTATGATGATTTTGGGGCATTGAACATAAATCATATAAAACCTATTGACATGATAGGAATTTGTTGTATAATATATTGTGATGTGAGGGAAACTGTATGAATTGGGATTTCATTCGGGAATATCTGCCGCTGTATAAGGAGGCGGCGCTTCTGACCGTCAAAATCGGTTACGCCGGAATAGCGATAGCGGTCGCCGTGGGACTTCTTTGCGCGGTCGCGCTGTATTTCAAAGTGCCGGTTCTACGGCGTGTCGTTTCCGCGTACATAGAAATAAGCCGCAACACGCCGCTTTTGATTCAGCTTTTTTTCATATACTACGCTTTGCCGAAAATCGGGATACCGACTACGCCGGAGGGCTGCGGCGTCGCCGGACTTGCGTTTTTGGGCGGCAGCTATATGGCGGAGGCGTTTCGGAGCGGCTTAGAGGCGGTCGAGCCTATTCAGATGGAAAGCGCGCTGAGCTTAGGCTTGGAAAAATCGCAGGCGCTGACGCGTGTAATACTGCCTCAGGCGGTGTCGATAAGCGTGCCGGCGTTTGTGGCAAACGTTATATTTCTGCTCAAGGAAACAAGCGTTTTCAGCGCGGTGAGCCTTATGGATTTGATGTTTACCGCGAAAGACTTGATTGGACTTTATTATAAAACAACGGAAAGTCTTTTAATGCTTGTTGTGTTTTACTTAATAATACTGCTCCCCGTTTCGATTTTGGGAAGTATCCTCGAAAGGAGGCTGCGCCATGCCGGATTTGGGTCTTGACGTACTCTTTAAGGGCAAAAATATGATTCGCCTTCTTGGCGGACTTTGGGTAGCCGTGCGGATAAGCCTCATAGCGGTCGCGATAAGCATACCGCTCGGAATTTTGCTCGGCATAGTAATGACCTCGAAGAACCCGATTGTAAAGGTTATAACTCGTGTGTATCTCGAATTTGTACGCATAATGCCTCAGCTTGTGCTTCTGTTTATCGTATTCTTCGGCGCGACGAGCGCGCTCGGGATAAATATATCGGGCGAGCTTTCCTCGATAATAGTCTTTACCGTATGGGGTACGGCTGAAATGAGCGATTTGGTACGCGGCGCGCTCATAAGCATACCGAAGCACCAGTACGAAAGCGCGGCGGCGCTTACTCTTACGCCCTCCCAGACGTATTTGTACGTTATCATACCGCAGACGGTAAGGCGGCTGGTGCCGCTTTCCATAAATCTTATAACGCGAATGATAAAGACCACGAGCCTTATACTTATGATAGGCGTTGTCGAGGTTTTAAAGGTCGCGCAGCAGATAATAGAGGCGAACAGAATGTCAAGCCCGAACGCGGCTTTCGGAGTGTATCTGACCGTGCTTTTAATGTACTTCATAATCTGCTGGCCTATAAGTATGCTGGCGAAACGTCTTGAAAAGAAATGGGGGTGAACGAATGGCTGAGGAATTATTAAAAATCGAGCATTTGACAAAACGCTTTGAAGATAACACCGTGCTTGACGATATAAGCTTTACCGTCCGAAAGGGCGAGGTTATCGTTGTTGTCGGTCCGTCGGGCTGCGGAAAAAGCACGATGCTGCGCTGCATAAACGCGCTCGAGCCTATCCAAGGCGGCAAAATCACGATTAACGGCGACGAGATAGTATACGGCAGCAAGAATTTGTCAACGCTCAGGCAGCGGATAGGAATGGTATTTCAAAGCTATGACCTGTTCCCTCATTTAAACGTCCTTGACAATATACTTTTAGCGCCGACAAAGGCGCAGAAGCGTAAAAAGGACGAGGTTACGAAAGAGGCGATGGAGCTTTTAAAGCGCGTCGGACTTGCGGATAAGGCGAAAAGCTATCCGAGACAGCTCTCGGGAGGACAGAAACAGCGTGTCGCGATAGTGCGCGCATTGTGTATGCACCCGGAAATGATGCTGTTCGACGAGGTGACGGCGGCGCTTGACCCGGAAATGGTTCGTGAGGTGCTTGACGTAATGATTGGTCTTGCCAAGCGCGGCATGACGATGATTATCGTCACTCATGAAATGCAGTTCGCGAGAGCCATAGCGGACAGGGTGCTGTTCCTCGAAAACGGTAAAATCATCGAGGACGCGGACCCCGAGACGTTTTTTGAAAATCCGAAAACGGACAGAGCGAAACAATTTTTGAATATTTTCAATTTTGAAAGAGAATAGGAAAAAATAATGCGAAAACTGTCCGCAGCGAAAAAACAGCCTGATTTTAATTAAAAATATATAAAAACAACAAAAGGACTTGAAAGGAGTAAAGAAAATGAAGAAAATCAAACTTATCACATTAGTCACTCTTGCCCTCACAGCCGCGTTGGGCATAACCTCCTGCGGAGGCGGCGCTCCCGCGACCGAAACGGGCAGCACATCTGCGGGCGTTTACCGCACCATTGACGAGATAAAAGAGAGCGGCGAGATAAATATCGGCGTATTCTCCGATAAGCACCCGTTCGGCTACGTTGACGAAAACAGCGAGTATCAGGGCTACGACGTATATTTTGCGAAGCGCATAGGCGAGGATTTGGGAGTTAAGGTAAACTTCGTGTCGACCGAGGCGGCGAACAGAATCGAGTATCTTAAAACCGGCAAGGTAGACGTGGTTCTCGCAAACTTCACGGTAACGCCCGAAAGAGCGGAGGAGGTCGATTTTGCGCTTCCGTACATGAACGTGTCGCTCGGCGTCGTTTCTCCCGAAAGCAAACCTGTCACATCGCTTGACGATTGGAACGCGGACGATGAAATGATAGTAATTTCGGGTACGACCGCTGAAACGTATCTCACTCAGAATTATCCTAACATAAAGCTCCAAAAGTACGATACATACGCGAACGCGAAGAGCGCGCTCGAAAACGGCAGCGCGGCGGCGTGGGCGAACGACAACACCGAGGTTATAGCGTACTCGCTATCCACGACAGGCTACACCGTAGGTATCCCGACACTCGGCAGCAAGGACACAATTGCTCCGGCTGTATCAAAGGGCAACGAAAGCGTGCTTAATTGGTTAAACGATGAAATCACTTCTCTCGGAGAGGAGAAATTTTTCCATGCGGATTACGAGGCTACCCTCGCGGACACATACGGACTTGATTATGAGGAAGAGCTTGTAATCGAAGGCGGAGCTGCCGCGGAATAAAGGATATGTTAATTTAACCCAATTAGGGGTGCGGCGTTATCACTGATTAAGGGGTAGATCATACTTAGTTAAGGGCGCTGTGAAATAAAAGAGGGGATATTGAAAGCTGTAAATTTCAATATCCCCGCTTTTTTTACCGAAAAAGCTATGCGCGCTATGATGTTTTGATGAAAAAACTATAGCTTTAATTTGAAAAATGAACGTTATTTTTGCGAAAATATATACTAATTGAGCAAAAATTATGATAAGGTAGCTTGAAAAAAAGCAAGGCTAACCGTTGAAAAACCGCGCAATACCGTCCGTTCATGCCACTATAAGTACCGTTTATGTCATTATAAGTACCGTTCATGCCAAAATGTTGCTTTTTTAATATAAAAACAGTAAAATTATTTTAACATAAAAATATATTATTAAAGGAGGAACACAAATTGGATAACGAAAAAGAACTCAGAGAACAAACAAATCCGATATACAATACGGCGAAAGCCGTCCTGCTCCATTTCTGCATTGCGGGCGATAAGGACGCGCCGGTATTGGCTAAGAAATTCGGCGTAGACGCCGACTCGCTTATCGGTACGGAGGAACAGAAAGTGGCTCTCAGCCCTGACCTGACCTTAGTTGTGGAAACGCGCTACCTCTCCACCAACAAAGTCGTAAGCAATTACAAGGACAGCACCATTGTTGATATCGCTTGCGGCTACTCTCCCCGCGCTCTGAATGAGCAGCTTAAGGATATGCCCTACATAGGCTGCGACCTGCCCATTGTAACGGACGAGATCGCGCCGATTATCGGTGAAATGTGCGCCGAACGCGGAATAAAGAACAGGGAATTTCACGGCACCGATGCGACAAATTACCGCTCGCTCCGTGACGCTCTCAGCTCTGTTGACGGCGAAATCACCATAATTTCCGACGGCTTGCTCACGTATTTTAATAACTCCGAGCTTACCGAGCTTTGCACGAATATCCGCCGTTTGCTCAAGGAATTCGGCGGACGGTGGGTAACGTCCGACACCGACCTGAACCCGCTGTTTATGGCGGCGCTTAAGGCTGTCCACGGCGAAGCCGCGTTTGAGGATTTGGTAAAAACTATGGACGTATACGCGGAGCAGTCGGACACAAACATAGAGGTGCAGAATATGACCGTTTTGGCGTACGATTTTGAAAACACCATGAAAACCGTAACGGACTTCCTCCGCTCGGTAGGCTTAAAGTGGGAGCGCGTACCTATGTCGGATTGCGTGACCAAAATCGGCAGCCTTGCTGATTACTCCGACGAGGCGAAAGCGGATTATATCAAGTCGCTTGAAAACGTGTACATCTGGATTTTCACGCCCGACGAAAACTTTAAGGAAACGGAAGAAAACTATGAAAGCGCGTCGTTCGGCGTAACGGCAAACACTCACGGCGGCGAAATGAAGATTACGCTTCGCGGCAGACTTGACTCCGTAACCGCGCCGGAGCTTTTGGGCGTTTACGAGAAAACGACGGCTCAGGAAAAGGTTGAAAAAATCACCGTTGACGCGTCCGAACTTGAATATATTTCATCTGCCGGACTGCGCGTGCTGCTTCTTATGATTAAGCAGGTCGGAAACGGTAACCTCACCGTCACCGGACAAAACGAAACGGTTCAAACCATCTTCGACCAAACCGGTTTCGCCGACATGATATAATAAAAAAAAGAATCCTTTGCCTCGCAAAGGATTCTTTTTTTATTTTTTCGCGCGGTGTTATTTTTTTCAAAAGTTACTTAGTATTACATACACCGATGATTAACGTGCGTATTTTTTAGTCCGTTATTGTAACCGTTTTGCTGTCGTCATTCCATTCGACCGTCGCGCCGAAGGCTTCGGCTGTAGCGCGGACAGGTATCATCGTGTGGTCGCTTACAAGCCGTGCCGGAACGTCAATCGTTACCGCGCTGCCGTTTTTATACAATTTATTATTGCCTATGGTAAGCTTAACTGTCGTATTGCCGCGCTTTGATGTTACTGTCCGCGTTGACGGCTCCCATTCAACCGTCGCGCCCAGCGCCTCAAATATCGTACGAAGCGGAACGAGAACACGACCGTTCTCCATTATAGGCGGCTGTTCAAACGAGATCGATTGACCGTTAAGAGCTACCGATATATCGGGAGCGGGTACTGCGACGGCGGACGGATCCGGCTCATGTCCGAAGCTCATATACTGACCTCTCTTGTACAGCGTGTATTCACGGCTTGTTCCGTTTGCCAATATTTTCAATTTATGCTCTCCGTCCGTTATGCTGTTTATATCAAAATTACAGGTGTATGGTATATCCTTTGAGCAGTGGAACCACTGCCCGTCAATCAAGTAATCTACCGTTATGTTCGGCTGGTTGGGGAAATACGCGAGCGTGTATAACTTTACGATACCGTTCTTCGCCATGAGAGTGTCGCCGTTATTCGCGGGCGCAAAGGTGAAGTCGGGCGTATCGTTAGCCGAAAGCAGATACGCTCCGTTTGACGCGGCTTGCTTAAAGATTTCGATTGACGACGGGAAGTCCGATATATAGAACACATCGTCCTCTATACCCGTAAGATCGCTGTTAAAGTAATTTATCATCTTCACCTGCGGGTACTTCATTATCGTATTCCAAAGCATATGCCTTAGGTGAGATTCGTGCCAGCCGCTGTAATCAGTATTTATGTAGTCCGTGCGTACCACGCCGCCCTCGCTTATCATTACGGGCTTATTGATGTTATGCTCGCTCATAAACTCCAGGGTAGGTCTGAGCTTGTTTGTAGTCCAGCCGTAATCTCCGGTCATAAAATATATGGAATCCTCAACCGTCGTATTGGGATTGTGCAGGAAATACTTTGTCATATAGCTGCTGACGCCCACCCAATCTACATATTCGTCTCCGGGGTAAAACCACTCGAGCGGTCTGTCAAGCGCGCCCATATCGTTCGGCGACCATACAACGGCAAAATTGGGATATTCGTGAATCATATTCGCCGCTTGACGGAATATATCGACATACCGTTGGGGGTCATCTCCCAGAGTTGATATATTCATTTCATTGGCAAAACGGATAAACATAGGCTTGTTATATTCGTTTAATCGGTCCAAGACCCTGCGCATAGCATCAAAATCCACATTGTCCAAAGAAGTCACGGTCCAGCCTACCATAGTAATTTTGTTGCCGTTTTCTATCAACTCATTTGCCGGATAATAAAAATCACTCTGACTGAAATCCTGAATATATGTGAGATATGAACCAATCGGCTCAAATTGTGCGGAATTCTCAGCCACCATTCCTATGTAGGTGCCGGCGCGCGGCTCAAGCTTAGCTCCGTAATATACACAATTTTCGGGATTTCCCTCAACGTACAGTTCAAAATCGGTTTGCGATACCTGCTGCCTGCGATGGTTCAGCAACTCTCCCCAATCCGGCTCCGGGAATTCAAAAGCGTACGCCGCGGGTGCGAACATAGCCATGATGATGCTTAATACAATGCATACAAATTTTTTCATTTCAATTACTCTCCTCCATAATAATTGTTTTTGCTTATCTGAATTTATTTTTCAAAATGATAATACGAGCCTTCATCAAAAATAATTTTGCCGTATAAATCACCGTTTTCCTTTGAAAGAATAAAATTGTCGCCGTCCGGCTCTATATCCAGACTTATAACGCTTAAGTCCGGCATCAGTGCGAAAAAGCTGCAGCTGTTTGCCCAGAGGTTTGTTGCCAAATCCGCCGGCTCACCCTCTTTTATAGGCATAATGTTATTTATTTCCGCGATGCCGAGCCTGTGCTTTACGCATCCTGTAATATCCGCGTAGCCGCTGCACGCCGCGCGGACTGTCTCCCAGCAGTTGACGCTGTTTACGTCACTGTAATAATCATATGTGTCAAGCAGATATGAGCATTTGCCCAAATCGGTCAAATTTTTTTCCGTATCCGCCTCTATGAGATTATCGGCAATTTCTGTGTCATGCGCGGAAACTGTGTTAAATTGATTGACTATTCCTATTCCCGAAACGGTAAACACAAATGCCGCGCTTGAAAATCCGATAATGTAAACTATCTTTTTTATCGGCCGCGGAACCAGCCTCAATATTTCTCCCGCGAAAACGCCCAGTCCCACGATAAAGAAAAATACGTAACGGATAGTAAACCGTGTGTCGGAAAGTACAAATACCAAAACTATTCCCGAAGCGGCAAACAAAATTCCGATTAACGCCTTTTTCCATTCAAATTTATCTTTTTTGCTTTGGTTAGCCGACGAAAAGTACCCGAAAATGACTGATATTATCGCTATAATCATCAGCACAATTTTATACCTTGAAAGCAAAAGCTCGGTTCCTTCCTTAAATCCGACCGAAAGCATACGCATATTAATCGGCACAAGGATTTGCGCGGCGGCAACGCCGGTGGACTTTGTATGCTGCAATATATTTTCGGTAAGAAGCTGTCCGCGCGAGGCTATTTCCGGCGAGCTATGGTGCGCCAAATAAAATAACGCTATAAGAACGGCATGGATTATCGGAATTGCAAGAAGCTTTTTATCTCCGTTTTTTAAAATAATATACGCGCTTAAGAACAAATACGGAAGTATCGCCTGCTCATAAAATCCGACGGCAAACAGCCCCGAAATAATATATAATACAAGGAAGCCGGTTCGGGAGGTTTCAATATAATGCGATATGAGCATCAGCGAAAGGGAGATAAAAAACAAAGCGCATACAATTCTCGAAGCTGCGCCTATCCAATATGTTGCCTCCGTATTCAGAGGCAGCAGGCAAGCTGCCAAAAGCAGCGCGCCTCCGGCGGCAAAACCGTTTTTTTCCAAAACCTTATATAACATAAGCACCGCCGCAAACAGCATACAGCACATTAACAGCTTGACGATCCACATATGTGTGAAAAGCGGCGCAATTATAAACGTATCAAAAAGCCCCACCATAGGGCGAATTGCCAATTTCTGAGTCGGAATTATATATTGCGTCCATATATTATCGTATAAATCTCCGTAAAGGAACCAATCATCCATTACGGGACCGTAACCTGCGTGCGGAAAAAATCTTTGTATTATCATCAAGCAAAAAGCAAGAAACGCAGCAGCGTATTCGCGATAGTTTTTTCTCTTTTCCATATTTCCCCGCCATCCGTAATTTATTTTATTCGGGGCTGATGAGCGAAAGACGGCCGCAGAACCGCTGTCGATTTTATGCCCGTTAATAATTTTATGTGTGTTCCTTTTTTGTAGGCTTTACAATCGGTATTATTCAGTATTCAAAAAAATACTGCATAATAAAGCTTATGTGTCAAAACACATAATCAATTATAGCATGTAAATAAGGTTCTGTCAATGAAATTTACCGGCTTTGTCGATTTGTGTTCTTCTGAAAATAGATAAAAAGTATCAACATCGGCGACTATATTGGCTAAGAATATTTATCACGTTCTATACGTCCTATGCGCTCGCTAAATTAGGTGGTATGCTATTATAGGTGGTTTGTACTAATTACGTTTATAGTCTTGACAAGGCGGCACTGTAGGCGTATAATTATCATAGACGATGCCTACCAAAAATATCGGCGTATCCGATTCATTCGGTGCGCCGATGTTTTTATATTAAGTAATGTCAAAAAGGGCGGTCACACGCCTTTTTTACTTTTCACTTTCTCATTTTTTATTATTCAGGACTTTTCAAACAACAGCACTAACACACAAAATAAAACAAATTCGGGGCTTTTTCGGGGATAAAAGAAAACAGACCGCATATTTATGCGGTCTGTTTTACTTTTGGTGCGGATAAAGCGTCACCAGTTCTACCTACACAAATTAAAAGGGTTCGGTTAATTCTTATAAACAAGATTTTAACCGATGTGTAGGGATAAATTAATAATGCTTAAAAAGGAAGCTATAAAAACCTGACTAAAAGGTTTTTATAGCTTCCTTTTTCGTTTTTGCGAAATATTAACCTAAAATTAATATTTCAGGAGGATAAAAAGATGATTATTACGGTTACTACACAAAAAGGCGGTGTGGGCAAGACTACGA
>CANQQW010000048.1 GCA_947626075.1 uncultured Clostridia bacterium
TGCTCACCAAGGGGCACGTTAGCCGAAACGGGGTACAGTCCGGCGTGGAACTGACCGCCGCGCGGATTGTAATACTTTTCGACCTCGCGTGTATACACGTACGCAACGTCGCGCGCGAACAGGTCAACCTCTTCAATATCGTTGCCGTACTTGGGAAGCTCGTCTATCATTTCGAGCAGCTTGTCATAACGCGCAACGTCCTCCTTTGACGACGTACCCGCAAGGAACATTCTGCATATTTCCTCGATCTGCGCCTTTGTGACCGGCTTACCCATATCCGCGAGGTTCTTAACAACCTCCGCCGTGGCGTTCTTAGCCGCCTTCGGGGTAAGACCTCTGCCGTAGTTATGTAAAAGCGCGTCCTTAAATTCAGCCATCGACACGAGCTTCTTATCGAACACGAGTGTTCTTATAGCGTTGAGCGCGTCCGTCATATTCGCGATACCGAAACCCTGCGGGCCTGTGAAGTTATAGTGAGCGCCACCCTCCTGTATCGTCTTGCCGCGCGAGATACAGTCGTCAATCATCATCGACACGAACGGAAGCTGTCCGCGCTCGCCGTGCGCCACATCGATGGCGTTGTCGGCGTTTACCATGAGCTGTATCATGTACTTCATCTGCGCCTTGTACGCGTCGTAGAACTCGTCAAACGTTTTCATCTGCAGAACGTCGCCGGTCTTCAAGCCGACCTGCACGCCCTTGTCAACGCCGTTCGAGAATACCAATTCCAGCGGACGGCACATATTGAAGAACGCCGCGTCGTGCCAGCCGTCGGTTTTATGCGACGCCTGCGGCTCAACGCATCCGATTATGTTGTAGTCGCGTGCGTCCTCAAGAGTAACGCCTCTGCTCATAAGCGCGGGAATAATAACCTCGTCGTTGTAATACGCGGGAAGTCCCACGCCCGTGCGCGTAAGCTCGGCGCATTTTATCATAAATTCGTTCGGCGTACCGTTCCAGATACGCACCGAGAACGACGGCGCGGGGAGACGCGTATGCATCGAAGCCTGAATACAAAGGAAAGAAAGGTCGTTCGTCGCGTCAAGACCGTCTCGCGTCTGACCTCCGGCGCAGAGGTTCTGGAACAGGCTGTAACCTGCAAATCCCTCCGCCGAAGCAGCGTCACGAACCTTATTGAGGTCATTGAGCTTTATCCATATACAGTCAAGAAGCTCCTGAGCAAACTCGCGCGTCAGTATTCCTTTTTCAATATCCGCCTTGTAGTAGGGGTACATATACTGGTCGAAGCGTCCCGGTGAAATCGAGTGACCGCTCGCCTCCATCTGAATAAGCATCTGCACGAACCAGAACGATTGGCACGCCTCGTAGAACGTGTCCGCACCGTTTTCGGGCACCTTCGCGCAGTTTTTCGCAATCTGCATAAGCTCCTGCTTGCGCACGGGATCAGTGCATTTCTGCGCCTTTTCGTAAGCGAGATTAGCGTAGCGGCGCGCGTAATTTATAGCCGCGCGGCACGAGATGAGGCACGACTCCAAAAACTCGTGTCTCTTTGAGTAGTCGCTGTCATAGACGTTGGCCTTGTTCAATTCGTTTTCAAGGATTTCCATGTAACCCTTAAAGCCTATCTGCACAACCTTGCCGTAGTCAACGGTAACGTGTCCGACGCCGTTGTAGAAATAGTTGCCGGGCGTGAACATATTATGCTCTATCGCGAGTCTCGCTTCAGGAGCCATGTACGCCGTCGCAAGCTCGCTCGTAGTCTTGCCTTTCCAATACGGGTACACCTCGCGCAGCGCGCGCTTTGTTTCCTCGCTTATATGGAACGGATCGGCCTCGCGCGTTTCAACCGTGTCAAATTCAGCTTCAAGCCATTCGTAGGAATATTCGGGGAAAACTTGGCAGCTGCGGGGGGCTTTGGTGGCGCTGCCGACTATAAGCTCGTTGTCACGAATCGTTATCGGGATATTTTCAAGAATGTGTTCAAACGCCATTGCGCGGCGCTTAACATTAGGTAAATCCTCGGTTTGCTTATAGCTCTCCGTAAGAAGTACAGCCCTTTCCGCCTCTATTTCCGGCATTTTTGCAAACAAATCTTCCAAAAGCTTGTCTATTCGCTCTGTTCTTGGTATATCAGTCGTATTAAATGTCTTCATATTGCGCCTTCTTTCATCTATATTATCTATATATAGTGTTATTATATCATATAGGAAAAGAATTTTCAATACATTTTGTTAAAAGATTACAAAATAAAATCACCCTTTTTCTTATTTATTTTATGAATTTATACACTTAAAAACGAAAAAAGGGGCTTGAAAAGCCCCTTTTTTCAGCGTTATTTTCGCGGTTTTGTATTATTCTTTTGTCACCACGCCCGTATCTATTACCGATATGCCATCCTTTTTGCCTGCAATCTTAATGATGTAGCTGCCGGACTCGGCATCAGGAATATTTATTGACGTGAAGTCTGCAAGGTCTGCGCCGTTCATTTGTTTTATGTAAACCACATCGCTGTCCTGAACGCTCGTCGTTACCGTTTCGGGTTTTACGACCATTACGATAACCGGCTTTGATTCGTCGAACGCGGGCGTCTCCGTAAACGACAGTTCATTGCCGTCAAACGCTGCCGTAATTGTGCCGTCGTCCTCCGTTACGGCTTCGTTTTCGCTGTTCGAGGTCATCGCGTAGACGTAGAGAACATCGCTGTCCTTATTGAAGCCGTCGGGCATGGGAGCGTCCATAGATATTGCGGAAATCTCCTCGCGGGCTATGCTCTTTGCCGACATCTTCTTTGTCGTAATGCTCTTAAGCGTTGTTTCCGCGCTGTCGTATACGGCTACGATAAAGGTTACCGTGTCGGAGTACGCGAAGTTCTTCGTTACCTTGAGCTGCGTTACCTTTGTGTAGTCCTCATTAAATCCAATCTTATTTATCGCGAATATGTCGCCGGACTGGATCGTGATCTTAACCGCATCGCTGAGCTCTCCGCCAAGAGTCTGTGCTCTTAAGTATACCGTCTGCGGTTCAGCCATCGCGTCGACCGTCATCTTACCCGACGCGTCAACCTTGATAAGGTCCGAACCGAGTGGTGCGGTGTTGTCCGCGTTGTATATGCGCCATGCAATAAGTCCCGCAAGCGTGTTTCCGAACGGAACGCCCTTACGGAGCGCCGTAGCCGTACCTTGTATCGACTGACCGGCGAACATTGTGGTCTTATCAACGCTTGCCGCAAGCTCGTCGGGAACAATCTTCGCACAGTATACGTTGTCAACACAGGTGTTCGGGTTTATTCCGATATGGTTCGCTGTGCTCTCTGCAAGGTTTCTCATCGGAATACCCTCCGCAACATACGGCTTACCCGCTTCGCCCGTTTCGGGGTTCACGCGCTTACCGTCAACGTACTTATATACGATAAGGTTAGCGTACGAGTTCTCGCCTGCGCCTGTCGCGCACATAATCTGAACATTGTACCATGATTCGGTGTCAACATTGCAATATGTGTTTGTGTTGCTGCCGTCTCTTACTATGCCAATCTTGCCGCCCTTATAAGTAACCTGCATGCCCTGCTTGCCCTTGCCGGTGTTCCAAACAGTCCAGCCTGCGCCTTCGCCGCCGAACCTTAGGTCTGCGCTGTAGAGAACATTATCACTGTTGTCACTTTCGAAGCCGACAAAATCTGTGGCGGCGGTTATGTTATAATATCCGGAGCCGTCCCATGAACCTTCCTTAAGCTCACGTCCTGTTACAACCTCCTCACATGCGTCGCCGGAAACAAATTCGTCCTTGTTTCCTTCTTCGCCGTCAAGAATCATTGTTCCGGGCTTAACGTCAAGCTTAATATCTTTGTAAGCGCTGCCGGATATATTGGACGCTCTTACGGTTATTGTCTGCGGAATTACGTCCTCGGTTACTTCCACAGTGCCGTTTGTAACCGTAATGCCCGTATTACCCGTTTCACGTACTCCTGCCCCATTGAGAACGGTCCATACTATATCGTCGTCCTCCACCGTGACATCCTCGCCGTCCATCTTCGCCGATACGGTGATTTGAGCCGGCTCATTAAGGCGTACATACTCCTGATCGCATGCGAGCTCAATACTGTTAAGCGTATCATTGGACGTGTCTATAGCGGTTATATTGATTTCAACCTCGCCGTACGGACTGCCCGGTGTCTTGGCGGTCGCTCTTACAACAATAGACTTGGTTTGCGTTTCGACTGTTGTGAAGAGTATACTGTTTTCAATTTTTATTGTATCGTCGTTAAGCAGATTTCCCTCCGTGTCATAGATTGACCATTCAAACTCCGGAATGGTTACCGCCGCGTTATTTCGTTTTGCCGTCGCTGACAGCAATACGTTTTGGTTGGCTTTTATGTCGGTCTTTACAGCCGAAACATCTACCGAGTTTGCATACAGTGATGTGACAGTTAGATTATCAATGCTTATTCCGGGATTTACTTCCAGCCAATCAGCCAATTTGCTGTTGGTGCCGCCGAAATTTCTCAGATTCATTCCGGGCGTCTCTTTAATCAGAACAGGCTCGCCGCTTTCAAGACTGTAAAGTGTACCCACAGCCGAAGGGTTAGCGACCGCCATTTTGCCTTCAATGACAAATCTGTACCACTTGTTAAGCTCTATCGCGCCCAAATCCTGATAATCATTCTTGCCGCTGCCCGTCTGTGTTCTGAAATTAGTACCGTCGAACGACATGTTCGGACCGGTTTTATTATCTTTGTTTGTAAACCTGATGCTTCCCGACGCTTCATCAAATCGGAAGTCAAATGAAATACGGCTTTCCTTTTGAAGCGTCGCACCCATGTTTTGTTCAAACGCATTTGCTACTTTTTCACCGGATACTGTAAGACATCTGTTCGGCTTGTCGTCATAAGTGAGATTGAGGACTTGCTTCTCACAGTCCGCGGGATCCTTCGGTTCAACAGCGGTCAATTCAATATCGTCCTCGCTCATAAGCTCAATGCTGTCAAGAGAAGCGCCCGAAGCCGCACTGTAGGTTATCGTGCACGTTTTTGCGTTCGCGTCTTTGGCAAATGTTACGCCGTCAATATAATCTCTTCCGAATACGGCGCTGTAATTCACAAACAAATCTCCGCCGATTGCCATTGCGTTTTCGATTATCTCTGTTCCGTTCGTTTCTCCATCCTTATATATCGCATTCGTATCGGCTGCAACTTTATACGTATGTCCTCCTGCGGTAAATGTCATTGTAAGAGTACTGCCGCCAAGGGTATAGTCGCTAATCGCGCCCAAAGCCTTAAGTTTTTCCAGTACAGGTTTGACGGGTCCGAATACGCCCTGTCCTGCCGAACCGTCTCTCGCGCGAAGGTCGCCCGCAAGAGCAAGATCTTCGCCGTTTACTTTTACAGTATAATAAACGTTTGTGTCGATCTCTTTAGCAATTTCAGTGTTGCCGTTTTCGCTGAAGTCAGCCTTTACGGGAGCAGCCAGCGGCTTAAATGCCTCTACCTTCTGTTCCACAACGGGAGGCTTCTCGTCTGCCTTGAACGCGCGCTGCATCGTTGTTGAAAGACCTTCCGCGCCACTAACGCTGTTATCGAACGCAACGGAATTAATGCTTGCCTCTACTTTGCCAAGCGTCGCGTGAGTAACCTCCAATGTTATCGGACCTGCGTTTCTCGTCGAGCGCACGAATATTCTGTTTCTTCCGCACTCGGCAAAAGTGTAGTTCTTATGCGTTGTGTTCAGAGCGCCAACGCCGCTTGTGTAGCCGCCAAGTAGTACGCCGTTTCCGCTGAGGCTAAGGTCAAGTCTGCTGTAATCGAGAGGACATACGTTTCCGTCCTCGTCAAGTACTTCAACGTCGAAGTACATAACGTCGGAGCCGTCCGCTATAAGTCCGTCAGGTCCCATAACCGGAGTAAGACGAACCTCAGCCGGCTCGCCGGTTCTCTTTATGCTGTCCTCGGCAACCATAATATCACTGTCGTTATACGCCTTTACGCTTACCTCGTCGCCCTGTGTAACGTCGATTTCCGTGAATTTGTATACGAAATTGTTTTCGGGCTTTACGTTTGTTTTTTCAAGCTTTCCGTCTATGTAAAGCTCTACCTTGACTATATCGGGTGAACCGATCACATATACGTCCTTCTTGGTAGGATCTCTTTGGAGGAATTTGCCGTTCGGCTCCCAGTGAACGGGGCTTCCATCCTTTAACGTTCTGTCCTCGTACCAGTAATTGCCTTTTTCCTTATCGTCTTTTATGTACGAAGGATAGCTCCAGTGACCGACGATGTGTACCGCCGGTGTATCGGACTGTACGGCTTGAAGCGCGTAAAATGCTTCCTTTTCAATTCTTACCGCGTCAACCTTACCCGATGTACGGCAGTTTTCCGAATATGTGTTTCTGTTGTGCATGTTCGAGTCAGACCATACCATTATAGCGGCACCCGCATACAGTTCGCTTCCGCCGCCTCCGACTCTGCCCGCCCAAAACTCGTTGTACGCCGACGCGTTTATTCTCGCAAAGTCCTCGGACGTTTCGTCCCACATATCATAGCCGTCTTCCTTATCGGCACCGTTGAGCCACCGGTTCTTATAATCGTAATCGGGCGGAGAATAATCGTCCCAAACACGTCTTGGCGCTTCGTCACGCGCGTATTCCGTTTCCATGATAGGCATATACTTATTGTTCGCCGACTGCATTGAAGTCTTTGCCGCCGAAGCGTTTCTGTTAAGCATTGTACCGACATACTCGGCAGCTTCGATTTGCTCTTTGCTGCTTATTGTACGGCTGCCCGTGAAACGTCCGCCGTTGGGGTCAAGCTTTGCCTTTAAGTCGGTCATTTCCTGCATATGCGCGGGACTTATCGCGTTGTTACCCGCTTCCCAAAAGAGTACGGAAGGATTGTTTCTGAAATAGATCATAGCGTCGCGCATAGCCTCGACACGCTGATCCCATTGTCTTCCCTCAGCGTCGCCTTCCTTGTCGCCCGCGGGGCAGGTTACAAGTATACCGTATTTATCGGTGCTTCGTACCTCGACAGGCTTCGGTGCAACGTGCATCCAACGAATGTGGTTGCCGTTTGATTCCTTAAGAAGCTGCATATCAATGTCGGTGAGCCAGTCGTTTGCCGTGCCGACAACAGCCCACTCGTTTGTCGCTCTCTGCGCGTAGCCCTTTAAGTAAGTGCTCTTGTCGTTTATAAGCAGACCCTCGTTTATGTTATAGTCAACCTTTCTGAAGCCCGTAACCGTTTTTTGAACGTCTATCACGTTGCCGTCCATGTCCTTAAGAATTGTGTAAACTGTGTAAAGGTACGGATCTTTATCGCTCCAGAAACGCATATTCGTCATTTTAGCCGAAGCCGTTATGTAAGATACTCCTTCGGGGGAAATATCAGTCGCGGCGGGATTGTCCTCGTACGCGTCATCGGGAACCATGCTCAGGTGGTGGCTGATTTCCATTGTTGCGGGTGCGAATGATGCGTTCATCGGCTTCATGTCTTTTAAGGAATTCCATACCATCGTTTTTACGGTACCGGACGCGGAAACGATTGATGACGGCACTTCATAAACACCCTCGGCGTCCTTGGCAAGCGTAATCTTATCGCCGAGCACGGCGCTTACAAGCTTATTGCCGTCGTACTCCGCGAAAATAAGCTGTGCATCGTTAAGCGCCTCGTTAGCCGTTACTTTTACGCCCTGCGGGACGGCAGCCGTGCCTTCCTGATTGAAGGTGGCGGCGAGTTTGCCGTCCATGCCCACAACGTCGACCTGAAGCGTTAAGTCCGCGTCGGCGTCCGTTTCGTTGCGAAGCTCCGCTTTGACGTTTACCGTCGCGGATTTCGCGTCTATGTCGTAGTCCGAGCCGTAGATGTAGTTACCGGTCGTCTTTAAGTTGTTGTAAAGCGGGAGCGTCTGGTAAATCTTGCCTTTAGCGTACAGATTTACGTTACCCGTAATACCGCCCTGAACCTCGTTAAAGTCAGCCGTATTCCACTCATAGCCGCTGCCGTCAGCCGCGCCGGCAGCGCTGCCGGGCTTGGTTTCTCTTGTTTCGTTGTTGTTGCCGCGCGATGCGCTGTTATCCGTCGCGACCGCGATAATGTTTTCCTGACCGGGTTTTACGTAATCGGTAATGTCAAAGCCTATCGGAGCGATACCCGCCTCGTAGTAGCCGACCATTTGTCCGTTTACCCACAGGTAAACCGACTGTCGTACAGCCTCAAATTCGAGGAACATCTTTTTACCCGCGTCGGTTTCGGGAATTGTCACGTGCTTTCTGTAGAACATAAAGCCGCGGTAATATCCCTGCTCGCCCGAGTCCATAGCCGCGCCGTCAAACGTGTCCTCGGCGTTGATCGGATGCGGAACGGAAACGGTTTCCCATTCGTTGTCGTCGTAATCAACTTCGTAGAACTGTTTATCGCCCTGCGCTACGCTCTTTTGAGCCTCCGCGAGCGGGTAAACCGTCCCCGACGCTTTCTTAAACTTCCAGTCAACGTTCATGTTGTACGTCACAGCCGGACTTGTCGGCGCGGTGTACGTATCGCCGCCGTCGCCGACCGGGTCGGCGTATACGGGGAGCGTCGTGAACATTGACGCAATCATAGCAAGAGTTATGATTACGGAAACAATTTTTTTCATGTCTTTTTCTCCTCCTTAAAATTCTTATCCGCCTTGTACGTCTGCGGCGGATTATGCACCTTGCATAATTATTCTGTTGAATAATTACATAATTCTGTAATAATTATATCACGGCACGAAAATCTTTTACATGATTATTCTTGCGAAATATATTGCAAATGTTGCTGTCATGTGGTATGATTGTATAAAGGAGGCGGTAAGTATGTCTAAGCTGTCTTTTCGCCGCGGGCATTTTATGTACAGCTACAACAAGTTCCCGCCGCAAAATCTGACATTTCAGATACATCATTATTATGAGGTTCTGTATTTCGTAAGCGGCAGCGCGCGTTATATTATCGACGGCGTTGAGTACGAGGCTGACGCGGGCGATGTGTTTATAACAAAGCCGAATGAGCTTCACTCTATTGTGTTTACGGGCGACGAGATGTACGAGCGTCATTTTGTGCAGTTCGATTACGAGTTTACGAATACTCTTTCCGCGTCGCTTGCCGAAAGAATAGCCGTCGCCGCAAGCAAGCATAAAATAGCCGCCGAGGACGTTAAAAGGTACGGAATAGACAAGCTGTTTATAAACATTCACGAGTGCGTCGCGAAGCGTCCGGCGGAGTATGAGATGCTTGTGCAGACGTACATATTACAGATGATTGCCGCGATATGTGAGTGTATGAGCGTGACGCTGCAAACGCCCGCCGAGGACTCGTCAAAAACGCTTAAAATAAAGAAGTACATAAACAAGAATTTCACACGTCCCCTTACGCTTGACGAAATCGCGGACGCTGTATTTTTTAACAAGTATTATATGTGCCACATCTTTAAGTCGGAAACGGGTATGACGATAAAGGAGTATATCGAGCTTCTGCGGTTCATGTACGCGCGAAAGCTGTACCAGGAGGGTAAGAAGATGTCGGATATTGCCGCTTTGTGCGGGTACAGCGACTACTCTCTGTTCTATAAAAACTTCACAAAGTACAGCGGAGGCAAGTCGCCCAAGGACTTCTTCAGGAATAACGGTAACTACCCGACCCCCCCCCCCATAAAAATATATACAACGAGCCGCTTTGACACCGCAAAGCGGCTTTTTGTTATTCGCGATGTTATTTTGAAAGCTTACATAATGTCAAAAAAGAATGTTGACGCGGCAAGTACGGTATGATATTATAATCAAGTAAGGTTAATGCTGTAATAAAGGAGATGTTTATTTATGGAGTATACAATTCATTTTATATGGGACGAGGACGCGCAGGTATGGGTTGCCACGAGCGACGACATTGCCGGTTTGGTTCTTGAAAGCGGTTCTTTTGACGCGCTCCTTGAACGCGTAAGACACGCCGTCCCAGAATTGCTTGACTTAAACAAAATTCCAAAAAAACCGCTCAGCTTGTCTTTTGTTTCCGAGCGTCACGAAAGGATTGCACTGTAATGGCTGAGTATGAGAAAAAAGTCCGCGCGCTTATGAAACAATTCAACTGCACTTTTGTTCGGCGAGGCAAGGGCGACCATGACATATGGTACAGTCCCATTACAGACAGACATGTCACCGTGGATACAAAAATAAAATCCCGCCACACCGCGAACGCCATTCTTAAACAAAGCGGTATAGATTATAAATTTTAAAGTCGTTGTTAGCGCGTTTACAAGCGAGCAGGTGAACGAAGCGACGGCTTTTTGCGGAAAAGGAGCGGCGCGCGGCATAAAAAAGAAGCCTTTGCAAAGCAATGATTTCATAATACCGGTGCATGCGGCACTAACCGCAAAAAGTCCAAAGCGATGTGAGCCGTTGTGAGCGCGTTTACAAGCGAGCAGGTGAACGAAGCGACGGCTTTTTGCGGAAAAGGAGCGGCGCGTGGCACCCCCGACCAGAGTCGAACTGGTGACTAATCCTTAGGAGGGACTTATTATATCCACTTAACTACAGGGGCAAATCGGTGCGCTTATTGATTGTAGCATATTTTAGAATAAATATCAAGTATTTTCAACTATATTTTTTTCGCCACTACGACAAAGCGCTCGTTCGACGTATGATACGCGCATGTCGAAAGCGTCAAAAGCTCATCGCCCCACACAGCTCCCGAGCCGACGTCGTAAAACGACAGTGACTTTGCGGTGTTGACGTACTCGTTAAACTCTTCTTTATTGCCAATGTCCGCGTATTCGTAATATTTAAACTCATTCTTTGCGCCTACCTTTGTTGTAAACGCCGCTATTATTTCATACTCCCCCTCGTTATACAAAGTATCGTACTTAATGTTCTTATGCGTCTCGTAAAACGCGCGGTTCTCGTAATCGGCAAGCGCGGCGAACATAGTGCCGTCTTTCATGTTATGCGCGTAAATTATGGTGTTTACCGTGCCGTCCGAGCACTGATAGTCCGCAAACGGTATACCGCTGAACTGATACTCCTTATCGAAATTTTTATGCAGATAGTAGTCGTTGTCCGCGCCGCGCACGATGGGGTAATCTATCGGCGTACCCGTCACGGTGAGCCAGCCCGTCATGTCGGGATTGCGCTCGTAAAGCTCGGCGTATTTTTTTAACATTCCGTTTTTTGCGCGTTCCTCTTTCGCGCCGCCGTCATTTGCCTGTGTCTCTTCCTTAAGCTCCTCAAAAGCCTTTTGCGCCTTATGCGAATCGTAAAAGTACTTCGCGGTATATCCGCCGCAGCCGAGAAAAACCAAAATTAAAAGGACTTGTACAACTGTAAGCAGCTTCTTCACGGTCATACACGTCCTTTCGCGTCGTATTAATTTTCTTTTTTCTTCCTTACCGCTATATAAATCGCAAGCGCTATCGCCGCTATGCCGACAGTGGAAACAGCCGCAAGCGGAGTAGTGTCGCCCGTTTTCGGATTAGTCTTGCCTGCCGCGGACGGAGCGGCGGTCGCCTTTGCCTTAGGAGCAGCCGTAGCTTTCGGAGCAGCCGTCGCTTTCGGCGTTGACGAAGCCTTAGGCGACGAGGTGGGTCTTGCGGCGGTGTACGGAGTAAATACCGTGTCGCTTTCCACCTCTATCCTTTCTCCGTCAAGAAGATTTATTATAAATCCGTCATTCGCCTTTAGCGATACGGACGTTTTCAGCGAGCCTTCCGACGTGTAAACGTCAACCTTGCCGCTGCCCGTCATGGAATACCGTCCGGGCTTAATGTCCCTGCCGCACAAGTATGTACCCTTTGACATCGTTACATTTCCGTCTTTATCCGTGTCTGCGGACGGCTGAGCCGTTGTCGGTACGGCTGTAGATGACGGAACGTTTTCGGGCGCGGCGGAAGGCGTTGCCTGTGATGACGCGCCGGTATCGGGAGACGCGGACGGCGACGCCAAAGCGGCAGTGTCACCCGTGTACACTTCCGAAACTATGCTCCAGTCAAGCTTCTCCGCTTCCGAAGCAATCTTTGCCTTATTTAATTCCTTATTTACAGATATGGTTATATTATATGTTTTGCTCTCGCTGCCGCGCGACACGTTGAGTATTCCGAGCGGTATATCTTTATACGCCGTCTTTTCGTCCTCGTCCTCCTCGTCCTCATACGAATAGACTTTATTTCCCTGCGGGTCGGTAACCTCTATATTGTAATAGTCAAGAGCTTCAGTCTCCGCCGACGATAGATTTACATTTGATTTTTCTCCCGTCACCGATAACCTTAAAGCGAATGAAACGGGCTTATAATCCGCGCTTTCGCTTGTAACCGTAATTGTCTGAACCGCTGAGCCGCGGCTTTTTACGTCGTTAAGCTTCGTCATAAGCGACTTTATGGATTTTTCATTTTCCCCTGTTTCTTCGGCATCATACGAGTATGTTACCGGCTTTGAATCCGCCGTGTCGTTTTTGACGGATACATTCGATACCGCCGCGAAAGCGCTGAGCGACACGGACACGGTTATAGCCGCTGCCGCTGCCGCGCAAAACAGCTTTTTCATATTAACACTCCTTTTTCATACATTCCGTTCAACATATAGTTTATATGATTATATCACATTTCTTGGTGTTTGTCACTATTTTATTGTTAATTTATTGTTACAAATCGATATTGTTATATTATGGATTTTATGGTACAATAATATCATAAAAGGTTATATCGGGAGGTAAAATATGCACGGATACGAAAAGCTTTCCAAGGAGCTTCAAGAGAGAATTAACAAGGAACAATTGGGCGGTATGGGATTTGTGGACAAGGCTATACGCAGAAATCCCACTCATGACCGCGCGACGCTTTGGCGCGGCTCCTTTGTTCGCGACGCGGAAAAAATAATGCACAGCCCGTATTACAACAGGTATGCGGATAAGACGCAAGTATTCTCCTTTTACAAAAATGACGACATATCTCACCGAGCTCTGCACGTTCAGCTTGTTTCGCGCATAGCGCGCAATATAGGAAAGCTGCTCGGGCTTGACCTCGACTTGATCGAAGCGATTTCTCTCGGGCATGATATAGGTCACACTCCGTTCGGTCACGCCGGCGAGCGTTTTTTAAACGACCTCTACCATGCGGAAACCGGCAGATATTTCAACCACAACGTACACAGTGTGCGCGTGCTCGATAAAATCTTCGCTCTTAACATAAGCTTGCAGACGCTCGACGGTATACTGTGCCACAACGGTGAATTTGAATGTAAGGAGTATGCTCCCGCGCCTTTGTCCGATTTTAAGGAATTTGACAAAAAGGTTGAGGAATGTTATACCGACCAAGCCGCGATAAAGCGGCTTATACCCTCCACGTTGGAGGGCTGCGTGGTGCGTGTGTCGGACATGATTGCGTATATCGGCAAGGACAGGCAGGACGCGATAAAAACAAAGCTGATTGACAGCGAGAATATTTTCCGCGAGAACGAAATCGGAAGATATAACGCCATGATCATCAATAATCTTATAGTAAATATCGTCGAAAACAGCTACGGAAAGCCGTATCTGCGTCTTGACGACACTCACTACAAGGCGCTCAGGGACAGTAAAAAAGACAATTACGCGCTTATTTATCAAAACGAAAAAATTTCCGCCGTATATGACAAAAGTATTTGTCCGATGTTTGAGAGGATTTACTCAAAGCTGCTCGCCGATTTGAAAAATAACGTGAAGTCGTCGCCGATTTTCAGTCACCATATTGATTTTATCAACAAATCAAACCGTTTCAACGGCAACGAATACACAAAAAACAGTGATTTTAACGAAATTGTTACTGACTATATAGCGAGTATGACGGATGATTATTTTATCGACCTGTACGAGTATATGTTCAATGAAAAATCACCGATAAAATATGTTTCTTACTTTGATAATGTTTAAAAAACAGTTATTTTTTAAAGTATTAAAAAAAGTTGAAATTTACTATTGAAATTTCCGAACTTTTGGTGTATAATAAGTTTAACATTGTTTGAATACAATGTTACGTTCATATACAACAAAGCCACCGAAACTGATAGAAACGGTGGCTTTGTTGTATTTTTAATGTCTTTTTATTCGTTGCCGAGCCGGTTTGATTTTCCCATGCACGCGCGCATAGCCTCGATTACGGCGTTTCTAAAGCCGTTCTTTTCGAGTGCGGCTACCGCGTCAATCGTCGTACCCGCAGGTGAGCATACCATGTCCTTTAGCTCGCCGGGGTGTTTGCCCGTATCAATTACCATCTTTGCGCTGCCCAAAACCGCCTGTGCCGCGAACGTATACGCCTTATCGCGCGCCATGCCGCCCGCCACGGCAGCGTCAGCCATGGCTTCAATCAGTATAAACACATACGCGGGAGACGAGCCGGAAACGGCTGTAACCGCGTCCATAAGATTTTCGGTAACTCTTTCGCACCTGCCGAAGCTTGAAAATACTCGTATAACCTCCCCCGTCTCGTCCTCGGACACGTTTTCATTCGGTACGAGCGCAGCCATACCCTCTCCGACAAGCGCGGGGGTGTTGGGCATTACGCGTATGATTTTCTTATCCGCTCCCAGCGCCGCGCCGAGCGCGCAGAGTGATTGTCCCGCGACGATCGATATTATTACCGAGCCTTCCTTGATATTGTCCTTTATCTCGTCCGTCACGGAAGAAAGGAACTGCGGCTTTACGCACAGAAACAGCATATCGGAGCGCTGTGCCGTGTTCTTATTGTCTTTCTCGGTAGAAACTCCGTATTTTTTATTTATATTTTCGAGGGCGGCTCCGTTTTTGTCCGATACGATTATGTCGCTCTTATCGGCGATACCGGCGTTTATAATGCCGCCTATAATCGCGCCGCCCATGTTTCCGCCGCCTATAAATCCTATTTTCATGTTTGTATGCTCCTTTTTGTAAATTGTGATTTAGCGGTGAAATGCGGGCGACCGCAAGGGTCGCCCCTACGGTGCCGTTACATTCAGGTTGTCGGGGACGGGCTGTCGAGGTGAACCACACGCATGCGTGTGGTAGGCATAGAGCTTTGCTCGTATGCCGTAGCAATGCGCCAGCCCCTACGACGGGCGGCCAATGACCGCCCCTACGTTCACGCCTTTAATACGCCGCTAAATCATAATTTATTCGTCCATATTACAAAACGGGGACTGCCGGTGGGCAGTCCCGCTTCAATTTACTGCACGGGATAAACCTTATTTTCCTCGTCCAATAAATCCGCGTCAATTTTATATTTCTGCGCGCGTCTGTACTCGAAGAATTTAACGGCAACCTGTCCGAACAGCGCGTAGGACAATACGTCCTCGTCCTGCTCCGTCCACTCCGCGCACTCTTTGCGCATCTTGTCGAGCTCCGGCTCCAAAAGGTCAGCGGGACGGCACGTTATACGCTTCTCGTCTCCGATAACCTTTTTCACTATCTCGTCGCTTATGGGTACGGGAGTTCTGCCGTACTCGCCTCTTACGATACCCTTTGTTTCCTTTGAAACCATCTTGTATCTCTCGCCCATAAGAACGTTCAGTACCGCCTGTGTGCCGACAATCTGTGACGACGGCGTTACCAAAGGCGGGTAGCCCATGTCCGCTCTTACGCGCGGTACTTCCTTAAGAACCTCCTCGAACGCGTCCTCTCTGCCCTGCTGCTTAAGCTGCGAAACGAGGTTCGAGAGCATACCGCCCGGTACCTGGTATTTAAGCGTGTTTACGTCAACGCCCATTACCTTCGGGTTCATAAGTCCGCTCGCGAGGTACTTTTCACGGAGCGGCTTGAAGTAGTCGCAAATCTCAACAAGCTTATCGAGGTCGTAGCCGGTGTCATACGGAGTACCCTGGAACGCCGCAACCATCGGTTCTGTCGGCGGCTGGGACGTACCCATAGCCATCGGCGACATCGCGCAGTCGATAACGTCAACGCCCGCCTCGACAGCCTTTAAGTATACCATCGACGCTTCGCCCGACGTGTAGTGCGTGTGAAGCTGAACGGGGATCTTAACCGTTTCCTTTATCGCCTTTACAAGCTCGTATGCCGTGTACGGGAGCAAAAGTCCCGCCATATCCTTTATACAGATGGAGTTCGCGCCCATTTCTTCAAGCTGCTTTGACAGCTTAACGAACGACTCGGTTGTGTGGGGTCCGCCGATCGTGTACGAAAGCGCTGCCTGACAGTGACCTTTCTCCTTTATACACGCGTCGATCGCGCATTTGAGGTTACGCGTATCGTTGAGTGCGTCGAATATTCTTATGATGTCGATACCGTTCGCGATAGACTTCTGTACGAAATACTGTACAATATCGTCCGCGTAGTGACGGTAACCCAAAATGTTCTGACCTCTGAAAAGCATCTGCAACGGTGTTTTCTTAGCCTTATCCTTTATTTTGCGAAGTCTCTCCCACGGATCCTCGTTAAGGAAACGAAGGCACGAGTCAAACGTCGCACCGCCCCACGCTTCAAGCGAGTGGAAGCCTATATCGTCAAGCTTCTCTACTATGGGAAGCATTTCCTCCGTTGTCATACGCGTCGCGATAAGCGACTGGTGCGCGTCGCGGAGGACTGTTTCGGTAATTTCTACCGCTTTATTTCCCTTTGCCATATATTTTCACTCCTTTATC
>CANQQW010000049.1 GCA_947626075.1 uncultured Clostridia bacterium
AACGGGCAGAATAAGAGTGCGCGCAAAGGGCAGCGCGGGCGGTCACAACGGACTTAAATCCATAATCTACCTGCTCGAAAGCGACGAATTCCCGCGCGTCAAAATGGGCGTGGGCGCACCGAAGCGAGAGGATTACGATCTTGCCGACTATGTTTTGGGACGGTTTGCGAAAGAGGAAATCCCCGTCATGGAACAGGCGATAATAAAGGCGGAAACGGCGGTAAGAGAGATTATTGAAAACGGTGTGCAGTCCGCCATGAATAAATGCAACGCAAAATAAAGGAAGTGCGGAATGATTTTTTCGGATATATTGAATGAATACCCACCGTATCGGAGGCTTGCGAAAAATCTTAACAATACGCCCGCGTCCGTAGCGGGAATAGTGGAGTCGGCTCAGGGACAGCTTATAGACGCGCTTACCCGTAAAAACGACTCTTCTTCGCTTGTTGTCTGCTACAGCGACACGGAAGCGCGTAAGCTTGTTTCCGATTTGGAGCTTTATACGGACAGCGCGCTGTACTTCCCGTCCAAAGAGTATGTTTTTTATAATATAGAAACGTCAGGACGCCAAAATGAGCACATAAGAATTTCAGTCGCGCAGAAACTTGCGAGCGGCAAAAAATATATAGTCGTGACAAGTCTTGACGCGGCGCTTCAATTTACGGCGGACATGGAGGAATTTAAAGACCTCTGCGTGACGTTCGAGGAGGGGAAGCGATTTGATTTGGACGCTCTTTCGGAGCGTCTTGTTATAATGGGATATACCCGCGAGGACAGCGTTGAAGGCGCGTCGCAGTTCGCCGTGAGAGGCGGCATACTCGACGTGTTCCCGCCGGGCGGTGAAAATCCCTACAGAATAGAATTTTTTGACGACGAGGTTGACTCCGTAAGGAAGTTTGACGCGTACACACAGCGCTCGTTGGAAAGAGCGGATAAAGCTGTTGTACCGCCCGCGCGCGAAATTATCCTGACAGATGAAAAGCGCGCCGCGCTCATAGCAGAGCTTGAAAAGCGCGTAAAAAGCGCGAAGCGCAAAAAGAGCGACGAGACCGTTTTCATCGAAACGACGAACGCCGACATCGAGAGCCTTAACGAGACGCGTTACTTTCCGTCGCTTGACAAATACGTGTCTCTTATATACGATAAAATACCGTCAATCTGCGATTACTTTTCCAAGGACGACCTTGTGTTTATAATCGACCCCAAGCGCATAGCGGAGCGCGGCAAAACGTTTGAGCGTGAGGAAGGCGAAAGAATAACCGACCTTAAGGAAAAACGCGTACTTGGCGCATACAAGGATACTTACTGCTGCTCATACGCCGAAAAAATGCGCGAGATGTCCGAAAAGCGTCTGATTGCGCTCGACACTCTTTCACATTCATCCGCGGACGTTAAGTATAAACAGCTTGAAACGTTTACCACAAAAACGACCGTCTCATTCCACGGCAAAATAGAATACCTTTACGACGACCTGAAAAAATGGCAGGAGCAGAACTACACCGTCGTGATTCTCTGCTCGTCGCGCGGACGCTGCGAAAACCTTGCGGGCGTTTTGAAAGAGAGGGAAATACGCGCACGCTTCGCTCACGACGATGCCGGCGGCGCGGCGAAATTTAATAAGGGCGAGACGGTAATTATACGCGGCGATTTAAATAAGGGCTTCGAGTACCCCGAAATCAAGTTCGTACTCGTATCGGACAGGGAGATTTTTGAGACCTCGAAAAGCCGCGCCCGCCGCAGGACGGATAACGCGAACAGAATAAAAAACTACACCGACATAAGCGTCGGTGATTACGTTGTGCATCAGACGCACGGCATAGGAAAATATATGGGGACGCAGCGAATGACCGTCAACGGCGCGTCAAAGGATTACCTTAAAATACAGTACCGCGGCACGGACTGCCTGTATATTCCGATTGACCGGCTCAACCTGCTTTATAAATACGTCGGCAATGCGGACAAACAACTGAGACTTAACAGCCTCGGCGGAACCGACTGGAGCAAGACAAAGCAAAAAGTAAAGCAGTCGACCGCCGAGCTTGCGAAAAAGCTCGTACGCCTTTACGCGGAACGCGAAAACGCGAAAGGCTTCGCCTACAGCGCGGACACTCCGTGGCAGCGCGACTTTGAGGACGCCTTTGAGTACACCGAGACGGAGGATCAGCTTCGCTCGATTGAGGAGGTCAAGGCTGATATGGAGAAGCCGAGACCGATGGACAGACTTCTCTGCGGCGACGTGGGCTTCGGCAAAACCGAGGTTGCACTTCGCGCCGCGTTTAAAGCCGTCAGCGACTCTAAACAGGTCGCCTACCTTTGCCCGACGACGATACTCGCGATGCAGCATTACGAAACATTTCTAAAACGCATGGAAAACTTTCCGATAAAGGTTGAAATGCTGTCAAGACTTCGGAGCGCATCGGAACAAAAACGTATTTTAAAGCGGCTTAAAACGGGTGAGACAGATATAATAATAGGCACTCACCGCATACTGTCCAAGGACTTACAGTTTAAGGATTTGGGACTTTTAATCATAGACGAGGAGCAGCGCTTCGGCGTGGAGCATAAGGAGAGACTCAAGGAACTTAAGGAAAATGTGGATGTGCTTACGATGACCGCCACACCGATACCGCGAACGCTCCATATGGCTATGACGGGCGTAAGGGACATGAGCGTACTCACAGAACCGCCCGAGAACCGTTACCCGGTGCAGACATACGTCCTTGAAGATAACCCCGCCGTCATAGCGGACGCGATACGCAATGAGCTTTCGCGCGGCGGACAGGTGTTTTACCTCTACAACCGCGTGCAGGGCATACACCGCAAGGCGGAATGGATAAAATCCGTTTTCCCGGAGGCAAATGTGGCGGTCGGTCACGGCAAAATGAAAGAGGACGCGCTTGAAGACATAATGTACGATATGGTAAACGGACGCACCGATATTCTCGTATGCACCACAATTATCGAAACGGGTCTTGACATACCGAACGCGAACACGATAATAATAGAAAACGCCGACAAAATGGGACTCGCCCAGCTTTACCAGCTCCGAGGACGCGTCGGACGCTCGAACCGCGCGGCATACGCGTACCTTACGTACCGCCGCGACAAAATACTGTCGGAGGCAGCGTCAAAACGGCTTCGCGCGGTAAAGGAATTTACGGAATTTGGGTCGGGCTTTAAAATAGCGATGCGCGATCTTGAAATACGCGGCGCGGGCAATATTTTGGGCGCCGAGCAGCACGGTCACATGGACGCGGTGGGCTACGATATGTACTGCAAGCTGCTCAAAGAAAGCGTGAATGAGGCGCGGGGCGTAAAGACCGAAGCTGATAGCGACGTGTCGGTGGATATAAATATTGACGCGTATCTTCCCGAGGAATATATAACAAACCACAACCAGCGCATAGACATATACAAGAAAATCGCCGCCGTGGAAAGCGAGGACGATAAGTTTGAAATACAAGATGAGCTTATTGACCGCTTCGGCGACATACCCGCGCCGGTAATGAATATAATTGAGGTCGCGTCGCTCAAAACGCCCGCGAAAGAGGCGGGCATATACGAAATATCGCAAACCGCGCATGAGCTTTTGCTGAAATTCCGCGAGGACTATGTGGACGCGAGGCTCATCATGGGACTTGACGAGAAATATCCGAAACGTATAAAGCTCATGTCGGACGAAAAGCCGATAATCAGCTTCGCGCTAAAAGAAACCGACAAAAATATACTCACTCTGACAAATAACTTGCTTTCGTCAATAAAAGAATTGCAAATAAGAGAAAAATAAGGTATAATTTAATATATCGTAAAAAACAAAAAGGAGAAACTGTTATGAGAAATAAAATTATAGCTCCCTTAGCGGCGGCAGCGCTCATTCTTACGGGCTGCGCGGGAGGCGCGGATACCGAAAGCAAAACGATTATGACTGTCGGAGACGTGAACGTGACCTCCGGCATGTACGAGTTTTACATGAATTCGTACATGGGGTCGTTTACCGCCGAGGAATCGGGAGAGATAGCGCTTGACCAGTGTAAGAATAACTTCCTTACCGTGGCGCTCGGTCACGCTATGAACGTGGAATTTGACGAGGATACCAAAGAAAGCATGGACAGCTATAAGCAGCGGGTGGTTGACAGCTACAAAGACCAAGACGGCGGCTACAAGGGCTTTTTAAAGGACAATAAGCTTACCGATAAGGATGTTGATATGCTTGTATCCGTATCGTATTACACCGACGCACTTCGCTCAAAGCTTGAACCGGTAGAGTACACCGACGCGGAAAAGGAGCAGTACTTCAAGGACAACTACAGACGCGCGAAGCATATACTCATAACGGTTGAGGACGATATGAGCGGCGAGGAAAAAGAAGCGGCTAAGACGAAAGCGGAGGAGCTTTTACAGAGAGCGCAAAACGGAGAGGACTTTGACGCGCTCGTAAAGGAGTACTCGGAGGATCCGGGCAGCCAATCAAATCCTGACGGCTACTTTTTCACCGATAACGAAATGGTACGGGAATTTCAGGACGGCGTTGACTCAATAGAACCCGGTAATTTTACGCTTGTCGAGACAAGCTACGGCTACCACGTAATACAGCGGTTGCCGCTCGATGATAACGAGGAACTGTATAAGACCGAATACAATAAAGTGGCGGACACGATTAAAGACAAATTGGAAAACAAGCGGTTTGAGGAACAGGCTTACGCGTGGGCTGAGGAATACGGAGTGGAAACCAATGTGGACGAAGCGGCAGTGAATGAGTGCATAAAGGAAGTTGACGACGAATACAGGGAAGCGCGCGAAAGCCTTGAAAACAATCAAAATTAAATCCAAATAAACCTCGCCGCCGGGCATTATTTACCCGCCTGCCGAATATGATAAAACGGAGGTGTGGTAAATGCTTAGGAATTTAAGACCGTACATTATTTCAATAGCGATTGCGTTAGCCGTCGGAGCGCTGTCCGCGTACCTTACGCGCGGCAATATGGATATATATGAAACGATAACGAAGCCCGCTCTGTCTCCGCCCGCGATACTGTTCCCGATAGTGTGGACTGTGCTTTATGTGCTGATGGGAATAAGCGCGGCGGCTGTTTTTAACAGACGCGAAACGAGGGATGTCACAACGGCGCTCAAAACATACGCGCTGCAGCTCGCGGTTAATTTCTTTTGGAGCATTATATTCTTCAATATGCGCGCGTACCTGTTCGCGTTCGTATGGATTATGGTACTGTGGCTGCTTATCATATTAATGATAGTTGAGTTTTACAAAATACGGCGCGGCGCGGCGTACCTGCAAATACCGTATTTCCTGTGGGTGACGTTCGCGGCATACCTCACGCTTATGATTTATTTATTGAACTGAAACAAATTAAAAAGGCGGACATATGTCCGCCTTTTTACGTGTCAAATTACTTTGTGGTTTTGGCTGATGCCTTTGCGGCAGGTTTTGCGGTCGGCTTAGCTGCGGCTTTCGCAGCTGCCGGCGCGGGCGGCTTCTTCTCTTCTGTCTTTTCAGCCTTTGCGGCGGGTGCCGCAGCTTTAGCCGTTGTCGTCTTTGCAGGAGTGGTTTTGGTTGTTTTCTTAGCCGCGGTCTTTTTAGCGGGTGCTTTCTTAGCCGCGGTTTTCTTTGCAGGCGCCTTTTTAATTGTGTTCTTCCAATCTGTGATTTTAGAAGCGTCTCCCTGAACGTGAGCCTCGCCGCCGGCGACAGCCTTGTCCAGACTCGTTCTTCCGGCAATAAAAGCCAAAAGCGCTGACTTGGAAATATTCAGAACCGCGTTGTTATCGTAGTAGTCGTAAGGCTCAACAGAGAGCTTACCGTTCTTCACCTCGGCGTAAAAAGTACCGCCGCAGTCCTCGTCCGTGAATGTTACCTGAACAGCGAAGTCTGATAATCCGCTTGCGTCAGCCTGTTCAAATTTTTTCTTTACTTTTAAAAATGCCTGTTCAAATGTCATCTTAGAAATTCTCCTTTCGTGTGACAGAATCGTTCTGTCGGTCGTATATATTATTTCAACCAAAACTGTATTTTAAGTATACATCATTTTACAACTCATGTCAAATATAATTTATATTTTTGTGAGTTATATTGACTTTACGGGCGGTTGAGGGTAAAATAAATGTGAGTAAAGACGAAAAAAACGAGGTTCATACTATGAAATTTATACATTTGTCAGATCTTCATATAGGCAAAAAAGTAAATGAATTTTCCATGCTTAAGGATCAAATATATATACTTGACCGCATACTTGACATAATCGAAAAGGAAAGAGCGGGCGCTGTTATAATCGCGGGCGACGTGTACGACAAGTCTGTGCCGCCCGTGGAGGCTGTAAGTATTTTTGACGATTTCATAACGCGCCTTTCAGATATGAACGTGCCGGTAATAGCGATAAGCGGCAACCATGACTCGCCGGAACGCTTGAACTTCGGCGGCAGACTGATGCGCCGCGGCGGCGTGTATATATACTCTGTTTTTGACGGTACTCTCCATTCTGTCAATATAGACGGAGTGAACTTTTTTATGCTTCCGTTTATAAAACCGGCGCACGTGAAAAAATACTATCCGAATGTCGAAACATATGAGGACGCTGTACGCTCCGTGATTGATGAATACAGACCGAAGCTTAACGGTAAGAACGTTATACTGGCGCATCAATTCATAACGTCGTCGGGGACGGAAACCATACGCTCCGACAGCGAAACAGTATCGCTCGGAGGACTTGACAATATAGACGCGTCCGTATTCGACGGATTTGACTATGCCGCCTTGGGACATATACACAGACCGCAGTCTGTGCGCGCAAATGTGCGTTACTGCGGTTCGCCGCTTAAATACTCGTTTTCGGAATCGAGATACGATAAGTCTGTGACGGTAGTTGATACCGACGATTTTTCGATTAAGAAAATACCGTTAAAGCCGCTTCATGATATGCGCATGATAAAAGGCGATATTGGAACCGTGCTTTCAAACGAAATGTCGTCTGCGGCTGACCGCAGCGATTATATACACGTCACTCTTACCGGCAGCGCCGGAGTTATCGACGCTATGGACAAGGTAAGAAGCGTCTATCCGAATGTAATGCAGATTGAATTTGAAACCGCCCGCAAGACGGAAAAGGGCGTGTACGAGGCGGAGGGCGTTTCGCTAAAAACGCCCATCGACCTGTTCGCCGAGTTTTACGAAATACAGAACGGCGCTGAGCTTACGGACGAGCAAAGGAAAATAGCAGTCGAGGCAATGGAGGAAAAGGAATGAAACCGTTAAAACTTACAATGAGCGCTTTCGGACCGTACGCGGACGAAACCGTTATCGACTTTAAACGCTTCTTATCGGGCTTGTATATTATAACGGGCGATACGGGAGCCGGTAAAAGCACCGTGTTTGACGCGATAACGTTCGCGCTTTACGGCGAGTCGTCAACGAAGCGGCGCGAGGGAGGAATGCTCAGGAGCGACTTCGCGAAAAAAGATACAAAGACGTTCGTCGAAATGGAGTTTATATATAAGGATGAGATATATACCATACGAAGGAACCCGGCTTATAAGCGCGAGGGATATAAAACCGCCGTGTCGGCGGACGCGCTTCTCACATACCCCGACGGAACCGTAAAAAGCGGAGTTAGGGAAGTAAACGCGGCTGTGACGGAACTTATCGGAATTGACTGCAATCAGTTTACACAGATAGTAATGATTGCGCAGGGAGATTTTTTAAAGCTGCTTCTCGCCGACACGGAGGAACGCGGACGTATTTTCAGACGTATTTTCAACACGGACTTTTACCGCGCCTTTCAGGAAAATCTGAAAGCGCGCTGCAATGACGCGCGGCGCGGATACGAGGACGTTAAAAGCGCTTTGGAGCGCGAAATGGAGAACGCCGCTGTCGAAGGCTCAAAATATTTTGACGCTTTAAGCGGCGCGGGAGATTTCCTCGGACTGATTACGGAAAAACTGCATGACGCGGACACGAGTACGCGGGAAAAGAAAAAATACTCAAACGAGCTGAAAAAGAAATTGCAGGCAGTGTCCGAGTCGCTTTCGAGCGCCCAAAAGCATAATGAATTGATAGACGCGCTGACCTGTGAAAAGGAAAAAATGAGCGCGCTTTCGCGCCGCGCGGACGATATAAGCAAAAAGAAAGAAACGCTGCGGATAAGCGAGGAAATAACGGCGCGCATAATGCCGATATACAATCCTCTTAAGCTTCTGCGCGAAAGCGCGGCAAAGCATGAACGTATCGACGCCGAAAACAGAGACACGCTCGCCGCACTGAAAAATGAAATCACCTCTCTGCGTGAAAAGTACCGCGCCGAAAAAGACGCGGAGAATGAGCGGCGGGAACTTTACGACAAGATAAACGCGATTAAGGGCGAGATGAAATACTACGATGAGCTTGACGAGCTTTACAAAGAAGCGAATACTATACGCGTTTCAATCGAGAAGCATGAAAACGCCCTGAAAAATATGGAGGAGGACAAAGCCATATTACGCGCCAAAGCGTCGTCACTCACTGAAAAACTGTCCAAGTTCGTATCTGCGGAGGTCGATTGCGAACGCGCGGGCCGCGCTTTCGACGAAGTGAAGAAACGACAGGAAAAAATACAACGCGCGGCGTATGAACAAGGAGAGCTTGAACGCTGCGAAAAGGAATACGACAAGCTTAAGCATAACTACCTCGACTCCGAGACGCTTCTTAATGACCGCTTGACCGAATATAACCGACAATACAGCCTTTTTCTGCGCGAACAGGCGGGCATAATGGCGCGGACATTACGTAAAGACGCGCCGTGTCCCGTGTGCGGCTCGCTTACGCACCCAAACCCCGCGAGACAGAGCGACGAAGCGCCGAGCGAATCCGACGTAAACGCGCTTAATGACAGCTGCGACCTGCTGAGACATGAATGCAGACAGCTTTCCGAGCGTTCGCGTGACAAGAAAAACGAATGTGACCAAAAGAGAAACCTCATACAAGAGCTTTTATCGGACGCCGGACTACCGACCGATACGCCGTCACTGCCCGACGCGCGGGCGGCGGCGGAAACGGAACTGACCGACGCGGCTAAACGCCTTGACGCGGCAAAGACCGACCTGAAGCGCAAACGCGAGTATGAAAACGACCTTAACGATATAACCGAAACACTGTCGGAGCTTGACGCGAAAATCAGCGCCGAGAAAGAGTACGCCGCCGCGCAGAGAGCGAAACTCAGCGCGGCGCAAAGTAAGACGGAATCACTGAAACGCCTTGTAAGCTGCGCGGATAAAGACGAGGCGGCAAAGACGGCGGAGACTATGCGCTCCGAATACGACGACAAGCTTTTCCGCTTTGAAAAAGCGGAAAAGGACTACCGCGACTGTGAAAGGGCGATTGAGAAAGCGG
The DNA here is from genome assembly GCA_947626075.1 of uncultured Clostridia bacterium. Lineage (GTDB taxonomy): Bacteria > Bacillota > Clostridia > UBA1381 > UBA1381 > Hominilimicola. Next base: position 9,377 of record CANQQW010000049.1, read on the forward strand.
AAACGGCGATAGCGCAGAACGCGCCTCTGATGAATGAGACGGCGCAAAAAAGAGCGCGTATGGAGACTGAATTTGAGGAGCTTACCGGGAAGCTCGGCTTCGGCGGCGAGGAATACGTTACCGCCAATATTCTTGACGACGACGCGCGCGCCGCGCTTAAAAAGGAGACGGACGAATTTGACGATGCTTTAAAGTCGTGCGCCGAAAGGATAAATGTACTCGAAGCCGCGGCGGACGGGACGGAAAAGCTTGACACGGACACATTCATAAAAGATAAGGAAAGAATAGAAACGGAGATAGAAAGCGTATCGGGCGATATAAGCAAGCTGCGCGCCGAAATTGCCATAAACGCTAAAATAAAGGAAAAAACGGAACGGCTTTTGCAAAAGCTTTCGGACTGTGAAAAAAAGTACGCGCTTATCCAAAATTTAATGCAGACAGCCTGCGGCGAGCTGAGCGGCAGGCAAAAAATAGCGTTTGAGCAGTATATACAATCCGCGTATTTCAAGATGATACTCGACGAGGCGAATAAGCGGTTTTCGTACATGACGGGCGGCAGATTTGAGCTTGTAAGGAAAGACGTGAGCGATAAAATGCGTTCAAAGACCGGCTTGGAACTGGACGTGTTTGATAACTACACCGGCAAGATACGGGACGTGAAAACGCTTTCGGGCGGCGAGTCGTTTAAAGCGTCGCTGTGTCTGGCGCTCGGACTGTCCGAGGTAATACAGCAGTGCAGCGGCGGAGTGCGGCCGGAGGCGATGTTTATAGACGAGGGCTTTGGCGTACTCGACAGCGAATCGCTTGAACAGGCGGTGGAAGTGCTTGTGTCAATTTCCCAAAATGATAAAATGGTAGGTATAATTTCGCATATTACGGAGCTGAAAGACAGGATAGACAGGAAAATTGTAGTAAAGCGCGGCAGCGCGGGAAGCAGTATAGAGATGATTTATTGATTGACAATATTGGGCGCGTGTGGTAAAATACATACGTATGCACCTGTAGCTCAGTTGGATAGAGCGCAAGACTCCGATTCTTGGTGCCGCAGGTTCGACTCCTGTCAGGTGCGCCAAAATAAAGACGAACCGCATATTTGCGCGGTTCGTTTTTATGTATACACGTTTTTTACACGTTTTTTATATTTTTCTGATGATTTTGCGTTATATTGTTTAATATTAAAACCGCCCTTTCTTCTTCGCGCGGATAGAGGTGAGAGTAGGTATTCCACGTCATTTTAATATCGCTGTGACCGAGGCGGCGGGCAATTTCCTGTATGTTGATACCGCTATTTGCAAGAAGGGAAGCATGGCTATGTCTGAAATCGTGTATACGGATTTTCTTCAATCCTGCCGCAGATGCGTATCTTCGATTGCGGTTTTCAATCGTGCTGTCACGTAAGCATTTGGCGCCGCCGCATATTCGCCAGTCGTCCGAAAATCCGTCCAATGTTTTAAGCCGGTTATAATGCTCGGTCAAAACGTCTTTTAGCGGCAGGGGTATTTGTATGTCGCGCACAGAGCTTTTATTTTTCGGCGGCGTTTCACGGTCACCGCCCTTTAATTTTTGCGCGATACTGCGTGTTACGTGAATTGTGTTATCCGATATATCCGTCCATTTCAGCGCGTTTATTTCGCCCTTACGCATGCCGGAATAGAACGCAATATTGAAAAACACATAGAAATTCCACTCATAAAGGCTGCCGGATACTTGTTCTGACCGTTCGGCTTGTTCACGCGCGGCGGCGATAAATTTCAAAAATTCGTCCGCCGTATAGAAATCCATATCGCCTTTTATTATATTTGCGTCTTTGAAATTGCCGAGCTTCGTCAGCGGATTTTTGTCGATATATTCCATTTTTACGGCATAGTTCAACACGGCGCGAAAAACAGAATATATTTTATGCTTATATTCCAACGAAAGGGGCTTTTTATTAGGAGTCGTGTATTCGTCTATGTCTGTTTTCCAATGCTGAAACTGCGGCACCGTCAGCTTGTCAAGCCGCGCCGAGCCAAAGAATGGAGCGATATAGCTTTTAATAATTTTGCTGTTTCGGTCCAAGGTGCTTTCGCGGATCTCGTTTCGCTTAACACGAATATACTCGTCGCACAGGTCGGCGACTGTAATTTTGTTTCCCGTTTCTTCCTTTAGGTCGCGCATGAGGCGGCTCTCAAGCTCCTTTGCGGCGTCCTTGCCATAGGCTACACGGTCAAGCTGCTTTTGTGCGCCGAGGTTATCCGTGTAGTTTATTCGGACGCGGTACTTCTGTAAACCGTCTTTTTTGCCGTCCATTTTATAAATTGGCATAAAAATAACACTCCTTTTGTAAAATATACTTAACATATTGCTAATGGCTATGAATATCTACCAAAAAAGCACTGTGCATACATACACAGTGCTTAAATGGATACTGCCTGTAAAAGGCAACGTCTTCAATAATGCCTGCAAGAGGCTTTGTTGTGTATCCATTATACCATATTTATATGCAAAAATCAATAGTTTTATTAAAAAAATTAAAAAATTAAAAAATTATCTATTATTCTTGCCAATAAATAAGTTAATAATTTCTTTATCAATTAGATCTAAGGTTTCTGATGACAGACGTACATTGCTCAAAGGCTCATGCTTGTTTTTTGGTGTGTAAATTCTTATTTTGCTAATGGTTGTAATTTGCCCAATCAATGCAATGCTGCCGGTTTTCATTCCGTTTAATTCGTTTTGCATATTACTGACGGCATCCAACTGTTGCAGGACCTTAATAAAATCATCTTTTTCGACGGTTTCAGAGTTTGACCGGCGTAATATTAATGTTGATGTTTCTTCTTCAATGTTACTTAAAGCATCATTAACTTTTTTAGATAGGGTATTGTATAGTGCATCGCCGATATAGATTTCCCCTTTTCTTAGATGGTTGAGATGAGAGGGATCTTTGACAGATGTCAGGGGAATTACCGTTACAATCGGTGATGATAAATTGTTGTTTTTATCCAGAACAACGCAATAATGAAGTCCGCCTTCTTCACTTCCAATTCTGAAACCGAGATGAGCTTTTACAACTTCTCCACGCTTATACCTTTTTAATGTGCATGGATTGAATTTGTTTTCATATCCAATAAAAGATGAGTAATCTTCCAGCCAATAGCTAAATTTATCGGCTTTCATAGGGTCATTTTTTATCATTAAATCAATTAACTGTTCTAACTTGCCTAATGCAATTTTTTTGTGATTTGCAATTTCCTTTTGACTTTTCACTTTACTCATTTGTTTAATCCTTTCTCATGTAAAATAAATAATAAATCTATTTATAAGCTCGCCTATGGGAAATATAAAACTTACTTTGAATTTGTCGGCAGTGCCGTATGCGTCGGTCTTGCCCGCGTGCGCATAAGCGGTTGCGGCACACATCATATACAGAAAAAGAAATATCAGTATCTTTTTCATTTTACTTATCATCGTTCTTTATAAAAAACATAGGTAGTGTGGTTATTATATTTAATATTAACCATTCAATACATATTGCCAGTTCAATCGTAATTATTATGGGTAAATTCACAACTAAAGCAACTATAAGCCCCGTTATTGCAGCAACTATATGCGCGATAAAAGTTATTATGGAGAGATGCTGAAAGAATGAACTATATGCTATAAATATTATTGCCGTGGTTATCAGCCACCGTATGCCGGCAAAATATCCTATTATACCAAGAATGGGGAATATAAAATCCACTCCAAATGTTAATAACCAAATCACTAAAGACATTATTACTGCTCCTTGTCCGTTTCGTCCTCAATTTCGTATAAGAAATTCATTATTTTCATTTGCGTTTTACCGTTTACGCTGTTATAAATCCGCAATAAATCCTGCTCTTGTTTTGTGAGTTCTCTTGCGTGTCCGTTTTGGATTGTGACGGGGGCGTTTGCGTTGCCGATTACGCCGATTGTTCCGCTGTTTGTGCTGACGCTGTTGCTTTGTTCGGGGGTGACGCCAAGCAGATAATCGGTAGAAACATTTAGGCGTCGGGCGAGCTTCACAACAATATCCGAATTAGGGCTTGCCCCTTTTTTCCAATTTGAAGCACTGCTATTAGCACCGCCACATTCTACTATTAAAGGGGTCATTTTTAACCTTTGTTTTTCACATTCTTTTTTTAACATGTCATAAAACACAAATTTTCCCCTCCCTTTTTGTGTATTTTTGCCAAAACTAATTAAAATGCACATAAAACTAATATAAATATATTGACAAACTAATTTAAATTAGTTATAATGTAACCATAGTAAACATTTACTACAGTATATCACAAAAAAACAAAAAAATCAATACAGCGGAAGGAGGGAAGGAACGTGAGCATAGGAGAAAACATAAAGAAGCTTCGCAAGGAGAGAGGACTGGAACAGTGCAAATTAGCGGAAATGGTAAACGTTACGGCGGGAATGATGAGCCAGATAGAGCGCGGGACAAAGATACCGTCAATGCTGTTGGGGCGCGATATAGCGAGAGTTCTCGGGTGCAGGATAGAAGATTTATTCGGTAATGACGCGGCATAAGGAAAGCGAGGTGAGAACGATGTTTGAGACATTGAACAGTTATACAAAAATCGTTGTTGAAACAGATGAAGAAAACCCCGTAACCATTGCAACTATTACAGCTAATGAGACAGATGTAGCAAATGGTTACAGGGTCAGATTGACACCGAATTATGACTAATGTTCGGTATCTTTGGGTGGACAAGGGTCATTACCATAACTGTCTTTAGAACGTATACGACCATCGGGACGCTGCACAATAACTTCGCTTTGCTGATTTCTTGCTATATCACGAGCAAAACTCTGTGCTTCGCTTTGCGTATCAAACAACTTGGTATCTCTGGTATTTCCCTCACCGTGTACAGCCCATTTATCGCCACGTGGTGATACCCATTGATTTTTACCCACTATAATCACCTCACTTTCTACGGTGATTATAGCATAGGTACATAAATTTTTCAAGAGAGGAACAAGAACGGCTGCATGACGCGGCATAAGGAAAGCGAGGTGAGAACGATGGTTGATGAAAATTACTCGATGGAGGGAAAGATAAACGATGCTTATATGGCAGCCACGAGCGCGATAACACTATCCTCAGGAGCATCGGAAGCAGTACGTCGTATGGTGATTGCGCTTGTTGTTATGGGCGTCCTTCATCTGGCAGAAATTACTGTCATCATATTATTACTATTACTTACAAAATGCGCTTGACAGCCGCACACGATACCGTCTAATGCTAATTTAGGCGAAAGCATATAGCTATAACAGACACGATAATAGCAATAACGGACAAGGCACTTGATGAAATCAGCGGAAGCCAAAAGGCAAGCCTTTCTTTTCTAAGCTGATGAAAATAGTCGTAGCCTTTAGGCAGTATAACAATCGAATATATGAATGTATCATATTTCGCATTGCTGTTAAATTCGACTTTTATTAAGCCCTTGCCTTGTAAAATAAGGAGTATGTTTTTAAAGTTATCAACAGAAAAAACAGAAGTGAACTTCTTTTCAAAATCTATGGGGACAAACAGGTCAAAGCCGTGTTCTCTTTTAGGATTTTCAAGGATATATCTCAATACTTTATGTTGATTTCTGAGGGAGGTTTCCTTGTTTACAGATTTATTGTCCATTATAATCACCTCACTTTCTACGGTGATTATAGCACAAAAGGGTCAAAAACACAACAAAATGATATAAATTGAAAGAAGGTGAGGAAAAATGTTCAGAAATTTAGAGGCAGAGCAGGCGAGATTTGGTATGACAAATCAGCAAGTCGCCGAGGAATTAAAAATGTCTCGTGCTTCATATGAACACAAAAAAAAGACGGGCAAGTTCGTTGTGGCAGAAATATCGGTATTATGTAAGATGTTCAAATGCTCATACGAATACCTGTTTGCGACGGACGTAGCATAAAGGGGGGTGAGAACATGGAGATGAAAAATATATCGAATTTAATAAAAGTCCCATATTATGATTTTGTGATTTTATTAAGAAACGGTATATGTCCAAAATGCAGAGGCAGAGCCTCGGCGACATCAACCACAGACGCACGAATTGAATATATGTGCTATAAGTGCGGTTCGGCGTTCATTATTGACGAAAATTCGGGAGTTTGCGTAGACGCGCCGTCAATGCAGGAGGCAGAGAAAATGTATAGTAGGTTTAATGAGATAATGCAAAAAGGAGCGAGGGACGCGACATAAGGGAAGGAGCGAGAAACGTGGAATATACACCAATTTTAAGCAAAAAGCAAATGAGATACGAGGTCGGTTACGGCGGCGCAGACAAGCTCGCGGCAAACATAAAGCCGCTGTTGGACGAGAATGTTACGGATATTATCATCAGAAAGCAGAGCATAAAGGACGGCGCACCGTTTATTGATTATGCAAGAGTGCTGATTGAACCGACAAAAGACACAGTGGACAAGACGGACACTGTAATTATTGACGACATGGAAGTAATCTTAGGCTATGACCGAGGGAGTGTAATAACATGAGTTATTATGAGGACATTCTCAAATCAAGCAGCTTTTGGTATGCGGGACTGCAGGAATGGGAAATGGAGGAAATCATAAAAGCGGTCAAGCCGTTATTTAACATTTTGCGCGGCAACAGGCTTGATAATGTTGCTATTGTAGTCAAGTCAAGCGGTATCGAGGTAAAATACGAGGAAACGCTGCGCATTAACGCTATATAGAGGGGAGTGATAGGAAATGAAAGTTAAACAGATTGCGGACATTGAAACGGCGATACGCATTTATTATCAATACCCCGAAATCGACAACAATCAAATCCGCGACTTATTCGGAAAAATCAGCAGCAGCACGGCGGCGCGGTACAAAAAGGCGGTTAAAGAAGAACAGATTAACCGCAACGTCAAGACGATGTGCATTGATTCGGTCAATACCGAGGTTGCATACGACGTGTGGGGTATAGACATTGTTGACTTAGAACGTCGATTGAAGAAATTAAAAAGTTTAGGAATGGCGCGGGGCGTAAGTCCCGCATAAGCGGACAAGCCCACGGGCATAAATAAGCCGCTCCCGGTTACATGGTTATCTG
>CANQQW010000050.1 GCA_947626075.1 uncultured Clostridia bacterium
TTTCTCGGCTATCCCATTTGGTGGGGAGAAGCTCCGAAAATAATGTACACATTCCTTGAAAGCTATGATTTTTCGGGTAAGACGATTATCCCGTTCTGCACGTCGGGAAGCAGTCCGATAGGAACAAGCGCTATAAACATGAAGCCGAGCGCGCCCGGCGCGGACTGGTATGACGGTGACAGACTGGACAGCAGCTCGTCGCGCGAGGACATAGCTTCATGGGTAAATAAATTTGATTTGGAAACGAAATAAGGAGGAATTACAATGAGCAAGAAAATAGTACAAACGGCAGGCAGGGACAGCCTCGGCAAATTTGCGCCCGATTTCGCGCACTTTAACGATGATGTGTTATTCGGCGAAAACTGGAACAATACGGACATTGACTTAAAAACGCGTTGCATTATCACGGTGGTCGCGCTGATGTCGTCGGGAATTACCGATTCGTCGCTGACGTATCATCTCGAAAACGCGAAAGCGCACGGCGTAACGCGCGCTCAAATCGCGGCGATTATAACTCACGTCGCATTTTACGCGGGCTGGCCCAAAGCGTGGGCGGTGTTCCGCCTCGCGGCGGACGTATGGAAAGACGAGGAAGCGAGCGAAAAGGACAAATACCAAAATACGATCCTGTTCCCGATAGGCGCGCCGAACGACGGCTTCGCGCAGTATTTCACGGGACAAAGCTACCTCGCGCCCGTATCGTCGGAGCAGGTCGGCATTTTCAACGTCACGTTTGAACCGGGCTGCCGCAATAACTGGCACATTCACCACGCCGACAAGGGCGGCGGTCAGATACTCATATGCGTCGGCGGACGCGGTTACTATCAGGAGTGGGGCAAGGACGCAATAGAGATGAAACCGGGCGACTGTGTGAATATCCCTGTAGGAGTAAAGCACTGGCACGGCGCGGCGAAAGACAGTTGGTTCTCGCATCTCGCCGTTGAAGTGCCGGGCGAAAACGGCTCAAACGAATGGCTTGAGGCGGTAAATGATGAGGAATATGATAAGTTAAGCTGTTGAAATGCAAGGCTGATTATAGTATAATCCAATCGACAATCCCTCTCCCAACCAGTGGTTGAGTTTGATAATTCTACTTACAGTTCGTGTACAGGAACAGATAAAAATTGTAAAATGCAGCATGAAAGGAGGCATATTGCTTGGTATTATGGTATGCTGTATATGTGATATTGCTGTTTCGGGAACACTTACATGGTCGCTTATTGTGCTTAGCTCTGTCTTGGTTACATGGATAGCATCTTTTCCGGTTATATTGTTGGGAAAGAAGGGTGTGTTGGCGGCAATGATTGCTATTAGTATTCTCATTGTACCATTTATGTACATATTAAGTATTTTGATAAAAGTCAATGGGGTATTTCACATTGGTGCGATTATGTCGATTGTTTCACTTGTATTTTTGTGGATAATTTATATTACGTATCGTCGGCTTAAAGAACGAAAACTATTGGCAACAGGAATTACATTCTTATTTGCAATTCCATTTACATTTTTGATAAACTGTATATTGTCAAAAATGATTGGAGAGCCTGTAATTGATATTTGGGATATATTATCTGTATTTATTCTGTTTATTATAGCAGCTGCCTTTATCATTGGAGATTATGCAAGGAAAAAAGGTTATATAGGATAAATTTCATAGGGGTGTTAAATATGAAGATTACATCAAGATTTACCGTGGCGGTTCACACGCTGCTTGCGATTTATGTTCTCGGAAAGGAATACAAAATGACGTCGGACTTTATCGCGTCGAGCGTCAACGTAAATCCTGTCGTGATACGCCGCACGCTTTCGAGCCTCAAAGCGGCGGGAATAATCGACGTAAAGGCGGGGAGCGGCGGCGCAGCGCTGATAAAGGACGCGGACGATATTACTCTTTACGACATTTACACGGCGGTCGACTGCGTGGACGGCGACCTGTTTAATTTCCACGAGAACCCGAACCCCGAATGTCCCGTGGGCAAGAACATTCACGCGGTACTGGACACGCACCTCACGGACGCGCAGACAGCGCTTGAAAACGAGCTTAAAAGCGTGACGCTATCCGATTTAATGAAACAGCTGAACCTATTGATATAAAAAATTTATATTTTTTGTTGTAACTATTGACACTACAACAAAAATATGGTAATATATAGTTGTAATCAAAATGATTACAACTATATTATTTTCGGAGGTCTTTATTATGAAAAACTACAGTAAAGTAAACGTAAGCGGCACGGACAGAGTTGAGCTGCACGACACGCTCGGACTTACCGGCGCGGAGGTAAGCGTAAACTTCATGCCTGCGGGCGCGGGTGTACCGTTTGTTCACGCGCATAAGCAGAACGAGGAAATTTATATAATCCTCGAGGGCAAGGGCTGCATGGAGATTGACGGCGAAAAGGTTGCTCTTGCGGCGAATGATTTTCTCCGCGTTGCGCCGGAGGCGAAAAGACAGCTTTCCGCGTCGGCGGATGAACCTATCAAGTACCTGTGCGTTCAGGTAAAATCCGGCTCGCTCGAAGAATACACCGCAAACGACGCAATTATGGCGTAAAAACGGCGTTACGGAAACAAATCAATGAGACCCTATGCGGGTCTCATTTTTATGTGTATTGCAATTTTGAACCGGGTGTGATATTATGTATTAAATGAAATTAACGCGGACGGAAAATGAAAATGATTGAAATTAGATACTTGAACGATACTGACAAAGAATTCTGGTACAGTCTTGACCGCCATTTGCCCGAAACGGAATTTGACAATAAGGTTCGTACCAAAACGGGCTATGTTATTTTGACGGACAAAAAGCCGGTCGGACTTATGCGCTACAATCTCTTTTGGGACAACACGCCGTTTTGCACAATGCTTTTCGTAGATGAGAAATACCGCGGACAGGGCTTTGGGACGCGGCTCATGCGGCACTGGGAAAGCGATATGAAATCGCGCGGGTATAAGCTGCTTTTGACGTCCACACAATCCGACGAGACTGCGCAGCATTTTTACCGCAAAATAGGCTATACCGACTGCGGCTGCCTTTTGCCGGATTCGCAGGCGGCGGAGATATTTTTAAGCAAGGCAATAAAGTGATTGCAATCTGAGAATCCAACGTCAACAATTACCGATAATCCCCTTGACACGCCCGAAATATTACTATATAATTTAATTACCTGAGGGGAGCTTGATCGGCTGAGAGGAAACGCGAGTTTCGACCCGTAACCGTACGCGGATAATGCCGTAACGGGAACACATGACTTTTTGCTCCCTTTTCGGGAGCATTTTTTATGAAATGAGGTACATAATTATGTCGTCTTACACAACGCAAATGGACGCGGCTAAAAAGGGCATTATTACGCCCGAAATGGAGATAGTCGGAGCGAAAGAGGGTATTGACGTCCAAATCCTGCGCGAGCGAATAGCGGCGGGCAGCGTGGTTATACCCGCGAATAAAAAGCATAAGGCGCTCAGCCCCGAAGCGGTGGGCGAGGGCATGAAAACGAAAATCAACGTGAACCTCGGCATTTCAAAAGACTGCACCGACTACAGCGTTGAATGGGAAAAGGTCAGAATGGCTGTGGATATGAAGGCGGAGGCTATTATGGACTTGAGCTGTTACGGTAAGACGCATAAATTCCGCCGTCAGCTTATAAACGAATGTCCCGCCATGATAGGTACGGTGCCGATGTACGATGCGGTAGGCTATCTTGACAAGGAACTTGCCGATATAACGGCTGAGGAGTTTTTGGAAGTAATCGAGGCGCACGCGAGCGAGGGCGTTGACTTTATGACCATTCACGCCGGTATAAACCGCCGCACCGCTTCAATCTTCAAGGAAACGAACCGTGTTACCAATATCGTGTCGCGCGGCGGCTCGCTCATATACGCGTGGATGGAAATGACCGGGAACGAAAACCCGTTTTACGAATACTACGACAAAGTGCTTGACATTTTGGCGAAGTACGACGTTACCATAAGCCTCGGCGACGCGTGCCGTCCCGGCTCGAATAACGACTCCACCGACGCTTCTCAGATAACGGAGCTTGTGGAGCTTGGAATACTGACAAAACGCGCGTGGGAAAAGAATGTACAGGTAATGGTGGAAGGTCCCGGACATATGTCCATAGACGAAATCGCCGCGAATATGAAGCTTGAAAAGCGGCTTTGCCACAACGCGCCGTTTTACGTTCTCGGACCTATCGTTACCGATATAGCCCCCGGCTACGACCATATAACATCAGCCATAGGCGGCGCGATAGCGGCGGCAAACGGCGCGGACTTCCTATGCTACGTAACTCCAGCCGAGCATTTAAGGCTCCCTAACGCCGACGACGTTAAGGAGGGTATCGTGGCGGCGAAGATAGCGGCGCACGCCGGCGATATAGCAAAAGGCGTCAAGGGCGCGCGCGATATTGACAATAAAATGAGCGACGCGCGCCGCAGGGTATGCTGGGACGAGATGTTTAAATACGCGATAGAACCCGAAAAGCCTCAGCGCTATTATAACGAGCTTCCGCCGGAGGAAAAGCATACCTGTTCCATGTGTGGAAAAATGTGCGCGGCTCGCACCATGAATAAAATTATGGCGGGCGAAAAGGTAGACGTGAAATAAGGTACATATATAATAAGAAGAAACTCGCTTTAAAATAACTCGCTTAAAAAATTAAACAATAACCCTACAGAGAAAAATTTTATAAAAAAATAACACTGCGAACCGCATATGTATGCGGTTCGTAGCATTTTCTTCACAACTCTTTAAAAATTTGTAACAAATATGTAATATCTTTCGGTGATTTCACCATAAATCGAACAATATCTTGAGAATTTTACAAAGATTTGTCAACATCTTGTGCATGTCAACTTTTTTATGTAAACAAAAAATGTTAAAATATGTAAATTGGGTAAACATAAAGTCGTAATATTTCAGGTTATTTACAGCAATATTTCAGTTAAATTACATCCAAGTAACAAAAATAATACGAAAATTTTAAGAAATTTAACATTTTTGTTGCCGAAAGGCTTGACAGCGTAATTTTTTAGTGTTACAATACAGTCAACGTCGAAAAAGCACCATGTACATATCTCTGCGACGTAACAAAAATATTACACGAAAAACTTATAGGAAACATCTTTAAAGTAAAAAGGAGAGATTATATCTTGAATAAAGTAGCAAAGAAGATTATCTTATCTGTTATATCGTTATCCGCCGTGCTCGGAACCTCGGCTTTCGCGGCTGACCTGAGCGGCTGGGCAGTATCCGACTACCAGCAGGCAAACGAAGCGGGACTTGTTTCGTATTCTGTGGTTTCAAATAATTTAAGAGACAACATTACTCGTGAAGAGTTCTGTGAGCTTGTTGTTAATCTTTATGAGAAGCTCACGGGTGAGGATATGATAGAACCCGAGGTATCACCGTTCGTGGATACGAACAGTATGGCTGTGGCTCAGGCATACTGCTACGGAATGGTTTCGGGTACGGGAGACAACACTTTCACGCCCGACAGACTTGTAACGCGTGAGGAAATGGCGAAGATGCTTGTAAGCACGCTGACAGCGGGCGAAGTTAATTTCAACCTTTCCGACGGTTATGAGGACGCGGCTGTAATCGACGCGTTTTGGGACAGCGACGAGGTAAGCGACTGGGCAAGACCCGCGGTTATAACGATGCTTAACTACTCGCTTATGAGCGGAGTTGACGACGTAACGTTCGAGCCGCTCGGCTCGGCAACGAGAGAACAGGCTATATCGAGCGTAAACCGTTCGTATGCGACGTTCAGCGACAGCGACTATTCGCTCGCCCTCCCGGAGATTACGCTCCCCGAAAGCGGCGCGGAGATAGAGGAAGGCAATTTCACGGTAGAGTGGACCCCGGTAAACGGCGTTCAGGGCTATCATGTAATTATAAAGGACGCTGACGCGTCATCGGTGCTTCTTTCGGACGTATACGACAGCAATAGCGTTGAGATAGAGGAAGGCTCGCTTACGCCGGACAGAGATTACGCGATTACGGTAGGAGCGGTGCTTAACGACGGCAGCGAGGTTTACAGTATGCCTGTAGACTTCAGATATAAGTCAAAGCCTCCGATAGCTAACAGCGAGTACCTTGCGGAAAACCCTGTTGCTCAGGGACTTCTCGATGTGGCGGACGATTATCTGGGCGTGCCGTATCTGTGGGGAGGAACGACCCCCGCGGGCTTCGACTGCTCGGGCTTTGTTCAGTATGTATGCCGCGCGAACGGCATTTCAATTCCGCGTGTGGCTGACGACCAGCTTCACGGACCGGGTACTTATGTGACAAGAGAGCAGCTTCAGCCGGGCGACCTCGTATTCTTCGGCAGCGGCGATTACGCGTCGCACGTAGGTATGTATGTGGGCGAGGGCATGATGATTCACTCTCCGTCAACAGGTAAGGTAATTCAGTACACATCTATTGATTCATCTTACTATTCGTCAAGATTTTTAGGCGGTAAAAGGGTAATATAATTGCACAGATAGGATAAAAGGGAAAGACGCTTGTGATTACACAAGCGTCTTTTTATTCCGAAATAAATTTTATAATATTGCTAACGTCACAGTTTAAAATTATACATAAATCATTTACAGTCACCGTGCTGATCGGTAAATCATGACGCAGCCTGTGAATAAGACTGCTGCTTATACCATACTTGTTTATCAGCGTGTAGGTGGATATATTTTTTTCTTTCAGCGTGTCCCAAAACGGTTCATAGCTTATCACTTATATTCCTCCCTATATTACTTGATTTTATTATAAAATGTAGTTTATATCTTGACAATGCTTTATAAATAGACTATAATCTTTATATAGACTATAATATGGAATTGGGAGGATAAATATGAAAAAGAAAATTTTTAGTGTTGGGATAGTTTTAACAGTGATTATGTTATTCAATATGATTGCCTATGCGGAAGCAATACAAGTGGGGGAATATTTGCAAATGGGAAGCTATTACGGCGAGCCTATATTGTGGCGTTGTGTGAACATAGATGAAAACGGACCTCTTATGTTAAGCGACAGAATATTATGTTTGAAAACCTATGACGCAAGTGGAAATAATATGACAGGCTCGCATAAATACGGTGAAGAATATTTTAATATACCTAACGAAAGGGCGTTTTACGGCTCGAATTATTGGGGAGACAGTAACATACGTTCATGGTTAAACAGCGACGCGCCGGCGGGAGAGGTAGAATGGCTTTGCGGAAATCCGCCGAGTGATGTTTATTTTGATTTTGCAGGATCAAAATATGACATGAAGAATCCTTATGATAAAGAAGCAGGATTTTTGACGAATTTCAGCGATGCGGAAAAAAGCGTTATTAAAGAGGTAATGCAGAAATCAATAGTCAGTTGGGAAGATTACACAAACGGAGTATATGATACAGGAACCGAAGCGTATGATTTTAATTACGATGAGATTGGAAACAGTAATTACGATACCGCATATGCCAAATACTTTTCAGATAAAATGTTTTTGCTTGATGAGCCGCAATTTAATTCGTTATATAAAAACAGTGACGTTTTGGGAGAAGATTATTATATTGGTGTGCCAACACTGTCCTGTTCCGAGAAATGCGATTTTGGTAATACTGATTTTGTGTATGGTCAGACATGGAGTTATCTTCTCAGAATTCCGGACCCTATAGGAATTGTAGGTATTGAAAAAGACGGTAGCTTGTTCATGGGTGGGGCTGACAATTTAGGTATTCGTCCCGGATTTTATATTGATTTATCTTCGATTAATCTTTCCGGTCGGGGAACGAGTGAGGAACCGTATATAATACAAGAGGAAAAGGCATGTTTCAGCATAGATGGCAATACAGTCACAAATCTCTCTGACAAGATGCAAAAGCCTGTCGTCATAGTCGCAAATTATACAGGCGGAAGATTAGACAGCGTAAAAAGATATGATGAAAGCTTTGTTGCCGGCGAAACAAAAAATTATCCATGCGGCGATAACGCAAAAATATTTGTTTGGAATAGTCTTAACGGTATGTGTTCACTTGCTCAATAAATAACAAAAACAGCACCCGTGCGGTGCTGTTTTTGTGTGCTCGTACCGCCGTATACGGATAAAGTACAAAATAATTTTACAAAAAAACGAAAAAACACTTTACTAATTTAGCCTGATACAGTATAATAGTGATGTAAAAATAAAAAACAAAGGGGAATTGAACAATGAACACAAAAAAAATAATCGCATTAACCGCGGCTTTCGTAATGGGCGCTATGGCGCTTACGGGATGCGGCGAGCAGACCGACACTGCCGACAAGGACACGTCCTTGCAGAAAGTGCAGGAGCAGGGCTACTTCACTCTCGGTCTTGACGCCGACTTCGCGCCTATGGGCTTTACCGAGGAGGACGGCAGCATCGTCGGCTTCGATATCGACCTTGCCAACGCGGTGGCGGAAAAGATGGGCGTTAAGGTAGAGGTTAAGCCGATAGACTGGGATTCCAAGTCTATGGAGCTTTCAACGGGAAAAATCGACGTTATTTGGAACGGCTTCTCTATTACCGACGAAAGACGTCAGGAGGTACTGTTCTCCAATCCGTACCTTTCAACGAAGCAGTCTATTATTGTAAAGACCGGCTCGGACATCGCGACGAAGGCTGACCTTGCTGGCAAGAAAATTGCGCTTCAGGACGGTTCAACGTCAGAGGACGCGCTTAAAGCCGATACCGCTACCTACGAAACGATAGGCGACGATAACATTTCAAGATTTAAGGAGAATTCGCAGGTACTTATGGAGGTTGACGCCGGCAGAGCGGACGCCGCCGTTATCGACGAGGTATTCGTAAGATACTACCTTACAAAGGAAAACCTGCTCGATAAGTTCACGGTACTTGAGGAAGGCTTTGACGAGGAAGACTACGCCGTAGGCGGCAGACTCGGCGACAACGCTCTCATAGAGGCTATTAACAATGCCCTCGACGAGTGCAAGGCGGAGGGTATAACCTCGGAAATCTCAACAAAATGGTTCGGCGAGGACCTTATAAAGTAATATGGATTATATAATTCAAATAATGCCGCAGCTCCTTCAGGGTCTGAAAATGACCCTGGAGCTGTTTGCGGTTACACTTATACTGTCACTCCCGCTGGGACTTATCGTTTCGCTTATCAACGAGGCGGTAACGGCTAAGGTGACGGATAATTTCGCGGTGAAATGGTTTATAAAATTTCCCGTGCGGCTGCTTATACGGCTGTATTTACTGGTATTCCGCGGTACGCCTCTCATGCTGCAATTGTTTTTCTTCTATTTCGGCGCGGCAATGATAAGGCTGTCGAACGGCGAGAACTTTGCGCTCGCGCCGTTTACCGCTTCGCTTATCGCGTTTACGCTTAATTACGGCGCGTACTTCGCGGAAATATTCCGCGGCGGTATCATAGGAGTAAACTCCGGGCAGTACGAGGCCGCCAAGGCGCTCGGACTTACGGGTATGCAGACGATGCGCCACGTGGTGGTTCCGCAGATGATACGGACCGTCATACCGCCTATCGCCAACGAGACGATAGTGCTTGTAAAGGACACGGCGCTCGCGTCGTCGATAGCGCTCATAGACCTTATGAAAGCGTCCCAGAGAGCCGTGAACCGCGATATGAAAATATCCCCGCTGCTTGTCGCCGCGCTGTTTTACCTGATGATTACGCTGATTTTGACGTTTACGTTTAACTACATAGAACGGCGCCTTTCCATACCCGACCGAGGTATCAAATAATGACAAACCGACAGGCGTTTACGTTTTTTTGAACATTTTTATCGGCTTTTTGTATTTATTTTTTGTGCAAAATAAGGTAAAATATAGTTACTATGATATATTATCTTTAAAATCAGAGAAAGGGAGAGAATGACATGAAGAAAAAACTCATTTCAATTATCGCGGCGGGTATACTCGGCGTACAGGCGCTTGCGGTTCCTATGTTGGCAAACGCTGAGGAAAGCCAAACATACGTAAACAATTCGGACTTCAGCGACGTTGCTATAGGCGGCTTAAGCAAGAGCGGACCCAACGGTATGGGTTACTACGGTCTCGGAATTATACTCGACGGTTCACCGTGGCTTTCAAAGGGAAGCGCGAGTGTACACTATCAGACATACAGCTATGACGAGACAAGAAAGGTAAACTACGTTAATATGTACTCGAACAGCGACAAGACCGGCGGTAACGACGGTGCCGGCTCGATGTATATGTACAACAGAAACCTTACGAACGGCAACCAAATGGGTCCTTACGGCCTTGTAGAATTTGACGTGCGCATTAAGCCCGATTCGCAGAACTTCAACTTTATGATGGGATGGTTTGAAGACCCGACAAGCGGCGGCTTCAACGCGTCTACGGACGTTGCCCTGTCTCTTACGTTCAGCCCCGAGGGCATAACCGCGTCAAAGGGCTCAAGTTCCGCTAACCTCGCTTCGATTAAGACAGATAAGTGGTACAAGGTAAGAGTTACTCTTAATAACAAGCTTGAGGAATATAACGCCGTTGTAACCGACATTGACACGGGCGCTGTTGTAGGTTCGCTTGAAGCGGCTCCGTACTCGGCTTCAAAGCCCGCTGAGCTGTTTGGTATCAAGACGACTTGCTGGGGCTACATCAGAGGCAACACGTATAATTACGATTTAACAAACGTTACGATTGCCAAATCCGCTACGGCTTACCCGGTACAGTAATATTTGTAAAAACAAAAACAAAATTACCGTTTCACGCGAAACGGTAATTTTTTTTAAAATTATTTTCGCCTGACAAAATTTTTTTCTTGAAATTATGTATAAAAGCGTATATAATATAATATATAGTGTGCGAAAGTACCTATAAAGGAGAGATGAGTATGTATAATGCGAATTGCGTACATAGTCAGGACTGCGGCGGCGAGGATAGGAAATTCCGCGAAATGCTGATTACCGAAACCGAGCTGGTAAAGCCCATAATAAAGGAGCATTTTCTCAAAGAATACATTCTCGGCATGGGTGATACATATGAAATGCTCAGATTATACTGCAAAACCTTTGACGTTGACGAAATGCTGGACACCAGAATGATAATCATCAAACCGACGGGTGCGCATGACTTTGAGGATTTCTTTTTTATCAAGAATACCGCCGAACAGTATATCGGCGGCGAAAACATTCTGCTCAGTACCACGATTAACGACTTCCTGTTTATAATCACAACAATTCTTGACAAAACGGAAATTATGGACTTGCTTGAGAAAATACGCAAAACCGCCAAGCAATGCTATAATTACAGCATTATGGCTGTTTACGGTAAGGTGTCCTACCTTTCCGAAGCGCCCGCCGCTTACGAGCGGCTGAAAACTTGTATGGGCTATTCGTTTTATTCCGGCAGTGACAAGACTTTGTATGAAAATGACTTAAAGGTCAATGAGAACAGCGCCGCGCTGCGCCCCGATTACGGAACGATCGAACAGGCTGTGCGCCGCGGCAATATCGACAAGATGAGACGGCACCTTAACCGCTTCTTTGATGATTTGGAGCGGGCAATGCCTACCCCCGCTGTGGCAAAGACGCACTGCCTGGAGCTGTACGTCTGCATCATACGCTGCTGCGAGACCGACAAGATAGACAATTACATGAAAGGCATTATGTATCTTCAGGACGCAAAGACAATAGGTGAAATAAGAAGCTTCATCGAGGAAAAGGGACTTGAGATTACCGAGGCTAACACGCCCGAGAAACGTAAGGTCTACAGCGCTTTGATACGCGATACAATGCGAATTATCGACGAGAACGTAAGAAACGAAAACCTTTCTTTGCGCTGGCTCGCCGGCACGATACTCTATACCAATGTGGACTATTTGGGCAAGCTTTTCAAAAAGGAGACGGGCAAAAACTTCTCCCACTACGTAATGGAAAAACGTATGGAGCTTGCGAAAGAGACAATTATAGAAGGCAAATACGACAGAATATACGAAATTGCGGAAAAAGTCGGTTACGGCTCCAACTCACAGTACTTTAGTCAGGTGTTTAAAAAATATACCGGAGTATCGCCTTTGGAGTACAAGGAATTTGCAAAACTCATGCGTGAAAACGAAAAGACTGAAAATTAAACACAAATGTCTGATTTTTGAATGTAATTGCATGGTTGGGTATTGTATAATTAAAGTTGCTCAATTTATGGGACAACGATTTACACGTTAATAAAGTCGGTTCTGCAATCCGATGTTTATTATAAATTTAAAAAAACTTTATGGAGGTATTCACATGGGTAACAAGATGAAAAAATTGATCTGTGCGCTTTTGGCTTCAGCTATGCTTGTAACCTCTGTCGGCGTTGTTGCGTTTGCTGACGGCGAGGACACGGCGGATAACGCGGCTGACCCCGCGGTAACTGCAACCGCTTCACCCGAAGCTGAGGCAACGGAAGCTCCCGAGGCGGAAGAAACAGCTGCTCCCGAGGCGGAAGAAACGGCTGCTCCCGAAGCGACACAGGCGCCGGAAGCGACACAGGCTCCGGCTGAGTCGAGCGCTTACGATGACGATAATTACTATCAGAGAGCGCTTGCTTTGAATCAGTCTCTTGGTATTATTTCGGGCGACGAAACAGGAGCGATCAATCCCGACAATAAGATAACAAGAGCGGAAATGACGTCGATCGTTTTAAGGATGTTAAACATCACTTCGATTACGCCTTACGTTGAAGGCACGTTTACGGACGTTTCGGGTCACTGGGGCGCCGACCAAATTCAGACGGCTTACAGCTTGGGCATAATCAGCGGTATGGGCGACGGCACATTCCAGCCTGACGGACAGGTTACATACGCGCAGGTATGCGTAATGCTCGTAAACGCGATGAATTACACGCAGGACGCTGAGTACGCCGGCGGATGGCCGAGCGGCTATATGCAGGTTGCGTCGTCACCGTCGCTTGATCTCTTGAAGAACGCTCCCGGCGTTCAGGACCAGCCTTCCGACAGAGGCGTTGTAATTAAGATGGTTTACAACGCGCTTCTCGGCGACTATAAAGAGATTGACACATATATTTATGACCAGCCCGTTTATAAGTCTGACAAAACTCTTGCCGAGGCTAAGTTCAATGTAATCGAGAAGGACGGTATCCTTATGGGAACCTCCAAGACTACTCTCGCCGGCGACCTTTCCGAGGGTCAGATTGAGATTCTGGAAGACGGCGCTGAGCAGTCGGAGGTATATACCACTGTTCTCAAAGGTCTTGAAGAGTATCTTGCTCAGAAAGTTACATATTATTATAAGGACGAAAAGAGCGGTGACAATGAGGTTGTAGCCGTAACATGCGATCCTTCAAAGACCGAGACATACACTATCGAAGACACCGAAGACATCGAGGAGATGACGGGCTTTGATACGGGAGTCGGTCAAATTAAGGTAGACGGAGTAAGCAAGGAAAGAGTCGTTCAAGGCTTGGACGGCGCCGCTCCTCAGATTATTTACAACGGCAAGCTCGTTGAGCAGGCTGATGTTGAAGCTTGGATAAAGGCTAACACGCCCGCAGGCGGAGACGCTCCGACGGAGAACGATCTCTACAATCCTGAAAAAGGTTCGATAAAGCTTGTAAAGAGCGACAGAAAGAATAACTTCTACGATATAATGTTCGTTGAAGCTTATGAAGTCGGCGTTGTTGTAAGCGCGAACGAGGAAACTCTTATCCTTAAGGTTTCCGCGGCGACCAATAACGAAACTCTTGATGACGTAAACTCTGTAACATATAAGTTTGACGACACAGAGGACAGAAGCGTTACCGTAACAAAGGAAGGCGAAGAGGTAAGACTCAGGAACCTCAAGAAGAACGACGTTGTAACAATTAAGTGCAGTCTTGACCAAACTGTTGCCGACATCGTTGTAACGGGCGAAAGTGTTACAGGCTCCGCTACGGGCATTTCAAAGAGATATAACGCTTCTCACGTAACGGTCAACGGCACAAGATATGACGTTGCTAATGTTGCCGTTGATGACATTAAGACAGGCACACAGTCAACATTCTACTTTGATACGTTCGGACGTATCGCGTTTGTTGACGGTGCTACATCGGGCAGACTTGACTCGGGCGAGCATTACGGCTGGGTTATGAACGCTTATAAGGCTGAAAATAATAAGGACTACATTATAGAGATTATGACCGAAGAGGGCACGGTTCAGGAATTTGGTTTTGCAAGCAAGGTTGATTACTGGGCTCCTAAGGCTCTTGTAGGCGATGATGAAGCCGGCATCTCACTCTCACAAAATGAAGCTGCGGAGAAGGTGCTTGATATAGTAGATAATGACGGCTTTGCTTATATGTGGAATGATGAAAGACAGTCAAGCGGTTCTGCGACACACTTTGACAGACCACATAAATGTTCAAAAGGCGATTCGATTCGTCTTGTAAAGTATAAGGCTAACAGCAGCAACAACCTTACAAGACTGTACTTTGCCGTTAATGCTGCAAACCTTAATATGTATCTCTATCAAGATTATGCGGCTAGCAACGACATTCTTGATGGTATGTATGTTACAGACCCATATCTTACCGATGCGCAGGTTGATGCTTTGGAAAATTCAGACGCTTTGATTTTTGATCAGACCAGCAAGGGCGGAAGCACACTTACCGGCGGTATGGTAGGCGGCTACGTAATCTCGGACGGTATCACGGAGTTCTGTGTTCCAAATACTGCGGCAGATTATGACGACGCTGACGCTTATAAGGTAGGACCCATAAACGCTGCTGCTTATAACCTCAGAGAGAACGGCCTTGCAGACAAGTGGATTGTTGCTGACGCTACAGGTACATCACCTGGAACAATTATAAGATTTATCCCGAACGGCAGCAAGCCGGTTAGCCCGACTGACATAGATAATGTAAGCGGTCCGGCGGCTATGGTTGTTGATACTATAGATGAGGGCGTTGACGATGAGGATAACACTATTTATACGATTAACGGTTATTCGGGCGGTTCGGAGGTATCCGTAACGACGAATAAGACGAGCGCTCTCGGCACGATGGCTGGTTATAATTCAACTTCCAGAAAGTATACATTGGACGATGACGGCGTACAGTGGACAGCAAACAGCTCGGATTCGTTAGCGAATTATCTGCACACAGGTGATATTGTTATAACAGACGGTACATATATTCTTATTTATACACGCGCTGCCGATGTATATAACACGTTAAAGGCTGATCCTACAGCTTCTGCAAGCAAGTATATAAGCACATCTGAGACACGTAACTACTTCTGGTTCGATAAGGTAACCGACGCTGATGTTGATGATGTTGCTTGGATGAAGATTGGCAGCAACTCGCTTTCGGCTGACGCGGGTATGGCTATGGATGTGGTTGAAATCGACCTTACGGCTTCTAATGCCGAGGATGCGGTTTCCATCTCTGATGATGTATCAACCATTTCCGACGTTGAGCCTGAAGGCAGAATAAGCGGTGAGTATGATTACGGATTCGCGAGATTCGCCAATAAGGGCGCGCTCCAGCAGGTAATACTTTACAGAATTATCACTGAATAATCTGCTTATTAATTCAAACGACGGACACATATGTGTCCGTCGTTTTTTATTATATCCCCTCCACCCCGTAGGGGCGCCCATTGGCCGCCCGTTTTCCCGTAGGCTCGCCCCTCGCGGTCGCCCTCTCCCCCGTAGGCTCGCCCCTCTCGCCCCCTCCCCCCGTAGGGGCGGTCATTGGCCGCCCGCTCCACCCCGTAGGCTCGCCCATTTCCCGCCCGCTTTTCCGTAGGGGACGGCGCCTTGCTACGGCGTTTGTTCGCAAGCGAACACGCCTACAACACGCTTCGCGTGTTGTTCACCTC
>CANQQW010000051.1 GCA_947626075.1 uncultured Clostridia bacterium
AACACGCTTCGCGTGTTGTTCACCTCGCTGTCCCGCCTATAGCCTCCCTTGTCAAAGGGGGCTGGCGCGCGTAGAGCGACTGGGGGATTCCTGCCGCCGCCCCGCCGTCCTGCCTTTGCTACCCTCTCCCTCAATCCCGCCACCCCCAAAAACGCCCGCCCCTCTCCACACACTCTGCCCACCGTCCCGCCGCCCTCCAATCTCCGACCATTTTCCGCCTTATCATTGCGAAAGTCATCTTTGACGACGTGAACGACGCGAGCTGTCTATTGAAAATAGTGCAAAATTATGATATAATTACGGTATAGTTTTTATTAGTTACGGGCTACCTGTAAGAAAAACGGTGTTTTTTTGCAAAAATAAGCATTTTTTGCTATAAATATGGGGGTGTTTTAATGCGAATTGCCGTTTGCGACGATGATTTTAGAGAGCAAAAACAATTTGAAAAAGCGCTTAAAGGTTGGGATCCGACGCGGAGCGCGGAAAACTTTGTAAACGGCGCGGATTTGCTTGATGCGGCACAGCTCTCACCCCCGTTTGACATAGTTTTTTTGGACATCTATATGCCCGGTGAGGACGGTGTAGATATAGCAAAAAGGCTGCGCCAAATTTCTCCCGAAACTGAAATTGTATTCGTTACAACCAGTAGGGAACACGCCGTTGACGCGTTCTCACTCCGCGCGCTGCACTATCTGGTAAAGCCCGTCACAACTGACGGAATTATCGAGGCTTTCCGCCGTCTGACAAGATCTCGCTCCAAGCCCCGCGAACGTATTACGCTCTCGGTAGGCTCGGACAGACACACTGTATTTTTGGACAGAATTTGTCTGCTTGAAAGTGATAATCACACGGTAAATGTTTCACTCTCCGACGGACAAAAGCTAAAGGTACGTATGTCCTTTAAGGAACTCGAAGAAAGAATGAACGAAAATTTTTTGAGAATCAACCGAGGAATTGTCGTCAATATGGACTACATCGCGCAAATGGGAGCGGATACCTGCCTTTTGCAAAACGGAATACAACTGCCGATAGCAATACGGCACAGCGCCGCCATTCGCGCGGCATATGACAATTACGTGTTCGACAGACTTTCAGAACGAAAAGGATTTAAGGAGGGGGAGTAATGACTGCTTTTCTGCAAAACGCGCTTGGCTTTTTTGTGCAGTTTTTTCCGTGCGCGATCATGCTTTTTCTCGCTTTTCCAAAAGAGGATTACCGTTTTAACTGTAGACGGATTTTTTCCGCGCTAACGCTTGCGGTAATGATTTTTGCGGCTTTGTTTCCGCCGGCAATACGCGTCGGTATAGCAGGAAATACGGCGCTTACCGCTAATTTGTTCATGTTTTCCGCAATATTTCTCATATTGGCTTATTACATCTGGTTGGTGCGGGAATCTTTGATAAAAAAGTTGCTTGTTTTTTTCGTTGTAATATTCTACGCGGCGATGCAGTACTGCTTGGTGAACGCGCTTAACGGTTTACTCTCGGGATTTTTAAATTTCCCTCAGGAGCATGAAGAATGGGCGGTATATACTCCGCACGGTTTGGCGCTGTATATAATTACGACCGCGGTACTGTTACCGCCGATGCTGACGTTTATCACCCGCACACTGCGCGAATATATCTTAGAGGTGGAGACGCAGGATATGCGGCAGGAGTTTTTTATACTGATTGTTTCAACGGCTGCGTTGATTGCGATGATGATATGCGTCGATTTTACATACTATTATTTGGAATACAAGGTATACTTACTGGTGCTGACGCTGTTTTTTGTCCTGCTGCTGTATCAGATGATAATCTGTTGGCTTGTTTTCCGAGAGTCGGTGCGGCGTAAACGTGACAATGAACGCAGACGAACGTTGGAAATTCAGCAGCTTCAATATGAAAAAATTGCAAGTGATATGGAAAACACCAGACGAATGCGTCATGATTTGCATCATCATTTTAACGCGCTGAACGATATGTTAGGCAGGGGAGAGATAAATGAAATGAAGGCTTACCTTTCCGGCATGATTGACACCACCGTAAAACGGGACAGCAAAGCTTATTGCAAGAATATGACGCTAAACGGCTTGCTGCAATACTATACAGGTCTTGCCGGAGATGAGGGTATACGCTGCGAGGTTCAAGCCGAGTGCGATGAGCTGACAATCGAACCGGCAGATTTGACGGTACTGTTCGGTAACGCTATGGAAAACGCCATAAACGCCTGTAAGAAATGCACGGAAAACCGTATGATAAGTATACGTGTCGGCACGGTACACGGTTCACTGGCAATCGAGATATCAAATTCCTGTAAAGAAGCGCGCATCAATCGCCGCTTCCAAGCAGAGAACGGCTTCTCCCCCGCCGAGGCATTTTTAAGCGCCCGCCCGGGCGGCGGACACGGCTTGCGCAGCATAGTGCATACCGCGCAAAAATATGACGGAAGCGCCAAATTTCGATTCAATGCCGAACAGGAAATCTTTACGACGCGTATCAGACTGAATATGCAGGTTAAAAAACAGGATATGTTAAATTAAAAAAATAATAAGGAGGAAAAAATTATGAAGTATGATATTTTCGGAGGTATGCTCCCTGCGGCGGAGATAACGCTTAATAAGGGTGAAAGCATCTATACTCAGTCAGGAGGTGTGGCGTGGATGACCGACGGAATAACCATGGAAACCAATACAAAGGGCGGATTTCTTAAAGGTATTGCGCGTTCTTTTTCGGGTGATTCCATATTTATGGCGACGTACACGGCAAAAAACGATAATGAAAAAATAACTTTTGCGTCGGCTGCGCCGGGAGAAATAAGACCGCTCACCATTGACTCTTCCCACGAGTATATAGCGCAGAAAGGCGCATTCTTATGCGCGGAGGACGGAGTAAAGCTCAACTCTGTATTTACTAAGTCCTTTGGCGCGGGACTTGTCGGCGGCGAGGGCTTTATACTTCAGGAGCTGTCGGGCAGCGGCACAGTGTTCTTAGAACTTGACGGAAGTCTAAAGGAAATAAATCTCGCTGCGGGAGAACGTATAAAGGTCGATTCGGGAAACGTTGCATTTTTTGAAAAATCGGTGGAGTATTCCGTTGAAACGGTAAAGGGATTCAAGAATGTGATGTTTGGCGGCGAAGGACTTTTCCTTACGGTGCTTAAAGGTCCGGGCAAAGTATGGCTGCAAACGGTAAGTCTCGCTGAGCTTGCCGCGAAGCTTCGCAAATACATTCCCACAAGCAACAATTAACCGACAATAAGGACACGAGGCTTTGCGCCCCGTGTCCTTGTCTTTGCCGACAGGCGGAAACTGACCGTCAAATATTTCATTGTTTCGTTATCATTCGTCCAAAGTACTTGCATTGCACAGCGGCGCAATTTCTCCGTGCTTCCACACAAACAATTTCGCGTCTGACGCGCCCGCCACATTTGTAAAGCTGAACGTAAACGGCGTTATAACTCCGCTTTCCAAAACCGCGCTCTGCTTATTCACCCCCACAAGCGCGCCGTTATTGTCATACACCGCCGTTATAACGTCCGCTTCCACGTCCTCGGCTGTGTTCATGACATTTGCGAAAACCGCGGCGTTGCCGCCGTTTATAACGCTGTCCGTAATTTCTGCGCTCACCGTACCAATCGTGAATGCGTTTTCGTTATACGCATAATCGGCGACGGAGAATTGAAGGGTTTCTCTATCCAAGTCGGTCACGTCTATTGTTATTTCCTTTTCCTGTTTAGCCTTTATCGGCACCGTAATCAGTTTATCCGACGCGTCGCTCGCCGTTGCTACCATTAGGTATCGGTTGTCGCTCGCCGTAAACGACGCGTACGTCTTGCCGTCCTCCTCGTAAATCCTCGGATTTTGTATTTCGGGGAAAGTGTTGTCGATATAGAATTTATACGTTTTTTCCTCACGGGCGCTGTTTTTGTAGCCGAGAGTGCCCGACAAGGTCAAGGTGTAATCGCCCTCATCCAAATCGGAGGCGACATTGTTAAGCGACAGTTCAACGGCGCTTTCTTCAAGACGCACGAGCCCTGTAGCGACAGGATCATCGGCAATAACAGTGCCGTTTTTTGCGTCTTTGAGTGTGACCTTAACATCCCTCAGGGACCGCAGCATGCGAACCGTCAGGAAGTAAGCGTCCGGCAGATTTCCCGACATTCCGACGTAATCTTCGCTCTCGTAGTCGCTCTTGTCGACGTCTTCGGCGAATATGTTTGTGCCAAGCGGCGTTGCTTCCTCCGCCACGTACAGTATCAAGCCTCCGTTTTCGACGCTGCCGCCCTCCTCGAAGTACGACGGAGACATAGCGTTAAACGCTGCCCAGTCGCCGTAGAAACCGGTGTAGGGGATACTCGCCGCTGTTACCGTTTCGTCATTTGAGGAAAGAACGACAAAGCCGTCCACCCAGAAGCCGTTCGTAAATATTTCTTTATTCTTAGCTGTCTGCGCGCTGTCGAGATTTATTTTGAGCGTTACCTCTTTTTCCTCATTTGCGGACAGCGCAACACTATCGGGATTGTCGTCAGCGAGTTCAAATTCAAGCGGCACGGAGTCGGTAATCATGTTTTTGCCGTCACGCTCCTCGTAATTATCCGTGAACGCGTAAATTTCAATCTTGTCGTAAGTTACCGGCTTGCTCGTTAGATTTTTTGCCTTGAACGTAAGCGTTATTTCATCCGTCAAACCATCCTTAAGACTGAGCTTTGACTTACCCGTATCACCCTTTAATATTACCGGCAGCGTCAGCGCGTCCTTTAAGTTCACAAGACCTGCGCCCTGATGTCTTGGCGATTCGGGGAGCGTCTTTGCCTCGCCTTGGAACACAATATCCGCCGAGCTCATCAAAATATTTTCCATAAGCGCGACCTTGTCCGCGCCTTTCACATCGGGGTACTCTCTATCCGTGTATGCGCTCATAAGCGCCATAGAGCCCGCTATCTGCGGAGAAGCCATGGACGTACCGCTGTCGTTTACGTACTCATCGTCATTTCCCGCCGAAAGTATATCGGTACCCGGAGCCGTAATTTCAGGCTTGAGCTCAAGGTCGGACTGTGTGCCCCAAGATGTATAGTACGCCATGCCCATTTCGCTGTTCTTAGGATATATACTTTCTCCGACAATAGTCTGAATTGCTTTGTTTTCCGCGCTTTTAAGCTTTTCACCGACGCTCTTGCTTACCGTTATGCCCGGTATTTCATCGCTTGCCGTCAGCACCACGGCGACCTCTTCATTTCTCGATATGAGTATAAGACCGACGACACCCATCTCAAGTAGTTTAGCGCTTTTCGCGTCTGTTCCGTCAGGAACCAAGGCTATTTTACCCGTAAGATCATCCATCGCCTGAAAATCGGCAAGGGTATCGCCGTAAACGTACTCGCACGGCGCGTCGGCAAATTTTTTATAGAACAAATCGCTGTAAGACGCTTCACATTCTTCGCCGTTAAGCATAAATTTTCCGCCAAACACCCACTTTTTATTCGGATCGATAGACGCGACCGACGTTGACGCAGAAAACGACGCGGGAATGTTGTTATATATGTAGTCCGGATGATCCGTCGTTTCCTCTTCTCTGTCGGAGTTGCCCGCCGAGCATACGACCGCTATACCCGCGCCTCGCGCGTTTTCAACGGCTGTTTGTGCCGGAGCGTATTCGGAAGCTGAGGAACCAAGACTCATATTCACGGCACACACGCCCATTTTTGACGCGTCATCCAGTGCCTTGATAATTGTGTCGAACGGCATAGAGCCATCCTCGTCACCAACCTTCATCAGCACCAGCTGCGCCTCGGGCGCGACACCCGAAAAGGTCGTGCCCTCAAACAAGCCGTTTTTACCCGCCGCTATACCCGCGACATGACTGCCGTGAATTTTCGACGCGTTGTAGGTGTCCGCGTCACCCTCGTAGTAATCGTACGCGAACGGAATTTTTTCACTTTTATAAACTTGATTTGCCGATACATCGATCTTCAGATCGTTGTTTTCAATAAAGTCACGCACCGAGCTTTTTGTCATCTTTGGCTCTTCAACGCCTGACGCAAAAAACACGTGCGACGTGTCAAACGCCACGTCTATAATCGCGATAGCTTTACCGCGTCCGTCATAGCCTTGGTCGTACATATCCTGCACGTTCATCATCGCCGCGCCGTAGCCCGACTCGCTTTCGCCGTTTAACATCGGCTCGGTCGGAGCACTGAATGTTTTTGATATGTACACGTTTTTAACGCCGTCAATTGCCTTTATCTTTTCAATATCGCTTTCGTAAGCCTCTACCGAAAATCCGTTAAAAACACTCGTGTACGTAAAGCCCGATTTAACGTCGGCATTTGTGCGTCTTTCTATATTTGACTTGACCGCCGACTGCGCGCTCAAAATCTGCGCCTCCGTGTCTTTCGCCTCAGCCGTCTCCATATAGTCAGCCGCGCCCATAAGAACCGCGTCTTTAGTCTGAAGAAGCGGCGCTCCCTCTGTTTCCACGATAAGAGTAACCGCTTCGCCCTTTGCCGTGCCGGAAATCTGCGCGGCGGTGAAAATCATTGACGCCGCCAATACGGACGAAATTATTTTTTTATACATTGCAATCACCTTTTTATATATTATTTTGGTTATATTACCGTTTAAGCGTTTTGTATTTCTTTCCTTTTTACCATGCCGCAGTGAAGCACAGCACCGCCGTAAGCGGCGGTAAGGACTGCCGCGATTGCGTAGCTTGCCGCCCACGGCAGATTAAAGCCTATGGCGGCGTTTAAAATGAAGCTTGAAATTATGAACATATAGAACATACCCGGCACGAGCGCCATTATAAACGGCTGTCTGTGCCGCATCATATACACTGTTATCATCGCGAACGCGAACACAGCGATTGTTTGGTTCGCCCAAGCGAAGTAGCGCCAAAGTATATTAAATCCGCCCGCGTTTAACTTTGCGAACACAAGTATAGCCGCTACCACCGCG
Organism: uncultured Clostridia bacterium; assembly: GCA_947626075.1. GTDB lineage: Bacteria > Bacillota > Clostridia > UBA1381 > UBA1381 > Hominilimicola. The sequence goes on from CANQQW010000051.1 coordinate 6,935, forward strand.
AATATTATCATCGAAATCCCGAGTCTGTTAGTTTTCTTGGACTGGTCAATTTTCGCCGCCTCCGCGATTATGAGCCTCAAAGAGCGCAGCGCCGTGTCGCCCGACGTAATGGGGAGCACAATAATACCGATTATTGCGATAATTCCGCCGACGCTGCCGAGCAAGTTGTTTGCGACAATGCCGACAATGCTTGTGGCGCTTGTTTCGGCATTTGCAAGCCCAAGGTTAATAACGCCCATAGCGGCTGCCGCCCAAATCATGGCGATAAATCCTTCGGCAATCATCATGTTGTAAAACGTCATGCGTCCCTCTTTCTCGTGACTTATGGTGCGGGAAATCAAAGTCGACTGCGTTGAGTGGAAGCCCGAGACTATTCCGCAGGCGACAGTGACGAAGAATACGGGTATGAAATGAAGCCCCTCGGGGTGAATACCCGTAACGCCCGTTGTCCATATATTGTCAAGCGGATATCCCTTTACGAAAAGACCGATAAATACGCCTATCGCCGAAAGAACGAGCAAGCCGCCGAAAAACGGATAAACCTTACCGATAATTTTGTCGATAGGGAACAGAGTTGCGACTATATAATATACAAAAATCACACCGTAAACAATCCAGACAATCGGATTTGACACACCGCTGTCCGCCTTTAAAATCTGCGTTATAAAGAGGTCGCCGGGAGTGTATATAAACACCGTGCCGACGAGCAGCATCGTAAGGCATACGAACACGTTATATAAAGGATACGCGTATTTACCGAGATATTTGCGTATGAGAAGCGGCATTTGCGCGCCGTCGTTGCGTACGGAAATCATGCCGCTCATGTAGTCGTGAAGTGCACCGCCGATAACGCAGCCTATGGGAATTGTAATAAAAGCTATGGGACCGAAAAGGATACCCTGTATAGGACCTAAGATTGGTCCAGTTCCGGCTATGTTCAGAAGCTCGATAAGCGCGTTTTTCCACTTTTTCATAGGGACGTAATCCATACCGTCGTTTAGGCGCACGGCAGGTGTTTTTCGTTCATCGGGACGAAAAGCCTTTTCACAAACCTTACCGTACAAAGCACCGCCAACCACAAGGATCACAAGTCCAATAATAAATGTAGTCATGTCAACTCAACCTCTCTTGAATAATTATATATTTTTTATAAATAAATTTTAACGTTATTCGCAAAGCGCTGCTATGTTTCAAACTTACGTGCTGCAGCTTTGAGTATGCTTTCCGTGTCTGCGCCTACTATGTCAAGACCCTCGGCTGAAATGAAGCGTGTATCATTTATGCCGTAAAATTCTTTTGCCAAAGCGTCAATATATTCAAATCCGAAATTATGTATAATCGGGCCGCCCGATGTTGTTACGTAATATAACCGTTCAGCGCGGCATAAGCCTTTTGGAATGCCTTCCGATGTATAATAAAATGTCACTCCGCATACAGTGACGTTTTCAAGGTAAATCTTGAGCAGAGCAGGGAATGTTAAATCCCAGTACGGTGCGGCTATAACTATTATATCCGCCTCGGCGAATTGCCGTGCCGCGTCAAGTTCCGATGCCGAAAGGTCTCCTTTTTCAAGCAATTCATCACGGCGGACAAGCGAATTTTCGCATAACGGCCGCATTTTTGCTAAATCCGGGCGCACCTCGGTGATTTCGCCGCGCAATCTGTCAAGAAGCTGACGTGCCAAAGTGTTTGTGCGAGATTCCTTTCGTACGCAGGTATTTACAAATAATATTTTTTTCATCGTGTGTCCTCCGTTAAGTCGTCTATATTTCTTATTTTACCATAGTACTCCGTACCTTTTCAAGAGAAATTTACGCCTAATATGCCGCATTTTACGTCGCAACATGGGATTTTGGGCTGTTATTTTCGCAAAAATTGTATTTTTTTGTAATTTTCACATCGTATATTGACGTGAAATGCATGTTTTTTGGCGCAAAACGATATAGACATTGCGCTATTTTTATGATAAAATTATATTAATCACGAATTTTTGTGAGGTAATAATGAAAAGAGGTAACATTACATGAAGAAAATATTTGCACATAAAATCATACCCCTGCTGTTATCCGCGGCTATGATTTCAGCTGCTGTTCCGGCATTCGCTGTGAATGAAGGCGAGGCGGAATTGCATTTTGCCGCGTATTATAATGCTGACGGCAAACTTATCGGCGCGAGAACAGTAAAAGGCGCGCTGAGCGATGAAGAGGTTGACGCGCTTGTTGATATTTACGAGCCGGAAGACACCGAGAAGGCGAAGGTGTTTGAATGGACAAAAGACCTTGAACCGTTAAACGACAGCGGCAGGACGGTTGATATAGCGAATGAGCCAGAGGTTGTAATTCTTCACACCAACGATATGCACGGCGCACTTGTCGAAGAGTCAACTGTTATAGGCTCTGACAGTGTAGCGGCGCTTAAAAAGCTCGACGACGCAATTCTTGCCGACGCGGGTGACGCTACGCAGGGTGTTGCGCTCGCTTCGCAGTCGAAAGGTGAGGACGTTATAAAAATCATGAACGCGGCGGACTATGACGTTATGGCTGCCGGAAACCATGAATTTGACTTTGGTCTTGACCAATTCGCAAAGCTCAGAGATATGGCAAACTTCCCGATTATATCGGCAAATACCGTTAAAGACGGCGCACTTTTGTGTGCCGACGGCGACAAGAATAACGGCGCAAACGTTATGATAGAGAAAAACGGCGTAAAGGTGGGCATATTCGCGCTTACAACGCGCGACACGCAAACGTCCACAAAGCCCGAAAATCTGACGGGTGTAACATTTGAAGATGAAGTTGAAACCGCTAAGGCTCAAACCGCAGCTCTTGCCGAACAGGGCGCGGACGTAATCATCGCGATTACGCACATGGGCAATTTCAAGTACAATTCCTACACCAGCGAGGAGCTTGCGGAAGCAATGGAGGGTACGGAGCTTGACGCAATCATAGACGGTCACAGTCATACCATTGAAAACGAAAAGGTCGGCAATATTACAATCGCGCAGACCGGCACCGGCAGCGCGAATGTCGGAAGAATGACCATAGACGTTGATGAAAACGGAGACGTTACAATAAATGAAACAATGCTTTCGCGCGAGTTCTTTAACAACGTAACTCCCGACGCGGACGTTAAGGCGGTAATAGTCGAGACGACCGCAGAGCTTGACGAAACGCTTAAAGAGGTAATCGGTACAACAAAAACAACGCTTTGGGGCGGCTCGATCAGACATGTAATCGCGGAGGGACGCGTAGGTGAAACGAACTTCGGAAGCCTTATCTGCGACGCTATGATTGAGGAAGCGAAAAATATCGTTCCCGACGAGTATAAGGATTTACCGATAGTCGCGATTGAAAACGGCGGCGGTTACCGCGCAAGCGTGCCTAACGGCAAATTCACGCTCGGTAATATCATTGACGCGCTGTCGTTTGCCAATACCGTAAGAATAAAAGAAATCACGCCCGCAGTATTGTATACCGCTCTCGAAAGTTATGTTTCGTCCGTAACGGCTCAGGACGCGGTAACAGGCTTCCTTACCGCAAATTACAGCGGTTCGTTCCCGCAGATAGGCGGCATGCGTATCAGCTATGACCCGAATAAGCCGACGGGTGAGAAGATTGAAAGCATAACGCTTGAAAACGAAGATAAGACTGCGCTGGAAAAAGACGATACTATGACTAAGCTTATTTTCGTATCGAACGATTACGTTACAGAGCAGGAAGCGTTTGCCGAAATCCCAATGATTGCCGAGGGCAGCGGACTTGTTGAGGCGGTTATCGCCTATATCAACTCGCTTACCGAAAACGGCGAGAAGCCGCTTGATATTCCAGTCGTATACGGCAGAATAACCACGACGGCGCACGATCCCGAGAACTACACCTATACCGCGCATATATCTCTCACCAACGCCGCATCGCTTACTGACGGCAGCGAGGTTGCGGTTTACGTTGACGGAGAAATGTATGAAAAGAAAGGTACGTTTAACGGCGGCGTGCTTGATATTGTTCTTCCAGACGGACCTCACGCGATAAAGCTCTACGAGGATCAGCAGGAGGCGTATGTCAATAATTACAGCGGCAACGGTATATTGGATGTGTACGGTTCCCTGATACTCGGTTATCCCGAGCTTGAATACCAAGGTTAAGGTTATGTGGAAAATAAAAACACACACCTTGATGGCATGACATAAGACAGTATATCAATAATTTTATAACAGACTGTAGGACAGGGGATAGAAAAGGCATATCGCAATTCAAGCGATATGCCTTTTTGATACAATAAGGCGCTGTGCGCCGTCATTATCGAACCTTAACTTCTATATCATGCGCCGTTGGGGTTGCTTTTTTACTTATTTAGCGGGGTAGAATTTCAATTTTACGAGGGTGCGGTACAGCTTGCCGCCTGCCGGTAACATTCTGATTTCTTCCTCGTTCAGTATTTTTAACGAGAACAGCATTACCGCATATACCGCTACCGCAACGATAAGCGCGAGCAATACGGATATTATATTACTTTTTGAAAGCGCGTATGACGCAGCGTATGTAAGATACGCCGCAATGCCCATAATTCCGCTCGCAATGACAGGTTTTAAAATATATTTTTTAAAAGAAATACCGATTGTGAGGTGCTTTGACAGTATAGCATAACATATTACAAACGCGGCGAATTGGCATATTATTGAGCTTATAGCCGCGCCGTAGATGTTTATCGCCGTCTGACGTATCAGTACTATATTAAGCACAATCTTTATTACGCAGCCGACTATAAGCCCGATTGCGGGTGAAAACACCTTGCCCATACCCTGAAGCGCTCCCGACATGGTTTGGAAAAGCGCACTGAAAATCAGAGATACAGCCATGAGCGCGAGTAAGTCAGCGCCAAGCGACGCGGCGGGGTAGAGCAGCTTATAAATCGGATTGGCGAGTACTATAAGTCCCATAACGCACGGCAATATAAGAAGTATTGATATGAGGAACGAATAGCTGATTTTATCGCCGGCTTCCTTTTTATCGCCTTTTGCGAGCGCTCCCGCTATTGACGGCACAAGCACCGTTGAAAACGCGACGTTAAGCGCGAGCGGCATATTGATTATAGTATCGCTTTTTGAAAGTCTGCCCGCCAGTACTATGGCGTAGTCGCTTAACTCTTTCACAGTCGGATGCGGGATTGCGGCGTTACCCTCGTAAGCGGGTATGCCGTTAGCGAACGCAATCTCAATACCGCGCGTAATGGTAGCCGTGTCTATAACGCGGTTTACAGCCGTGACAATTGACGCGAGCGATATGGGAATAGACAGCATAAGCACTGATTTCATAATATGCCCCGTGGATTCTTTAAGCGTTTCCACTGCCGATTGACGCATTTTTTCGGCAAGCCCCGTTTTTTTGCGCATATAGAACAATACGAGATAGCCGAAAGATATAAGCGTAGCCGCCGAGCTTGCAAGGTTCGCCCACGCAGCCATAATTTCCGGCAGCGTCTTTGTAATTTCCTGACCGCCTGCCGTTTCCGTGTAGTAAAGCGTGTCCGCAAGTAAAAATCCGCGCGAGATAAGCTCCATCACAAGAGGCATTACTCCTACCGTCAGTACTACGAAAAGAATGGTAAGTCCGCTTTTAAATACCTGTTCCAAAATCTGTGAGCGGCTTGTCGCGTTCATGTCGCTTAGTCCCTGGAAGTATCCGCGTATTACGGACGATACGCACACGAAAAAGATTGACGGTGCAAGCGCGCGCATTACATATCGTATCTCGGAGTTGCCTATTATGTACGTAGACACAAAATCCGCGCCGATGTAGAGCAGGAGCGCGCAGAACGCGCCTATGAGCGCGAACAGTAAAAATGCGGATTTGAATATATTGTGTGCGCCTTTGTAGTCGTTGAGCGCGGCTCGCTCGGAAACCATTTTCGCGATGGCGTTCGGTATACCGACGGACGATATAGCCAAAAGTACCGTGTAGACCTGAAAACCGGCGGTATAGAAGCCGTTGCCGGCGTCGCCAAAGCCGTCTATGTTGGTAAGAACCACGCGGTACACAAGCCCGAGCACCTTTACGGCAAGCTGCGCAAACAGTATTATGGCGACATTACCCATAAACGATTGAGTTTTTTCTGCCCTTTTATCTTTAATTTCTCGCATTTTTAAATCCCTTTCCGTTAATAAACATTAACATTATAAGACTATTTTTGCGTATAATCAAGTATTTTTGTAAAAATAATTGCGTGTGTGCGGTATTTTCTTTACAATTTTGACGGGAAAACGATATATATTCAATTTGATAAAACGTTTCCGCGCGTGAGTTGGTATCGTCGCTGTTCAAGGAGTGTCTGTTTCGGACTTCTTTTTTTGTAAAACTTGCGTGTTTTACTTGACACGCGCAAGGTATAATAGGTAAAATATAGTTAATACACAGATAAAGAATGCGGAGTGACTAATTATTATGATATTCACAAAAAATAATACGGACAAGCTTGACTGTGAGCTTTTTAAAAATCCTACGGCAGAGTACCGCGGCTTGCCGTTCTGGTCGTGGAACTGCAAAATAGAAAAACAGACGATCGACGAGCAGCTTTTAATATTCAAGAAAATGGGCTTCGGCGGCGTGGTGATACATCCGCGCGACGGACTCGATACCGAGTATCTGGGCGACGAGTTTATGGAGGCTGCGAGATATACGGCGGAGAAGTGTCGTGAAATGGGGCTTATATGCTGGCTCTACGACGACGACCGTTTTCCGTCGGGCGCGGCTGACGGGCTTGTCACGAAAAATCCGCGCCTTCGCGCACGTGAAATGCGCCTTACGTCAAAGCCGCTTGACGGCTATCTTGCGTCGCAGGCGGAGTTTGACGCGGCGGTTGAGAACGGAGAAATTCCGCGCGGGTATTATCTCACGGCGTATGCGGTTAAAATTGAAAATAAATACATGACCGATTACCGCCGTCTGAACACACAGGGCGAAATCAACGCGGCAATAAATAACGGCGAAAACGTCAGGTACGCGTACCTTGAATTAGCCGAGGGTGACGAGTTCTTCAACGGCTGCACCTACTCCGACACGATGAATCCCGACGCAACAGACAAATTTATCGAGGTCACGCACGAGAGGTACAAGTCGTGGCTCGGCGCTGATTTCGGCACAGCGGCAGCCGCGATTTTTACCGACGAGCCGCGCATAGGCAAGCAGCAGCCGATACGTGCGGCGGAGTCGGACGAGGATGTGTTTGTTCCGTACACGGAGTATTTTGTGGAATTTTGCAAAAAAGAACGCGGCTTTGATCCGCTCGACGCTGCGCCCGAATACGTGTGGGATCGCGCCGACGGCGATTTGAGTGGCAGACATGCGTACCACGATGCGGCGGCGGAGTGCTTTGCGCGCGTGTTTATGGACAGGATCTGCGAGTGGTGCAGGAAAAACGGCATTTTAATGACAGGTCACATTTTGGCTGAATCGCCGCTCGGAGCACAGACAACGACTGTCGGCGAGGCTATGCGATGTTACCGCAAGATGGACGTGCCGGGCGTCGATATGCTTATCGACGGGCGTGAATTCACGAGCGTAAAGCAGGCGGCGAGCGTCGCGGAGCAGTACGGGCGCGAGGCGGTGATGAGCGAGGAATACGGCGTAACGAACTGGGACTGCACGTTTAAGACGTACAAGCTGCAGGGCGACTGGCAGGCGGCTTTGGGCGTGACGATACGCGTTCCGCACCTGTCGCATATGTCAATCAAGGGCGAGGCAAAGCGCGACTGGCCCGGGTCGATATTTTACCACGCGCCGTGGCACGGTGAATTTTCGTGTATTGAAAACCACTTTGCGCGGCTAAATACCGTGCTGACGCGCGGAAAAAGAATAACGCGCGTTGCGGTCGTAAACCCCGTGGAAAGTCTGTGGATAAGTTACGGCGCGGATGATTTGACGCGCGAAAAGCGCGATGAAATGGACAGGCAATTTGAAGCGTTTGCTGATTGGCTGCTGACGGGCGGCGTGGATTTCGATTATCTGTCGGAGTCGCTTTTGCCGGAGCAGAACGTAAACGCGGACGGTAAAACGCTCACGGTCGGCAAATGCGGATATGAGGCGGTCGTTGTGCCGGAGTGCGACACGATACGCAAAACCACGCTTGACATTCTCAAAAAATTCGCCGCGAACGGCGGTACGGTCATATTCGCGGGCGAGGTTCCGACGATGGTCGACGCGAAGCCGTCGGGCGAGGCGGCGGAGTTTGCGGAAAAATGTGTTCGTGTAAACATGGATAGCGGCGCGCTGCTTGACGCGCTTAACGATTTCCGCGACATTGAATACGAAAATAATAATCTTCTGTACCAACTGCGTACCGATAACGGCTGCAAGTGGCTGTTCATGTGCCACGCGTACCCGTCGGACGGCGCTCGTGAGAAAAACACGGTCAAAATCCGCGGCGAATATTCGCTCACAGTGTACGACACGATGAGCGGCGGGCAGTTTAATATGCCCGCGCAGATAAAGGACGGCATGACCGTGTTTGAGTGGGACTGTTACGGCGAGGACAGTATTTTACTGCGGCTAGACAAGTCGGAAAACGGGCTTGAAGATTACAATGTAAGCGAATTTGAAACTGTCAAGACGATAGACAAAATCGACCGCTTTAACCTTTCCGAGCCGAATGTGCTGCTGTTCGATTACGCGCGGTTTGCTGTTGACGGCGGCGAAATGCACGAAAAAACGGCTCTCATAAAGGCGGACAACATTGTGCGCGAAGCGCTCGGATTTACTACGCGCACCGGTCTTGACCGCCAGCCCTACGCGGTGACGGCGGGGGA
>CANQQW010000052.1 GCA_947626075.1 uncultured Clostridia bacterium
GCGCGCGTCAGCGTGAGTTTACGCAGAGCGGTATCGAGCTTATAGGCTCGTACTCGCCCGAAGCCGACGCGGAGGTCATCGCCGCCGCCATGGACGCGGTAAAGGCGGTCGGTATAAACGATTTTTCAATGGAAATTGGTCAGATAGCGTTCTTCAACGGTCTTAAGGAGCAGGCTTGTCTCGATGAGGACGAGACGGAACGGCTTCGGGAGCGTATCGACTCAAAGGACAGCGTGGGTATAAAAGCGATAACCGACAAGCTCCACATCGAGGACGGAGTTAAAAAGCTGATGATCGACCTCCCCTACCTGTTCGGCGGCGGAGAGGTGCTTGAAAAGGCGTATGTTGACGGTCTTAATGAGGCGTCGAAGCTCGCGCTCGACAATATAAAGCGGATTTACGATATTCTCTGCGAAAAGGGATATGAGAAGTACGTTTCGATAGACCTCGGTATGCTCGAAAGCATAAACTACTACACCGGCTCTATTTTCAAGTGCTACACGCACGGCGTGGCGTTCCCGATATGCGCGGGCGGCAGGTACGATAATCTTATGGGACAGTTCGGCGCGCCGCGCGGCGCGGTCGGCGCGGCAATAGGCGTAAACAGATTGATGTCGGTAATAACAAGTAAGGAGATATAACAGTGAGATATTTAACGGTTGCCCTCGCTAAGGGCAGATTGGCGGAGCTTGCTATGGAGATGTTTATTTCCATTGGCATGGACTGCTCCGAAATGAAAGAGAAAACAAGAAAGCTTATTTTTACAGACGAGAAGAACAAGATGAAATTCATTCTCGTTAAAGCCACCGACGTTGCGACATACGTCGAGTACGGCGCGGCTGACATCGGTATCGTCGGCAAGGACACGCTTCTCGAGGACAGCAGAAATCTGTACGAAATGGTCGATTTGGGTTTCGGCAAATGTAAAATGGCGGTGTGCGGACCTGTCGAGCTAAAGGGCAAGCTGCACTCCATGCCGAATCTTCGCGTAGCGTCAAAGTACCCGCACATCGCGGCGAAGTATTTTCAGGAGGACTGCGGTCAGACGATAGAGCTTATTAAACTTAACGGCTCGGTCGAGCTTGCGCCGCTCGTGGGACTGAGCGACGTAATCGTAGACATCGTGGAAACGGGCAAAACGCTTAAGGAAAACGGTCTCGAAGTTTTGGAGGACATCGTTCCCTTGAGCGCCCGCTTCGTCGTGAATAAGGTCAGCATGAAAATGGAACGCGAACGGATCATGGACATTGTGGAAAAGTTTAAGGAGAGGATAAACGCATGAGAATATACCCCGCAATCGATATTAAAGACGGCAAGTGCGTGAGGCTTTACAAGGGACGGTTCGACGATGTGACGGTTTACGGCAACAGTCCCGCCGAAATGGCGAAAAAATGGGAGCGTCTGGGCGGCGAGTACATACACGTCGTAGACCTCGACGGCGCGCTTAAGGGTCACGGCGTAAACGCCGACAAAATACGCGAAATATGCGAAAGCGTGAGCGTACCCGTACAGACCGGCGGCGGCATACGCACTGTAGACGACATAGAAACCAAGCTCGCGTGCGGCATAAGCCGCGTCATAATCGGCACTAAGGCGGTGAGCGACAGCGAATTTATAAAAAGAGCCGCGGACAAATACGGTGGCAAAATCGTGATTGGAATCGACGCAAAAGACGGCATGGTCGCGGTCGAGGGCTGGGAAAAGACGAGCGGCTTTACCGCCGTTGAGTTCGCGAAAAAAATGGTATCGCTCGGCATTAAGACAATCGTCTACACCGACATCGCGACCGACGGCACGCTTTCGGGTCCCAACGTCGCGGCGATGCGTGAAATGGCTGCGGCGGTAAACGCCGACATTATAGCGTCGGGCGGCGTCGGCTCGCTGGGCGACATACTCTCGCTCAAAGACACGGGCGTTGAGGGCGTGATAGTCGGAAAAGCGCTTTATGAGGGCAAAATTAATCTTACGGAAGCGGTCGCAGCAGCGGGAGGAAAAGCATGAAAGCTGTAATTTTTGATATGGACGGGCTTATGTTCGACACGGAGCGCGTCTTTGTGGACGCGTGGAATTACGCCGGCGAAAAGATAGGAATAGGTAAAGCGGGATATATGATAATGCGTTCGCTCGGGCTTAATAACGATATGGTAAGAAAGGTATGGCATGACGAGTTCGGCGACGATTACGACCATGACGCGCTCGACCGTTACACCGAGGAATATCTTGACGAATATTATGCGAAAAACGGAGTGCCGGTAAAAAAGGGACTTTATAATCTGCTCGAATATCTTGACGAGCACGGCTATAAAACGGCGGTCGCGTCCTCCACAAAGACGGCGGACGTTATGAAGCGGCTCCAAAGCACGGGCGTGGAAAAATACTTCTCGGCGGTCATAGGCGGCGATAAGGTGAAAAAGTCAAAGCCGCAGCCGGACATATATCTTGCCGCGTGCGAGGCGATAGGCGCTATCCCTGCCGAAGCATACGCGCTGGAGGATTCGAGAAACGGTCTTTTGGCGGCGCACAGCGCGGGGTTAAAGCCGATAATGGTACCTGATTTGTGGCAGTCGGACGCGGAGTTTGACAAGATACTGTACGCGAAAGCGGTTGATTTGGACGAAGTAAAGGCGCTTTTTGAAAAAATGGATTTGAAGGGGTAAAAATGGCGGAAACGAAAAACGATTTTTCCAAGGGCAGTATATTATCGAATATGGTTTCGCTCGCGCTGCCCATGACGCTGGCGCAGCTCGTCAACGTTCTCTACAACGTTATTGACAGAATATACATAGGCAGAATAGGCGGCGGCGCGACTTTGGCGCTTACGGCTTTGGGCGTATGTCTGCCGCTTATCACTATGGTAACGGCGTTCGCTAACCTTGTCGGTATGGGCGGCGCGCCGCTTTTTTCAATCGAGCGCGGCGCGGGACGGCGCGGCGAGGCGGAGGCAATTCTTGCCAACAGCTTTACGCTTCTGATTATTTTAAGCGTGCTGCTCACGGTATTCGGCGAGATATTTAAAGTGCCGCTTTTAAGACTTCTCGGCGCGAGCGCCGACACTCTCCCCTACGCCGTTTCTTACATACGCATTTACTTTTTAGGAAATATTTTCGTGATGATGACGCTCGGGCTGAACAGCTTCATAAACGCGGAGGGCTTTGGCAAGGTCGGTATGATGACGGTTGTGATAGGCGCGGCGCTCAATATAATTCTCGACCCGATTTTTATCTTCCTGTTCGGCATGGGTGTCTCGGGCGCGGCGCTCGCCACGATCATATCACAGTTCGCGTCCGCATTGTGGACATTCCGTTTTCTGCACAGCAACAAGGCGGATATAGTCATAAACTATAAAAAGCTCAAGCTCGCGTCAAGGCGGGTAAAGCGTATACTCGCTCTCGGGCTTTCCGGCTTTACGATGGCGGTTACAAACAGCCTCGTTTCCATGGTCTGTAACTCGACGCTTCAGCGCTGCGGCGGGGATTTATACATAGGCGCGATGACGATTATAAACTCGGTGCGCGAGATTTTTTCAATGCCCGTAACGGGCTTTTCGCACAGCTCACAGCCGATTATCGGCTTCAACTACGGAGCGGGCGAATACGGTCGGGTAAAACAGGCGATACGTTATCTTTCCATAATACTTATCGTATGCACCACGGCGGCATGGGCGGCGATTTCGATTCTGCCGCACTTCCTTATAGGAATATTCAGCGACGACCCGCAGCTTATGGCTGTCGGAGTACCGTCAATGCATATATACTTCTTCGGCTTCTTCATGATGGCGCTGCAATTCGCGGGTCAAAGCACGTTTACGGCGCTCGGAAAATCCAAGCAGTCGATGTTCTTCTCGGTATTTAGAAAGGTGATAATCGTAATCCCGCTTACGCTGCTTCTGCCGCATTGGTTCGGTGTGAACGGCGTGTTCATCGCGGAGCCGGTGTCAAACTTTATCGGCGGCGCGGCTTGCTTTACCACGATGATGCTGACGGTTTACAGAAAATTGTGATTGTATTAAAAATGGGGACACTAAATTTTTAGTGTCCCCATTTTGTTTTTCGTCAGATTTCTGCTCTGCCGAGCCAAAAGACGTTTGTATAGCCTATGTATTCCAAGCTGCGGACGGCTTGAAAGCTGCGCTTGCCCGTCGCGCAGTAGACGATTATTTTCTGCGACTTGTCGGGTATAACGTGCTTCGCCAGCGCGCCCACGGCGAGGTAACAAAGATTTACCGCGCCGTCCAGGTGTGATTTTTCAAATTCATTTTCCTCACGCGCGTCAACAAGTACGGCTCCGTCTTTTACAAGTTCCTTTGCCTCATCGAGCGTTATTTTAACCGTCGGCTTACTCTCGATTTCACCGGCGTCGTCCTTGTTCGCTACGGGAACGCTGCCCTCGGCTTCAATCCTGTATACGGTTACGCCGTGACCGTTTATCCTTGCCGCAATTTCATTTTCAATCATAACGTCCGCGCCGTTTGTGATGTCTCTCGCGGATATGACCTTGCCCGTAAGACCGATTTCCGCGAGCGACGCGTTCATGTCAAGCGCTTCGGTGCTTCTGTTTAGGAGCGCGACCGCCTTAACGCGTGAATTTTTTTCTCCCAGGTTCTTTATCCAAACCTCGCCGACCGTTTTACCGTCCGCGTCCTTTATCTCTTTTGCGACATACGCCTGCAAACACGCGCTGTCCTGGTTTATCGCTATAAGCTCGCGGTTTTTGAGTATCGCAAGCGTTTCATCGCTTATTTTCGTGAGGTCGCAGCCTATCATAAGCGGCGTTGACATCATGCACCACATCGCGAAATGCGTCTTTTCCTCCTCGTGCGTCATGCCGCCGTTGCCGAGCTGCATCATGTCGAGGTCGTTCACGTGTCCGGGCGACGCGTAACGCGCGAGCGGCTTTATCATGTCTATCTGGTACATAACCGAGTCAAAATTCGGTGCAATGTCTGCGCCCGTGCGCCACGAGTCCGCGACCTTTGCCGCCCACGGTCCGGGGAACTGCCAGCGGCAGATATTATACACAAGCTGTCTGCCCGTTTCGCGGCGAATGTCGTCTATAATATTTCCTATCTTCGTGTACTGCTCCTCCTCGTCAAGACCGAGCCGCACGCCGCCGCACCAGTCTACCTTTATAAAATCGTAGCCGCAGTCAACGAGGAACATACGCAGATCCCGTTCCTCATAGCCGTAAAGACCCACGCCCGCGCCGTCCTTATTCTCACCGTCGTAATAGTGACCGCAGGTATTGTCGCCGCCCTCGCTGTAAATTCCCGCCTTAAGTCCGAGCGAGTGGGCGTAATCGGCTATGACCTTTATGCCGTTCGGAAAACGGTCGGGGTGGAATTTGAGCGCGCCGTTTTCATCGCGTCCGCCGAAAAAACCGTCGTCCATGTTAAGGTATGTATATCCGTAATCGCTAAGTCCCGTTTTAACGAGCGCGTCCGCCTGCTCTTTCATTAATTCCTCGCTTATATGCGTGCGGAACGCGTTCCATGACGCCCAGCCCATAATCGGCGTTTTTCTGTAAAGTCCGTCGTTCATATTCGTTTCTCCTTGTTAAGTTAAAGTTATACTGATTTTACCATACGGCGGCAAAGTTTGCAAGAAAAAATAACCGAGAGTATGCTTCCCTCGGTTATTTTTGTCACGCTGTCTTTGATTTTCGTTTTTTTATAAGAAGCAGCGCGCATACAATAATCAAAACCGCGCCCACAGCCGCCGCGCATACTGCGACGGCGTTTAAGCCGCCCTTTAGCGCGCCGTCCGGCAGCGACGCGCTCTCAAACACAAGCGTCCTGTCATACCACTGCTGCTTTCTTATGCTCCACGCCGCGCAGTCAATCTCCGCGTCAAGCGCCTCCACCGGGACGGTGTATGTATATCTGCCCTCCGCGTCCGGCGCGAAGTATACGCAGTCCTCATCGGGCGCGCTCGCCGCGTCGGCGCCTTTACCCATATACAATTTTTCGTAGCCCGTGCCGGAAAGCGTCATTACCGCCGACATTTCGCCGCCGTTTACCGTAAGAGTGCAGTCCACAATTTTAAACATTGACGAGCTTGATTTTACGGTTACGGAATAATTGCCGTCTTTCAGCTTATCCGCCGTAATCGGCGCGCCGTCCGCCATACACGCCGGCTGTAAAAGGAGCAGAAGCGCCGCGAAAACAAACACTATAAATTTTTTCATATGCCCCTCCGTTTTACTTCGTCTGACTTATCGCGTCGGCAACATGGTCAACAAACATCTGCTGCACCTCGCCAAACTCGCCCATACCGCGAAGCACGCACTCGACCTCAAAGCCTTCTTTCTCGAACTCGGTTTTCCATGAGCCGTCCTCATCGCCCGCCATATCGTTGTTCGCGTGGTCGCCCGCGACTATCATAAGCGGTTCGAGGACTACCTTTTTATACCCGCCTTTTTTCACCGCCGCTATTACGTCCTCAAGCGTCGGAGTAGCTTCAACCGTACCTATAAAGTAGTTTTCCGCGCCGCCGAGAGACGACATGGTTTCTTGAAGCTTCATGTACGTTTCGTTTGCCTCATGCTCGGTGCCGTGACCCATAAAGACAATCGCGCTGCCGTCGGTATTATACTCTGAGGTCTCCGCAACAAGCGCCTCGGCAATCTCCTTGTAGTCCTCGTCGGACGTCAGGAGCGGTGCGCCTATCGCCACGCTGTCAAACTTGTCACTATACTCTTCCACCGCGCTTACAACGTCGTCGTACTCGTAGCCGCTCATAACGTGCGTCGGCTGTACGATAAGCGTCTTTACTTTCTCCGAGACGAGACGGTCAAGCGCTTCCTCAACGTTGTCAATATAAGTACCGTCACGCTCTTTCAGCTTATCGATAATTATTTGACTCGTGAACGCGCGTCTTTGCTCATAATCGGGGTACGCGGACGCGATTGCGTTTTCAACCGCGTCTATCGTCTTTTCGCGGCTGTCGTTGTAGCTCGTACCGAAGCTTACGGTAAGTATCGCTCCCTTATTTTCTTTGTCCGCGCCGTTCGAGCCGCAGCCCGTAAGCGCGAGCGCGCCCAAAAGCGCGGCAAAGATAAGTGTGTGTTTGATTTTCATAATGATCTTCCTTTCTTTTTGTGTTTATATATTTTAATTTTTCTTAAAATATCTCGCATAAAGCTGCTCGTTTAAGTCGAACAGCTTACGTATTACGTCCTCGGTAAACACGTCGGCGCTTTTACCCGAGCATTGTACCTTACCGTCCTTTATACCTACGGCGTAATCGGAAATTCTTTCGGCAAACTCCAACTCGTGCATGGAAATTACCGCGGCGATTTTTTTCTCGTCCACAAGACGGCGCAGCGTCTCCAAAAAGACGATTTTATGGTGAATGTCAAGATAGGACGTAGGCTCGTCGAGTATAAGGACTTTAGGCTCCTGACATATCGCCCTCGCGAGCATGACGCGCTGACGCTGACCGTCGCTTATCTCCAAAAAGCCGCTGTCGGCAAAATCCTCTATATTTACCGTTTTTATCGCCATATCCGCCGCAATTTTATCCTCGCGCGAAAGCACCCCGAAGTATCCCGTGTACGGGTAACGTCCCGTCTCCACGACCTCGCGGCACGTCATAAGAGACGCGCGGGGCTGCTCCGTGAGAAGAAGCGCAAGGCGTTTCGCCCTCTCCCGCGGCGATATGTCGTCCGCGTCGCGGCAGCACAAAGAGACCGTACCTCCGAGCTTTCTAAGCTCGCCCGCAATAGTTTTAAGCACGGTGGACTTACCCGCGCCGTTAGGTCCGATAAGCGTCATGATCTCGCCTCCCCTGACGTTAAGACACAAGTCTCTCACAATAGGTTTGTCGTAGCCCGCGCAAAGATTTTCGGTTCTTATACATTCACTCACATTTCACCCCTCCTTCTTGCGAGCATGACAGCCACGACCACGGGCGCGCCGAAAATCGCCGTGACCGTGCTTATACTAAGCTCCGTCGGCGAAAACACGGTGCGCGCAATCATGTCGCAAATCATACAGAATATCCCGCCGCCGAGGAAACAGGCGGGTATGAGCAAGGCGGGCTTTGAAGTTTTGAATATTACGCGCGCTATATGCGGCACCGCTATACCGACGAACGACACGGGGCCCGCGAACGCGGTCACGCAAGCGGCAAGCAGTCCGGACAATGTTATTATCGCCGCACGTAAAAGCTTAATATTTACTCCCAGACTTTTCGCATACGCCTCGCCCAGACGGTACGCGCCTATCGGCTTTGACAAAAGCATCGTGCATATAAGTCCCGCAAACACCGCTATGGCGGCGGCGCGTACATTGTCCATACTCATGCCCGAAAAGCTTCCCATAGACCAGCTGTGCAGATTTACTATATCTCCCTCGTCCGCAAACGTTACCATAAAATCCGTAACCGCGGAGCATATGTAACCAATCATTACGCCGCAGACCACGAGCATGGATATGCCTCTTACTTTCTGCGATATTATGAGTATAAATCCCAATGACAGCATCGAGCCGATGAACGCCGCGCCTATCATCGCGCCGGATGTTACCTGTCCGAAGCGCCCCGCCGCCGCAATCATGACCATAGCGACCGTAAGCTTCGCTCCCGATGATACTCCCAGCACAAACGGTCCTGCAATCGGGTTGTGGAAAAACGTTTGTAAAAGGTACCCGGACAGCGCGAGCGCGCCGCCCAGTATAAGCGCCGCCAGCGCGCGAGGTATGCGTATTTTCCACAGTATATTTACCGCCGCGTCCGCGCCGCCGTTGAACACGCCGCGCAAAATCTCGTCCGCGCTTATGTCCGCGCTGCCCGCGAACAAATTCACCGCAAACGCCGCGCCGGTAAGCACGAAAAGCAGCGCCATCATAATAACGCATCTCTTATTCATCGCCGCCACTGCTTTCTACCTTATATAAATACCGTGTCTCTCCGCCCGTAAACGCGGCGTTGAAGTCGGAAATCACCTCGCCCGTTTTAAGCGTCTCCTGAAACAGGTTACTGTCCATACACCACACATCGCCGCTTTTTACCGCTTTGAAATCATCAAGCAGGCTGTTCTTCGCGGTAAGCTCGTCCATAGTGCGTATTTTGCCGCCGACAGTCGCGTTGTATATTATCACATCCGCGTCCCGGGCGCGCTCGTAAAACTCCTCCGGCTCTATGGTGACCGAAGACGATGATTCCTCGTCACCTATACCTTTAAGGATATTTTCTCCGCCCGCAAGCTCAATCATTTTCGTTATGTAGTCGCCCGATTTACGCGTGTAAATACGTCCGTCCTCGCTTATGTAGAAGAATACGACCGTCTTGCCGCTGTCCTTGGCGCTTACCGCGTCGAGGTAAGCTGTCTGAGCGTCAAAAAGCTCGTCCGCTTTTTCGCTCTCGCCCATCATTTCCCCGTATAGCTTTACCCATTCGCTCCTGCCGAGCGGGTGCGTTTCGTAGCTTGAATAGTCCACAAATACCTTTATACCAAGCTCCTCAAGCTTTTCACGCACCTCGGGAGCATGACCTATCATCGTGGACTGGATTGAAAGCGGGCAATTTTCCGATAAAAGCAGTTCGTAATCCGGCTCGCTGTACTTGCCTGCATAGACCATATCGCCTTTCGCCATAGCGTCCTTAGCGTAGTCTATGTACCAGTCGTCCGCCTTGGTGGCTGAAAAGCGTATCTTACCGCCGCAGCCGAGCGCGTCGAACATACTCATTGCCGCCGTGGACGCCAGGTATATATTATCCGTGCCGCGCTCGATTATTTTCGCGTCCGTCTCGGGCGCGTCCGCTCCCTCGGGTACGATAAGGTACTCGCCGCCGTCGGCTACCGATATAAGCGAATATCCGCCCTCGTAGCGGTCAACAGTAAACTTGTCCGCGTACTCAAGCTCCGCGCGTTCCTTGAACGTAAGTCCCGCTATTTCGGGCGCGCTTTCGGGCAAAGACGCGGATTTTGCGCATGCGGAAAGTGTGAGCGCCGTTAAAATTAAAGCTGTAATTTTGAGTTTTTTAACCATTTTTACTTCTGTGCCTCCTCTCTAATATTGCCGCAAGTACGGCGGCCGCGGCGGCAATCGCGCCCACGGCGAAAAATGATACGCCTCCATGCGCCGCTTCGGCGGTCACGGAGTCGAAATAAAGCGAGTAATCGATCATATGCGGCTCGCTCATGGCAACCGTTTCCGCGCGCAAAGGTATTTCCTCGTCAAGCGCCGGCACGTATATTTCAAATTGCGAGTTGCCGCCGTCGTTTATCGGATAGTACTCCGTATCCCCTATTTCCATACGGTCATAGCTCGGACTGCTCCACTCTATACGGGCTTTCATTTCACCGTCTCGGACGGTGAGCTTCGCCGGCGACTTAATTTGCGCCTTGCCGCTGCCGCCCGTAAGCTTTACGTCTATCGTGTATTCTCCGTTTTTCGTTATTTGGCTCATTTTTTCATCACCTCTTTATAAATCAATAAAAAACGCGCCCTTACCTGCGGGTAAAGGCGCAGCGAAAAAAATGCACGCGCGCTGAGCGCGGATACATTTTCCGCGTACTGCCAATTACTCGTGGCATTGAAATTATATTGAAATCAGATTTAAATCAAAATAATTTCCGTACCGGCGCGGGCAGGTCTCCTGACTTGAATATCATCGCGGGCAAAGACCTTCCCGATTTCTCAGTGGTATTACCTCTGCCGCTCCATAGTTACAGTGACGAGTTCGCGCGGGACTTGCACCCGCTTCCCTTTTCACCGAATCCGTTTCCGCGTCTGTCGGCGGAATATTCGGCACCCTGCGCCGTTATTTAATTGTCATACATCATATATCAGCACTCTTTGAGCGCGTTTTCCAAATCCTCTATAATGTCGTTTACGTTTTCGATGCCAACGGACAGTCTCACAAGGTCGGGGCTTACTCCCGCCGCCTTTAATTCCTCGTCGTTCATCTGACGGTGCGTTGCGCTCGCGGGATGCAGCACGCACGTGTGCGCGTCCGCCACATGCGTGGCTATCATAGCCACTTTTAAGCCTTTCATAAACTTCTCCGCCGCCTTGCGTCCGCCCTTTACCCCAAACGACACAACTCCGCACGTTCCGTCGGGCATATACTTTTTCGCCGTTTCGTAATACTTGTTCGAGGGAAGTCCGGGGTAGTTTACCCACTCGACTTTTTCATGTTTTTCCAAATACTCCGCGACGGCAAGCGCGTTTTCACAGTGACGCGGCATCCTTACGTGCAGCGACTCCAGCCCGAGGTTCAACAGATACGCGTTCATCGGCGCTTGTATCGCGCCCAAGTCGCGCATAAGCTGCGCCGTCGCTTTCGTTATATACGCGCCTTCAAGACCGAACTTCTCCGCATACGTTACGCCGTGATACGATTCGTCGGGAGTGGTAAGTCCGGGGAACTTATCGGCGTGAGCGAACCAGTCGAATTTGCCGGAATCCACTATGCAGCCGCCCACAGCCGCGTCGTGACCGTCCATGTACTTTGTTGTGGAGTGAGTTACTATGTCAGCGCCCCATTCTATCGGACGGCAGTTTATGGGCGTCGCGAACGTGTTATCCACAATAAGCGGTACGCCGTGCGCGTGAGCCGCCGCCGCAAATTTTTCAATATCGAGCACCGTAAGCGCGGGATTGGCTATCGTCTCACCGAAAACTGCCTTTGTGTTCGGTTTAAACGCCGCGTTAAGCTCCTCCTCCGTGCAGTCGGGGTCAACAAACGTAAAGTCGATTCCCATTCTGCGCATGGTAACGTTAAATAAATTATACGTGCCTCCGTATATTGCGGACGACGCCACCACATGGTCAAGCGTTCCGCAGATATTGAAAACGGAAAAGAACGAAGCCGCCTGTCCGGACGACGTGAGCATAGCCGCGCTGCCGCCCTCGAGCGCGCATATCTTCGCCGCAACGTAATCGTTTGTCGGATTTTGCAGACGCGTATAGAAATATCCGCTCTCCTCAAGGTCAAACAGCTTGCCCATCGCCTCGCTTGTATCGTATTTGTATGTTGTGCTTTGAATGATCGGTATCATTCTCGGCTCGCCGTTTTTCGGCGCGTAGCCTGCCTGTATACATTTGGTTTCCTTTTTCATTGTCCTTTTCCTCCGAGGTTCTATATAATGTGTCTATTATATATTATTTATTCGGATTATGCAAGAAAAATTTTGTTCGCCGTATTTCAAAAAAAATGTTATATATTACTAATACGCGGGTAAGTATATATAAAATATTATGTTTTTGGGAGGAATGAGTGTAAATGATTAACGGAAATGTTATTGTGGGACAGTCCGGCGGACCTACCTCTGTAATCAACTCCAGTCTTGTGGGGGTATTTAAAACCGCTAAGGACATGGGCTGCCTGAAGGTGTACGGAATGAGAAACGGTATCGAGGGTCTTTTGACGGGGCGCTATGTCGACCTTTCCGACTATATTAAAAATGACCTTGATATTGAGCTTTTAAAGCGTACTCCGTCATCGTTTTTGGGTACATGCCGTTACAAGCTGCCCGAGTACAGCGAGGATCCCGGCGTGTATGACCGTATATTCGATATACTGAAAAGGCTTGATATAAAGCACTTCTTCTACATCGGCGGAAACGACTCGATGGACACGATTAAAAAGCTTTCCAATTACGCTAAGGACATCGGCTCCGAAATTACGTTTATGGGCGTGCCGAAAACGATTGATAACGACCTTGCCGTAACCGACCACACCCCGGGCTACGGCAGCGCGGCAAAGTACATAGCGGCGGCGATGAAAGAAATTATCCGCGACGCGAACACCTACCCCACCGACTCGATTACGGTAGTTGAGATTATGGGCAGAAACGCGGGCTGGCTTACTGCTGCCTCGTCGCTTTCATGCTCCGAGGACTGCAACGGTCCCGACCTGATTTATCTGCCTGAGGTGACGTTCGACCATGATAAATTTTTGCGCCGCGTAATGGAGATTAAAAAGTTCAAGAATACCGCTATTGTGGCGGTGTCGGAGGGTATCAAGACCGCGGACGGTATGTATGTGTGCGAGGCAAATAAAACGACTGTGTTCGAGGACTCTTTCGGTCATAAGACGCTCGGCGGCACGGCGCTTTACCTTTCGGATTTCCTCGCGGAAAACACGGGTATAAAGTCGCGCGGTATCGTATTCTCCACGCTTCAGCGCTGCGCGTCGCACCTCGTTTCGAGACGCGATATTACCGAGGCGTTTACCGCTGGCGCGGACGCAGTTGTGGCGGCGCTTAACGGCGAGACGGGCAAGATGATTATATTTGAAAGAATTTCAAACGCTCCGTATCAGCTTAAAACATCGTCCTACGACGTAAACTTAATCGCGAACGTTGAAAAGTGCGTCCCCGATGAATGGATTTGCGACGACGGCACCAACGTCACAAAGGAATTTGACGAGTACGCGCGTCCTCTTATCATAGGCGAGCTTTCGCCGTTCATGGTAGACGGTCTGCCGAGACATTTGTTTATTGATAAATAATTTCGGGATATTAACACAAAAATCTCCGCTGCGAAGCGGAGATTTTTTATTAACAATAATTAAATGTATTTATTGAAAAGGCTTATAAAGTGTGATATTATAACAATATAGAATATAATTCGTTAAGGAAGTACGCTTTATTCGGAAAGGAGGAGCAAGCTATGCGATTATTTTTGACAAAACGGCACGGTTTTTGCGAAGCCCCGCTGTGCTTACTGTTACTCCTTTCCATACTCATTCCATTTGCGCCGGTACGCGCCGCGAATGAGGACGTCATTTACAACGGCTTTGCCGGTACGTATCAGCAAATCTACGCCGACAATCATAAGCTTTGCGAAAAAGACGGACAGATTATTATCGCCGGCGGCGACGTAAAAGACATGAGCGACCAATTTCTGCCGCGCGACATGGGCGACGGCAGCTACGCGTTTGAGGTACGCAGCTCCAACCAACCGCGCATCGAGCGGAAGCTCGTCGAGGTATGGGACGACTATTACGAGGAATATGATTATGTTTATCAAGACGTTGAGGTATGGAACGACTATACTTTGAGGATCGCGGCAGCGGAGCGCGGCGCAAGCCTTACGGCGTCGCAGTATAAATTCGGTAACAAGGACGTGGACCACCCAACCGAATATTACGGCATGAACGACGACACCCAGCACTGGATAAAAGAGGAAAGCGAGGAATACAGCGAGGAAAATCCGTCATATTACCTTAGAAGTCTCGACAATGACCTGTATATCGGCATTTCGGAGGACGGAACGGTTATCGCCGCCGACGAGGCGCATAAGGCAAAGATTACGTTTACGCCTCTAAAAGACGAAAGTCCGCTTTATAAAATTTCCACGTCCGATGCGTGGGCTTCCCTTTCGAGCGAACAAAGGGAGCGCATCGTACGCGTGTACGAAAGCGTCGCCGGTGACGCGTTCGAGCGTAACGGAACGGCTATGGCTGAAAACTTGTCGCCGCGCGGTCGGATTGACGCGCTTTGCAAAAACGGAAGGCTGCTCTCGGAAAGCCAACTTAGCAGCTCTCTTGCCTCGTATCTTTCCCTGAGCGGCGGCTACGTTACAAAGCATTTGCAGTCGAGCTACCACGTCCCGCAAGACTTACCGGGAACGCATGGTGTGACCGTGGAACGCGGACCCGAAACAACACGCGTCGGACACCCGAACTGGTATTCGTGGAGCAAAAACAGCACAAAGCAATTTACCGTTTACGACCTGATTATCACGGAGGCGGACGGTTATACCAAGCAAAGCCTGGAAATGTGGGTGGAAGTAAATCCAAGCAACAATGTCCCCGAAACGGATGCCGAGCGTTTTGAGGAAATAGTTGGCTGTATTCCGTACATCTACCGAAAGGATATTAAAACGCTGATGTCGGAATACTCGTCTCTTAACGCATACTACAGCGCGGGCGAGCATTTGTATATCGAGCTGAACCACCCAAACAGCTCACAATCGATACTTGACAGTATAATACACGAAATGGGTCACAGCCTCGACGCGCGGTGCGGCAGAGGAGGGTACTTTTGGTCGTATGACGGCGGTACGGGCAGCACCGCGAACAGCGAATGGGACAAGGCGCGCTATAAAGACGTATTCTCGATCTCAAGCTACGGCGCGAATACAAGCTCTACATATCTGGCGGAGGATTTTGCGGAATTTTGCAGGTTTTATTTCACGTGCTACGGTAACCAAGACCGTCAGCGCGCGCTGCAAATACTCTGCCCCAACCGTTACGCGCTTTTAAAGAAAATACGCGAGAACAAATTGGACGGTTTCTCGCTGTACCCGGACATGGTTCTGCTGCCGGGTGAAACACCCGCCCCGTCACCTACGCCTACACCGACACCGACTCCCACTCCGACTCCCACGCCTACACCGACCCCAACGCCCACACCAACACCGACACCAACTCCGACACCAACTGGAATTGTCAAGAATCGTGCAGTCTAAAAAACACCCAAAATTCCTTATCGATTATTGTGCAGTTTGCCGATTG
>CANQQW010000053.1 GCA_947626075.1 uncultured Clostridia bacterium
GGAGAACCCGCAGCTTCACATAATATGGAACGAGCAGCTTCAGGAAATCCACGCGCGCGTCATGGGCGAGGTGCAGCTTGAAGTCCTTTCGCGCGTAATCTCGGACAGGTTCGGTTTTAACGTTACGTTCACGGACGGCTCCATAGCGTACAAGGAAACTATCGCAAGACCCGTCGAGGGCGTAGGTCATTACGAACCTCTGCGCCACTACGCAGAGGTGCATCTGCTGCTTGAACCGACGGAAAGAGGGAGCGGCTTAAGCTTCGCCTCGGACTGCGGTGAGGATATTCTTGACCGCAACTGGCAGCGCCTTATCCTGACGCATTTAAAGGAAAAGCAGCACATAGGAGTGCTTACCGGCTCGCCGATAACGGATATGAAAATAACTCTTATAGCCGGTCGGGCGCACCAAAAGCACACCGAGGGCGGCGACTTCCGTCAGGCTACTTACCGCGCGGTGCGCCAGGGGCTTAAAACGGCGCAAAGCATTTTGCTCGAACCGTATTACGAGTTCCGTCTTGAGCTTCCGTCGGAATGTGTGGGACGCGCGATGACGGATATAGGTCAGATGGGCGGTACGTTCTCGCAGGATGAGACCCGCGGCGATATGACCGTTATCAGCGGCAGCGCGCCTGTCGCGGCAATGCGCGGGTACGGCAAGGAGGTAACGTCATACACGAGCGGCAGAGGCAGGCTCCATTGCATACACGGCGGCTACAAGCCGTGCGCGGACAGCGACAGCGTTATAGAGAAAATAGGATACGACGCGGACAGCGACCTTGAAAACAGCGCCGACTCGGTATTCTGCTCGCACGGAGCGGGCTTTACCGTGAAGTGGGACAAGGTATACGACTATATGCACATAGACGGTATAAAGCTTGACGGCGAGGACGGAGAGGACGAGGAAAACCGACGCCGCGCCGAGGAATATCTTGACAGGGTGGCGGACGACGATGAGCTTATGCGCATATTCGAGCGCACATACGGTCCCGTCACGCGCAAAGCCGCCTCGTACACCGTAAAGAAAACAGCCGCTCCCAAACCGAAGCGCGCGAAGGCGAAAGACGCGCCGACGGGTCCCGAGTATCTTTTGGTGGACGGCTACAACATCATATTCGCCTGGGACAACCTCAAAGAAACGGCGAAAAAAGACCTTAATTCCGCGCGTGACGCGCTTATCGATATTCTCTGCAACTATCAAGGCTTCACTCAGTGCGAGGTCATACTCGTGTTCGACGCGTACAAGGTAAAGGGCAATGCGGGAAGCGTCGAAAAAATAAACAATATAAGCGTCGTGTACACAAAGGAAGCGGAAACGGCGGATATGTATATAGAAAAAACAACTCACACTCTCGCGCCGAAGCACCGGGTACGCGTCGCCACGTCGGACAATTTGGAGCAAATCATTATTCTCGGCTCGGGCGCGATCCGCGTAAGCGCGGGCGAGCTTTTGAGCGAGGTAAAAAACGCGGAAAAAGCAATTATGGAAATAATATCAAAAAGATAAAAAATACCCGTTACGCAGGATACGGGCGCTGTAAAAAAACATATGTACGCCGTCTGCGGTGAAACAGACGGCACTCTCGCCGCCGCGAAAGGGGGCGCGGCGCATCGCCGCTTACATAAGGCGGGGTTGCTTTTGGGTATTGCCGCGGTCGGAGCGTAAATGGGGCTGTTGAAACGCCTTCCGTGTGCGCGGCATCGCGCCGGCGCGGTCCGGGCGGCTTTGTCGTTCGCGTGATATACATTTCGCATATCTGTTGTATTATATGATGTTTATTCGTTATATGTGACAGGCAAAGGGAACGGTACAAAACCGTTCTTTTTTCTGTAAAGTTTACCTGATTGTTATATTGAAATTTTACGCGGGACATGATACAATGGTTATAACTGTTATATGTATTCCACGGGTAATAAATTTTATATAAAGGAGAGAGAAATATGAACAAACTGACACGAAAGCTCCTAAGCGGCTTGATTTCGGTCTCGATGCTGTTTGCGGCTGTTCCCGCCGTCGTATCGGCTGACGAGCTGCCCTCGGACGGACTGCTCTTTAACGCGACGTTCGACGAAAACGGCACGGGCAGCGGCTCGTTTACGGCGACAGCGGGCGGAACCGTCACCGAAAAGGGCGCGGTTTCGTATGTGGACAGCTGGGACGGTAAGAGCAAGGCGCTCAACATCGCGTCCAAGGCTGCGGGAAATTATCTGGAGCTTGCGGACGGACTTTTACAGGGCAAGCAGGCGGCGACATTCGCGTTCTGGCTCAAAGCCGACTCGCCGAGCGCGCCAAACTGGCCGTTTATGAACACATGCGAAACGTCGCATACCGTAAATACGGAAAAATACATAGGTATGCTCGCGACCACGGAAAGCTTTACCGTTGAGCGTTACAACAATACGGACAGACGTTTAAGCTCCGTCAGCGCGCCGTCCACGTCCGACTGGCAGTACGTTGTCGCGGTGTACGAGAAAAACGGCACGAAGCTGTACTCGAACGGTAAGCTCATCGCTTCCGACAGTGTGACAGTCGATGTTCCCGCGCTGTTTACCGCGGCCTCAAAAACGTGGATAGGTCACGCGAACTGGGGCGACGGCGAGGGCTTTCAAGGCTCTATAGACGATTTCCGTATTTACGGAAAGGCTCTCACGGAGGATGAAGTGGCGCTTCTTTCGGCGGAGGGGGCGAAGTATGAAAGGGATAAATTCATTTCCGACAACAACTGTTTCATTTCGAGCAGCCGTTTTTATCTCGGAAACGATGAAATATTTTCGTACGACGGTACTTCGCCTTACACGGACAGCGTATATCTTGCGGGTACGCCGCAGTACGCGAGCGGAAACGCGTCGTTTGAGCTTATAAACGCGGACGCGGAAAATGTAAAAGACCTCACGGCGTACGTCGCCGAGTACAGCGCGAATGCGCTTGTAAACGTAAAGAGCGTGAAGATGGCGGACGTAACGGCGCAAAACGGAACGTATACCGTTCCTTATACAAAGACGAATGACGCGGACACGGTAAAAGCGTTCCTTTGGGACGGTACGGAGCCTGTTTCGCAATTCGCTCTCACGGTTAAATCAACAGTAAATAATTATACGCCGAGCAGCGGAAGCGTTAAAACCGAGCTTTACCGCGTAGACGGCGACGGTACGGAAACGAAAATAGGCGAAAGCGCGGAGGCGGTACTCGCGTCCGCCGAAAGCGGCGACTTTAATATCACGGTTTCGCGGGAAGCTTTAAAGAATATTCCCGACACAACCGCAAAATTAAAGGTTAAGCTTATATCGGGCGGCGAAGCGTACGACGACGCGGCATCGCTTTATATGGGAATTAAATCGCCCGTAGCCGCTCCGGCTGACAGCAACGCAACCACAGACGGCGCGCACGATCCGTCAATCGTGAAATTCCCGAATGACGATACGTATTACGTATATTCGTCGCATCATCTCATATTCACGTCAAAGGATTTAATAAACTGGACAAAGTATGATTTTACGAATATAAACGCGTCGGCAATTTCACCGAAAACAAACGCGTATATAAACAGCAACTACTCCGGCACGA
The DNA here is from genome assembly GCA_947626075.1 of uncultured Clostridia bacterium. Lineage (GTDB taxonomy): Bacteria > Bacillota > Clostridia > UBA1381 > UBA1381 > Hominilimicola. Next base: position 3,566 of record CANQQW010000053.1, read on the forward strand.
CAATGAACGGTACGTACTGGGCGCCGGACGTAATTTACCGCGAAGGCGACGAGCACCCGTATTGGATGTATATATCGCTCTCGTGCGGTTTGGGCGGCAGAAATTCGGCAATCGCGCTTGAAAAGTCAGATTCGCCGCTGTTCTGGGCTGATCCCGAGGCGGATATAATCGACGCGGGCGTTGTGTACGCGACTAAGGAAAACAACAGTTACAAAACAAACGCGATCGACGCGAATATTTACGTGGATACTCACGGAACAGACGACGCGGGCGATGATACGCCGTACTTTGTATGGGGTTCGTTCTGGGGCGGTATACAGGCGGCTCCGTTGAGGGCGGACGGTCTTGTAACGGGTATCACATATGACGCGGACGGTAACGCGACGCTTTCGAGCTGTCAAAACTTCGGTACGTCGATATTCACGCAGAAAAACGGTGTTGCGGGCCCCGAGGGCGCGTGGATGATAGAGCATGACGGAAACCGCTACGCGTTCACATCGTACGGCTGGCTCGGCTCGAACTACAACACGCGTGTTGCCAAGAGTCCGCTTTCGACCGCGTTCAGCACGTCAAACGGCTGGAATCTCACGGACGCGAACGGCGTTACTATGTACAATCAGCAGTCGGCGGGCAGCTTGTCAAAGACGACAGGATATAAGATGATAGGCTCGTATCGTCTGGGCGACGGCTCAAGGGAAATTAAAACAAGAAGAATTAATGACGATGTTGACAATTACTACGTAGAATCACAAAGCGGCGACGCTATGATTTATTACGGTCCGGGTCATAACAGCGCTATTGAAACGGATGACGGCGAAACCTTCTATGTTTCACACACGAGAAAGGGAGAAATTGAAATAGCGGCAACGCTCCAAGTAAGAAAAATGCTCTGGACAGCCGACGGCTGGCCCGTTGTCTCCCCCGTTACCTATGCGGGCGAGGTCGAGCAGCCTTTGCCCAAGGATATGATTGTAGGTACGTATGATCTCGCGTCCGTAGGTCAGACAAAGATGATTGGCAGCCAAATCAACAGCGGCGGCAGACTTATAAACCGCAACTACGATTTGCCTGTATTCTCGTCAAAGGTAACGCTCGGCGGCGACATGAAAATGACGAATGAAGCGGGCGGCGAAATCGGTACATGGGCGTTCGATAACGACCACACCGTAACGCTTACATTTACCGCGAACGGCGACACGTCGGACAACAAGGACGAGTTCTACAAGTCGGGCGACGTTATGACCATGTACGCGCTGTTCGGCTACGACAAGGACGAGAAAACGCCTGTTATCGGTCTTACGGGTACGGATCAGAACCACGTTACGCAGCTTGCGAAGAAGGCTGTTTCAAACGAGTACCGTACTCCGATAAACACGATTGAAACCACAGCGGTCGAGGTGGAAAAGAGCACGGGCGGCAATCCGATTTTAGGCTTCGATTCTGACGGCAATACGCTTTACGCGGGAGACCCGGCGGCGTTTGTTGACGGCGATACGGTTTATATAATCGCCGGTCACGACACCGCGACAAACGAAAAATACGTAATGCCCGAATGGGTCGCGTATTCGTCAAAGGATATGGTCAACTGGAAATATGAGGGCGTCCCGATGAAGGCGACCGATATTTCGTGGAGAAACGATGCTACCTCCGCTTGGGCAAGCCAGGCTGTGAAGTACAATGATAAATATTATCTCTATTACTGCACATGGACAAAAACGGACAGCGGCAAGCAGTCGATAGGTGTTGCGGTATCCGATTCACCTACAGGTCCTTATACCGACCCGCTCGGCGCTCCGCTTGTTAAAGGCTCCGATACAACTCCTGAGGCGGCTTCGCATGACGATATAGACCCGACCGTTTACATAGAAACGGTTGACGGCGTTGAGCACAGATATTTGTGCTGGGGCAACACAAACTTGTTTATATGCGAGCTTAACGAGGATATGACCTCGGTTAAAGATATTGACAATAACGGCTCAATTGAAATGGACACGGATATAATCCACGCGTCCGTATCGGGCGCTCCCGCGCCGTATACCGAAGCTCCGTGGCTCTACAGGCAGAAAGACGCAAGCGGCAAGCCGACAGGCAAGTATTACCTGTTCTACGCTATGGGCTGGCGTGAGCAAATGGCGTACGCCACGACCGACGACCTTATGAGCGGCGAATGGCAGTACGGCGGACTTCTTATGCCGCCGTCCGCTACGGCGAACACGAACCACCCCGCCGTTATAGACTTTAACGGCAAGACGTACTTCATCTATCACAACGGCGCGCTCCCTTGGGGCAGCGGCTTTAGAAGAAGCGTATGCGTTGAGGAATTTACGATAAACGACGACGGCACGATTGACCCGATTCAGGAAACATCGACAGGTCTTGCGGGAACAAAGTCGTATATCTATAACGACGACGGATTTATAAATTACGGCAGCTTTGTAAATTCGGGCTCGGACGATGATTATCCGATTTCAAAGCCCATGTATGTCGGCGGTAAAATTAACGATATATCCGAAGCGCAGTGGGAAATCGTCCCCGGTAAGGCTGACGGAAGCGACGAGTATTACGTTTCAATTCAGGCTGTGAACAAACCGGGACTGTATATCGCGGCAAGCGGCAATAACGTGGTTCTCACTCAGGATTCAAAGCAAGATGATACCGCTATGAAGAAGAATATGACGTTTAAGACGGTCAAACGCGCCGACGCGGAAGATAACGCAATACTGTTTGAAAGCGCCGCTAAACCGGGCTATTACCTTACCGAAAAGGACGGTGCTCTCACGCTCGGCGGCGGAACCGACTTCCAAATCAGTACTGACGTTCCCGAAATTGAAAATCTTGCTTCAATCGAGAACGCGCTGTACGCGGACGGCAAGGTTCAATTTGATTTAATGAACGCCGCAGTTTACGGCAATGTGGATATACAGATTGCGGAGCAAAGCGGAAACGATAATATTGAAAAAGACATAACAGCTTCGATTGACGTTACTTCCACAAGCGAGCGAGTTGAAATATCGTATGAACGCCAAAATCCCGACGCGAAGATGTTCATACTCGCATACTTCGAAAACGGCGCAGCGGCTCTGCCGGTTGAAATAACGCAGTTTGAAAACCCGAATCAGGTTCCGACCGGCTTTACGTCGCACTATGAATTTGAGGATAACCTGACCGAAAGCGTTACAAGCACGGAAACGGCGGCGGTTGTGCCGGCAAATATTGACGGCGAGGCAGCGGCGGCAAGTGCTCAATACGACGTTGGATACGCTCACAGCGGCAAAGCACTTAAATTAACCGGCGCGGGCAGCACAGGCGTAAACCTCGGCAAGGTTATAACAAACAGCAAATACACAGTCGCGTTCCGTATGAAAGCAAACGCGTTCACGCAGCATTCCTCGGGCATATTCATAAATTCCGGCACAAAAACCGCCGAAAACTGGTTAAGCGCGCCGTTCGGCTGGCAGCAAAACGGCAATACCATGATATGGTCCAAAAACGGTACAGCGTATAAAGACGTTGTTGGCGGAAGCATGGACAACGCTTGGCACCATATAACAATCGCGGCGGACGGCACGACGGCATCGCTTTACATCGACGGAGTTAAAGCCGCAAGCGGCGAGGTAAATAACACCGTAAACGAAAGCACCGACACATATCTCGGCGTAAACTACTGGGACACTCCGTTTAACGGACTTATCGACGACTTATACATCTACAACGGAACAACGCTCCAAGATGCGCAGGTAACAAGCCTGTTTGAGGCTACAAAATAAAATTAGCGAAAAAAGACCCGATTTTAAATCGGGTCTTTTTCATATTAAATATTAAATATAATAGCAAAAATCCTCGCTGTTTTTTTCCGCCTCGTTCACAAGGTCGGCTATGGTGGTACCGTCAAGGTAATCGTTTATCGTTTTGTAAAGTCCCTCCCAAAACTTTATCGTCGGGCAGGCGGAGGCGCGCGGACACTTGTTCACCTCGTCCTCCAAACACGATACGGGAGCCATGTCGCCCTCCGTAACTCTCAAAATATCACCCACGGTATATTCACCGGGGGCGCGCAGCATCTTGTATCCGCCCTGCGCTCCGCGCCGGCTCCTCAAAAATCCCGCCTTGCACAGCATATTGACAATTTGTTCAAGATATTTAAGTGAAATTCCCTGACGCTTGGAAACGTCCTTTAACGATATATTCTCACCGTTGGAATGTTGGGCTATATCAATCATTAAACGTATAGCGTATCTGCCCTTTGTGGATATTTTCATAAGTATTATCTCCTCGGTTTACACTATTTCATAGCTATCCTATATGGATTAATTATATCACCTTAATCATGCCGTGTCAATATCCGCCAAAGGGCTTTTTTTAACGTTGCCTATATCCGTCACAAGCTCAAAGCCCGCCGACCTTACACGCCCCGCGAGACAATCACGGCATTCCGCCGCTTCCTCGCCGGTGCATATTTTATTATCGTAAAGCGAGTAAAGCTTACGCACACCCGTCGGTGAAAGATTTGGCATTACCACGTTCGCGCCCGCCTTTAAGCCCATTTCGCGTCCCAGGGGGTGAATCGTGCCGAGCGCCGTCGTTGCCGGTATGAGCGCGTACGGGAACATAAGACGCAGTATCGCGATAAGGTTTAAACAGCGCTTTAGGCTGCCTTTTTCCCTATCGGCAAACGGCGTGTCCGAATGAGGCAAAAACGGTCCTATGCCTATCATGTCCGGTCGGAGCTCCTGAAGAAAACGCAGGTCCGAAACGAGGTTGTCTATCGTCTGGTACGGACTTCCCACCATAAATCCCGAACCGACCTGATAGCCGAGTTTCTTTAAGTCGAACAGGCAGCGTTTTCTGTTTTCGAGGCTCATATTTTCGGGGTGCAGTCTTTTGTAATGTGCCTCGTCGGCTGTTTCGTGGCGCAGAAGATACCTGTCCGCGCCCGCCTCTCGGTACGCCTTGTACGCCTCAAAGCTCCTCTCCCCTATCGAAAGCGTCACGGCGCAGTCGGGGAAACGCGATTTTATTTCGCTTACAACGGAGCATATATCCTTGTCGGAATACGCCATGTCCTCACCGCCCTGAAGCACAAACGTGCGGAAGCCTATTTCGTACCCCGTCCCGCAGCAGGATAAAATGTCCTCTTTCGTCAGTCTGTACCGCTTTAAATTCTTATTATCGGCGCGCAAACCGCAGTAAAGACAATTGTTTTTACAATAGCTTGTAAACTCGATAAGACCGCGCGTGTACACCGCGGTCTTGTAGTATTTCCTGCGTACCTCTACGGCTTTTTCATACAGTAAGTCCGTGTCCTCGGTATCTATGAGAAGCTTTAAACCGCCGCCGTCAAGGTCTTTGTTTTTGTATAGGGTCTCGATTAATTCTTTCATTTATATCCCTCGGTAAATATTTTTTGCAGAATAATTATAATACCGTCGAAATGAGGTGTCAATAGGGTGTTTACAAATCGCGGCGCGGCGCGTTAAAAAAATTTTTTAATTTTTTTAAAATGCCTATTGACAAACGAGAAATATATGGTATAATACAAATCATAGTAAATCTATAGGAAATACGAAAACGGAGTGTGGACGGCATGAAAGCTGAGTTTTTGAATAACATATACAGCGGGCGAATGTGCAATATATAAACCGAAAATTAAAAACAAACATCATATTAAATATATAAAAAACGAAAAGAGGTAATTTAAAATGGCAAAGAAAGAATGGAAATTTGAAACAAAGCAATTACATATAGGTCAGGAAAGCGCGGACGCGGTAACGGACGCGAGAGCCGTTCCCATTTACGCGTCAACGTCATACGTGTTCCACAACTCACAGCACGCAGCCGACCGTTTCGGTCTGCGCGACGCGGGCAACATCTACGGCAGACTTACAAATCCCACACAGGACATATTCGAGCAGAGAATTGCATCTCTCGAGGGCGGCGTCGCGGCGCTCGCAACCGCGTCGGGCGCGGCTGCTATCACATACGCGATACAGGCGCTCGCACAGGACGGCGGTCACATCGTCGCGTCAAAGACGATCTACGGCGGCACGTACAACCTGTTTGAGCATACTCTCCCCCACTACGGTATAACGACAACGTTCGTTGACCCATACGAGGAAAACGCGTTTGAGAACGCAATACGTGAGAACACAAAGGCGATATTTATAGAAACGCTCGGCAACCCCCACTCAAACATAATCGACATTGAGGCGGTCGCGAAAATCGCGCACGCGCACAATCTTCCGCTCGTTATCGACAACACGTTCGCTACGCCGTACCTCGTAAGACCTATCGAGTACGGCGCGGATATAGTGGTACACAGCGCGACGAAGTTCATCGGCGGTCACGGCACTGCGATAGGCGGCGTTATCGTTGACAGCGGTAAGTTCGACTGGGCAGCGTCGGGTAAGTTCCCGCAGTTCGTTGAGCCGAATCCGTCTTATCACGGCGTAAGCTTTACGGCGGCGGTAGGCGCGGCGGCGTTTGTTACGTACATAAGAGCGATATTGCTTCGTGACACCGGCGCGACGCTCTCGCCGTTCCACGCGTTTATATTCCTGCAGGGACTTGAAACGCTGTCGCTGAGAGTTGAGCGTCACGTGGAGAACGCGCTTAAAATCGTTGATTACCTTAACAGTCACCCGCAGGTAGAGGCGGTGCATCACCCCTCGCTTCCGACGGAGGAGGGTCACGAGTTCTATAATAAGTATCTCCCGAACGGCGGCGGAAGTATATTCACGTTCGAGATTAAGGGCGACGCGGCAAAGGCGCAGAAGTTTATAGATAACCTCGAGATTTTTTCGCTGCTCGCCAACGTCGCGGACGTTAAGTCGCTCGTGATACACCCGGCGACGACCACACATTCGCAATGCACCGAGGCGGAGCTTTTGGAGCAGGGCATAAAGCCGAACACAATAAGACTGTCGATAGGTACGGAAAATGTAGACGACCTTATCGAAGCTCTTGACGACGCGTTCAAAGCGGTGGTATAATGACTGTATCAACAGCAAAGAAGGGATAAAAATGAAGAACAAAACGGTATTTATCGCGCGGTGCGCGGTGCTCGCGGCGCTCGCGTGCGTGCTGACGATATTTCCGAAAGTACCTATAGGCGAGGGGTACGTGCATTTCGGCGACTGCGTTATCTACGCGGCGGCGCTCGTTATGGGTCCCGCGGCAGGCGCGGTTGTCGGCGCGGTAGGTCACAGTCTGGCGGATCTTATTTCGGGATTTCCGATATACTGTATACCGACGCTCATAATAAAGGGAATACTCGGATTTACAATAGGTAAAATCCTGCACGAAAAGCAGAGCGTAAAGCGGTACATATTAGCGGCGGCTTTGTCGCTCGTAATAGTGACGGGCGGATATTTCATAGCCGAATTCCCGATTTTCGGAATGGCGCAGGCGCTCGTGTCGCTCGTATCGTCACCGATACAGTGGGCGATGAGCATGGTAGCGTCGGCTGTTATAATCCCCGTGCTTATCAAAAACAGAAACAGGTTGAATTTTTAGGAAAGAAGGAAAATATAATGTCAAAAATATATAAGGCGATAACGGAGCTTGTCGGCAACACGCCGCTTTTGGAGCTTACCAATTACGAGAGCGCAAATAATTTGGAGGCGACTGTTCTCGCAAAGCTGGAGTATTTTAATCCGGCGGGCAGCGTAAAGGACAGAATCGCTATAGCTATGGTGGACGACGCGGAGAAAACGGGTAAGCTTAAAAAGGGCAGCGTCATAATCGAGCCGACCTCGGGTAACACGGGTATAGGTCTCGCGTCCGTCGCGGCGTCGCGCGGTTACAGAATAATAATCACGATGCCGGAGACAATGAGTATTGAGAGAAGAAATCTTTTGAAGGCATACGGCGCGGAGCTTGTTCTTACCGACGGCGCGCAGGGTATGAAAGGCGCGATAGCTAAGGCGCACGAGCTTGCCGCAGAGATAGAGGGCAGCTTTATACCGAGCCAGTTCACAAACCCCGCGAATCCCGCCTACCACAGGGCTACGACGGGTCCCGAAATCTGGAACGACACAGACGGCAAGGTCGATATATTCGTCGCGGGCGTAGGCACGGGCGGCACACTGTCGGGCGTGGGCGAGTATCTGAAGTCAAAAAAACCCGAGGTTAAAATTGTCGCCGTGGAACCGGCATCGTCGCCGGTACTGTCCGAGGGCAGAGCCGGAGCGCATAAAATTCAGGGTATCGGCGCGGGCTTTGTTCCCGAAACGCTTAACACCGAGATTTACGACGAGATTATAAAAGTCGAAAACGATGACGCGTTCGCGAAAGGTAAGGAAATCGCGAGAACGGAGGGTATGCTCGTGGGTATTTCCTCCGGCGCGGCGGTATGGGCGGCGACGGAAATAGCGAAGCGTCCCGAAAATAAGGGTAAAACAATTGTCGCTCTTCTCCCTGACACCGGCGAGAGATATTTGTCAACTCCTATGTTCACGGACTGATATTGGCGGCGCGTGTTACGTAAATACCTATATGGGCGATTTGAATTTACGGAATAAATATTGTTACAATTTATTATGCAGAAACAAAACGGAGCGTTGGTTGACGCTCCGTTTTGTTCGTTTAACGCGAACAGGCTTTTTTGAGCGTCGCCGTGGCACAAAACGCCTCTTTTTTGACATAAACGGATTTGAATTGAAATTAAATCTATGATATAATAGTACTATACTTTGCGTGCCGCGCTGCGGCGGCGACTCGAATTATATCATAAATGAGGATAAACATAATGAAACACACTAAAAAGCTCGTCTCATGTATCCTTGCGGCATCAATGACTTTATCGCTCATGCCTGCGGTATCGTTTGCCGCGCCGGCGCGTCCGTTTATAAACGGACTGTCTACGGACTACAAAGGCGGCATTGACGCAATTCACTGGGACGGTACCGACTGGGGCGCGTTTGAGGACGTTGACTGGGAGGGCGCTGCGGACAAGACGGCTGACGAATTGGCGGCTTTGTTTGACGGAACGGACGTAAACGTCATAAAGACCGACAGCATTTTAAGCTTTGAGTCCGACGAGGGAGCGTTTTACACCGATGAGGGGTCTGACGTTGATTTAGATGACTTGGATTTTGAGAAAGGCTCAATCACATTCCCCGAAGGCGACACGGTTATAATCTCGTCGGCGAATACGGATATTTGGTTAAAGTCCGACGCCGAAATCAGTATTCCGGATAATTCGTCCGTACTGATAATCAATGTGTCACAGGAAAGCGAAAGCTCAAGTATTTTCGGCGGTAATTTGACAATAAACACGAATAACAGCGGTAATCTGGCTGCTGTTAACCTTCACGCCACGGAGTCAAGCTTCGGTATTATCGCGGACAGTCTGAGTATTTGCGGAGGCGGAGTTGTCACGGCGGTAAGCGGAAAAGCACCGACGTTTTCTGCCGGCATATACGCTTACAGCTCGATAAGTGTAAATAAAGCAACTCTTATAGGCACGTGTTTGACAAGCGACGCTCAACAGTGCACAGGTATCGTATTATATGATCAATCTCCCGACATTTTATCCGCAAACTGCGTTTTATCCGCCGAGGACGGCGCTCTTGTGATTGGCGCGGGCGGCGAGTCATCGCTGCTCTCACATGGAATACAGACCAACAGTATATCGGCGAAAAACGGCTCGGAAATTTACGCCTACGGCGGCAGCGTGCCGCCCGATGACGGAGATCCCGACAACGATATGCGCACCATAGGTCTTGAAATTATGGAGGGAACAAGCAAAAGAAAAATAACCGCCGATAACGGCAGCGCGATTTACGCGCGCGCGGGTAACGGCGAATACGGATACGGCATATCCGAATATTACCACAACTATGGCGAGGAGGACGCCTCGACCGTAGAATACGGCGGTGTGGAGTTCGTCGTCGACGAGAGCGAAAACGCCGAACCGTCGGAAATAATCGCGGCAGGCAACAACGACGCTTATCATCAGCGGCGCGTATATGATGTCGGAATCAGCAAAACACAGTACAAAGATCCGACGGGTAACGTGACCGTAATGGGAAGCCGCAAAACAGACGGCAGAAACGCAATCGTGACGTATTTCAATTCCCGTGAGCACAAGTACATGTACGCTTACCATACAAGCGTAGACTATGTAAAAATCACACGCGGAGAAGCAGCCGACTACTATCTTGTATATAAGCCCGATGAAGGAGCGTTATATAAAAATAACGGCGAAAAGCTCGAAAACTTCCCCGGCACAATATGCGAAGGCGATACCCTTACGCTTACGAATGATTTTCACTTTGAAACCAACCGCGAAATAGGACTGTATCTGTTTCCCGGCACAACGCTCGTTGTTCCGGAGGGTGTAACGGCAAGCGTAATGAGCGGTGAAGATCCGGATAATATGAGTTCCGCCGCCCTTGTGTACAACGGCGGCTGCAATCTTGAAATTGACGGCTTATTTGCCGCGACAGGCAGAAGTGCGAGTGCAGGGAGCAGCGGCATTATCGGCGGCAACGGTACACTGTCCATATCCGGAAAAGGAAAACTGTACGCGACAGGCGGGGATGTGATCGACGCATCGGCTCCGACTGTGATTTCGGCGGCTATAAGCTCGGACGGCAATATAAGCATACGCGGTACAGCCGTAAGAGCGTATTCGAGATATGTTTCACTCAAGCCTCAGGAAGAGGAAACGGAGTCCCAAAACGGAATGAGCGTAGGCATGTTTGTCGACAACGTTTTTGCCGGTGACGGCGCGGATGTGCACGCCGAAGGCGAAGGCGGCGGAGAGAATGTAATGACATACGGCTGTATTGCAAAAGATGTCACGTCGGAGGGGAGCAATTTTGGGGCATACGTCATCGAAGATTCTTATTGCGACCTTTCCGCGGGGCTTGCGCTGAAACAAAACGGAAAATCTTTGAACGCCTTTGACGGCGGTAAAATCGACTGTGAATCTCTTAATTATGCTTCTGCGGAATCATTCGGATTATGCGAGCAAGACTCGACGGAGGAGAACGGTCCCGTTTTGATTTTTGTTGACGGCGACGAGTCGGCTATTAAATTTTTAGGAGTGGGCGCCGCCGTAAAGCTGCGGAACGAGCCTGTGGGAAGCTATACCGTGAAAGGCAGCCAAACGGATGGCAGCGTTACATTTGATGAGGAGCAAGCGGGTTACGTTCGCTCTGACGGCAATGTGGAGAACATGGTGGAGTTCACAACCACACCGACAGCCGACTATGGCATATATTATGACGCCGAGGCGGGATTCCGCAAAAACAATAAGGACGGCGAAGCTCTTTCCGACGCGGAGATCCCCAAAGGAATGAGCGCGGACGGCAGCGTTCTCACCCTTGACAATGTTGTGTTCGAGTCAAGCGGCAGCGCCGCCCTCAGGATCGGAGAAGGCGTTACGGTAAAGGTGCCCGAAGGCAAGACTTCCGGCTTAG
>CANQQW010000054.1 GCA_947626075.1 uncultured Clostridia bacterium
CGTTGTGCGCGAGGAAGGCGAGGCGGCATACAGGTGTACGGGTATAAGCTGTCCGGCGCAGAGAAAGAGGAATATTATACATTTTGTGTCGCGAGGCGCTATGGATATTGACGGTTTAGGGCCCTCAATCATAGAACAAATGCTTGAACGCGGACTTATAACTGACGCGGCGGACTTGTATTATCTAAATCCCGCAGATATTGCGGATATGGACAAGCTCGGTGAAAAGTCGGCGCAGAACCTTATAAACGCGCTCGAAAAATCCAAAACCAATCCGCTCTACCGCCTTATAAACGCGTTCGGCATACGCCATATAGGCGAAAAAGCGGCTAAAATTCTGTCCGCGCATTACAAGACGCTTGACAGTCTGCGCGCCGCAGCCGTGGACGAGCTTACAGTTATACCCGACATAGGCGAAAAAATGGCTCTGTCCGTCACTGAGTTTTTTGCCGAGGAGCAGAACAAGGAATTTATAAAAAGGCTTGAGGGCGCGGGCGTAAGATGCGTTGACGATACGGGAAGCATGGCACGCGACAACCGTTTTGAGGGCAAGACGTTCGTGCTTACCGGCACGCTTGAAAAATACAAGCGCAACGAGGCGAGCGCGATTATTGAAAGCTACGGCGGCAAAACGTCGTCAAGCGTGTCAAAGAAAACAGATTACGTGCTTGCCGGCGCGGAAGCCGGAAGCAAGCTCGACAAGGCTAACGCGCTCGGCGTGACCGTTATAAGCGAGGACGAGTTTGAGGAGATGATAAAATGATAGAGGAAAAAGCGTTCGCGATGAAGGACGAGCTTATATCCGTGCGGCGCGCTCTTCATAAAATCCCCGAAACGGCGTACAGCGAAGTAAAAACAGCCGAATATATAAGGAATAAACTCACCGAGTACGGCATACCGTATGAAATTGTGACGGAAACGGGCACGGTCGCGACGATACACGGAAAAAACGGCGGTAAAACGGTGCTTTTGCGCGCCGACATAGACGGACTACCGATAAATGATGAAAGCGATTTTGAGGTAAAATCCGAGCGTGAGGGGTATATGCACGCCTGCGGTCACGACATACACGCCGCGTGTCTTTTGGGGACACTAAAGTTGTTGAATGAAATAAAAGGGACACTAAACGGCAACGTAAAGTGCGTGTTCCAGCCCGCCGAAGAGGGGGACGGGGGAGCGCTGCCGATGATCAAAGCGGGCGTTATGGAAAATCCGCGCGTTGACGGAGCGTTTGCGCTGCACGTCGAGCCGCTTGAAAAGACGGGTAATATACAGGTTAAGGACGGCTCTATCATGGCATCGCCCGACGATTTTAAAATAACGATAACCGGCAAAGGCGGTCACGGCGCGTATCCCGAAAAGTGCGTGAATCCGCTTACCGTTGCCGCTAAAATACTTGCAAAATGCCACGAGATACCGAAAAAATACGATCTTCCGTGCGTTGTGACAATATGCGAGATACACGGCGGCACGTGCAGGAACGCCGTTCCCGACACAGCTGTTATGACGGGTACGGCGCGGTCTTTGGACAGTGACACGCGCAAAAGGCTTGTTGAGCTTATAAACGAAATCGTAACCGACACGGCTCACAATTTTGGAGCAGAAGCTATACTTGACTTTAACATACTTTTTCCGCCCGTTGTAAACGACAGTAAAATGAACGATATTGTGCGTAAAAGCGCGGAAAAGCTTAAATGCGTAACAGAGGTCACGGAGCTTGAAACTGCCTCAATGGCGGGCGACGACTTTTCGTATTTCGGCGAGCTTGTGCCGTCGTCTTATTTTAAGCTCGGCGTCGGAAATGAGGATATAGGCGCTGTTTATCCCATTCACAGTCCGAAATTCAAGGCTGACGAGGACGCGCTGTCGATTGGAGTATCTGTTTTAGCACAGTGCGCCATAGACTTTTTAGATACTTTCGGAAAATAGGTTTACATAATAATTTTATGTAAACTAAATTTACATTATTTAGTAGATTATGGATAAAATTATAATAGCTGACTGCAGAGCGGACGATGAAACGATAAAAGCATTAGAAAAAACAGGCGCTGCGGCTATTCCGACGGTAAAGCTTGACTGCCTTTACGACGCTGTTGCGTCGCACGCGGACATGCAGATACATTATCTCGGCGATAACCGTTTTATTTGCGCGCCCGAAGCGTACGAGCATTATAAAAAGCTGCTGCCGAGCGGATTTACGCTTATAAAAGGCAGCGCCGATTTAACCTCAAAATATCCTTATGATATAGCGTACAATGCGGCGGCGCTCAATGATTATCTTATATGCAACTCTCGTTATACGGCGACAGAAATTCTTTCGGAATATAAATCTATGTCAAAGAAAATTCTGAACGTAAATCAAGGATACAGTAAATGCAATATTTGCGTGTTAAAAGGTAATGCTATTATAACGTCGGACAACGGTATTTTTAAAGCGTCGTCCGAAAACGGAATAGACGTATTAAAAATAAGAAAGGGATTTATCAAGCTCAAAAATCTCAGCTACGGATTTATCGGCGGAGCTGCGGGACTGACAGCCGATAATATACTTGCGGTAAACGGAGATATAAACACGCACCCGGACGCTGATATAATAAAAGAATTTTGCAAAAAGCACGGTACAAAGCTGATATGCCTGAAAAAAGGTATATTGGAAGATATAGGCAGTATTATCGTAAATTTATAAGTCTAAGTATAATAAATGGCAATTTATCGTACTTAGACTTATTTTTGTTTTAGCCTTCTTTTCTCCCCTATATTATATTTATTGATATAACTGTCACCGCTTATTTTTGCCTTGACTATTTTACTGAAAAATTATATAATATACACGGATATATTCAGTGTTTAAATATACTTAATTTGGTTCAAATATGAATACAGTTTTGCCGATTTGTAAGGGGGGTACATAAATGAGCAGACTTCATATGGGTATTGACGTGGGTTCCACAACCGTTAAGGTGGTTCTTTTGGACGCGAGCGGCAATACCGTATTTGCGGAATACAGACGTCATTTCTCAGATATTAAAAGCACCGTCAAAGGACTTTTCGAGGAAGTTGAGAACATCGTTGGAAACGAGGATTTTACGGTCGTTATAACAGGTTCCGGCGGACTTTTACTGTCTAAAATGCTTAATTTACCGTTCGTTCAGGAGGTTATAGCCAACAAGACCGCAATCAAGACATATCTCCCCGAAACGGATGTCGTTATAGAGCTTGGAGGCGAGGACGCGAAAATACTCTATCTTTCGGGCGGTTTGGAGCAGCGAATGAACGGCACTTGCGCCGGAGGTACCGGCTCGTTTATAGATCAGATGTCGATACTTTTAAAAACCGATGCGGACGGACTTAACGCGCTCGCGGAGCATCACAAGGTAATATACCCTATCGCCGCTCGGTGCGGTGTGTTTGCAAAGTCGGACGTGCAGCCGCTTCTTAACGAGGGAGCCGCGCGCGAGGACGTTGCCGCGTCGATATTACAGGCTGTTGTCACACAGACGATAAGCGGACTTGCGCAGGGTCGTCCCATTCGCGGGAATATAGTATTTTTAGGCGGTCCTCTCCACTTTTTGCCGCAGCTTCGCAGACAGTTTGAGGAAACGCTTAAGGATAACGCAAAGTCCTTTACCACTCCCGATAACGCCCAGCTTTTTGTCGCTCTGGGCGCGGCGCTTATGTACGGCAAGGAAAAAAGCGTTACGATCGGATCGCTTATTAAACAGCTCGAAAGCGCGAAATCGGTCGATACGGAAATAACGCGTATGCGTAAGCTTTTTGAAAATGACGAGGAGCGCAAGGAGTTTTTTGACAGGCATAACAAGTATGTGGCGAAAAAAAAGGACATCTCCGAGGCTGCGGGTCCCCTATTCCTCGGTTTGGATGTAGGCTCTACCACTATAAAGGCGGCGCTTATCAATGATGACTGCGATATACTCTACAGCTACTACGCCAAAAACGAGGGCAACCCGATAAGCTGCGGTATAAATATTTTAAATGAGCTGTACTCAAAGTTGCCTGAAAAGGCTTACATAGCGAACGCCTGCACAACGGGTTACGGCGAGTTACTTTTAAAGACCGCGTTCCGTATCGACGAGGGTGAAATTGAAACCATAGCCCATTACAAAGCGGCTAACCATTTCTCCCCCGGCGTTGATTTCATTATCGACATCGGCGGGCAGGATATGAAATGTATGAAAATAAGAAACGGAGTAATCGACAGCATTATGCTTAACGAGGCTTGCTCGTCCGGCTGCGGCTCGTTTATTCAGACATTCGCAGAAAGTCTCGGTCTCGACACTATATCTTTCTCAAAGGAGGCTCTTGAAGCTGAAAATCCCGTTGACCTCGGTACGCGTTGTACGGTATTTATGAATTCGCGCGTAAAGCAGGCGCAGAAAGAAGGCGCCACAGTCGGCGACATAAGCGCGGGACTTTCATATTCGGTAGTGCGTAACGCGCTTTATAAGGTTATTAAGCTCAGAGATCCAAATCAGATGGGTCAAAATATAGTCGTTCAGGGCGGCACATTTAACAATAACGCGATACTGCGCTGCTTTGAACTGCTTACAGGGAAAAACGTGGTTCGTCCCGACATAGCGGGTATTATGGGCGCGTTCGGTTCGGCGATTATAGCAAAGGAGCGTTGGCAGGGCGGCGAGTGCAACATACTGCGCGCAGACGAGCTTGATTCGTTTACGTTTGAGACTTCGCTTACGCGCTGTCAAAAGTGCAGTAATCACTGTCAGCTCACGATTACCGAATTTTCGGACGGCAGTCGGTTCGTATCGGGTAACCGCTGTGAGCGCGGCGCGGGTCTTGAGAAGTCGAAAAAACAAATGCCGAATATGTTCGATTACAAGTATAGACGCGCTTTCAGATACAAGCCTCTAAAGGAGGACGAAGCACCTAACGGCGTAATCGGTATACCGCGTGTGCTTAATATATATGAAAATTATCCGCTGTGGTTCACGTTCTTTACGGAGCTTGGATTTTCGGTGAGAATATCCGGGCGAAGCACGCATAAGCTTTACGAAAAAGGCATTGATTCAATACCGTCGGAAAGTGCGTGTTACCCCGCCAAGATTGTACACGGTCACATACAAGACTTAATCGACAAGGATGTAAAGACTATATTCTATCCGTGTATACCGTATGAGCAGATTGAGTATTCAGATGCCGGAAACCACTTTAATTGTCCTATGGTTACGTCATATCCTGAAGTTATATACAACAATATGGATGCGGTGCGCGCGTCGGATATGAAGTATATTTATCCGTTCGTAAATCTTGCGGACAGACCCTCGTTTAAGCGTCAGATGATGAAGGCGCTCCGTGATTACGGCTTTACTAAGGCGCAGATTGACAACGCTGCCGATAAGGCGTTTGAGGAATTTCAGAACTATAAGAGCGATATACGTAAAAAGGGCGAGGAAACGCTCGCGTGGCTTGAAGAGCACGACGAACGCGCAATTGTGCTTGCGGGACGTCCGTATCATATCGACCCCGAAATCAATCACGGCATACCAGACATGATTACGTCACTCGGCTTCGCGGTGCTTACGGAGGACAGCGTTGCGCACCTCGGTCACTTAAAGCGCGATATACGCGTTGTCGACCAGTGGGCGTACCACACGCGTCTTTATGAGTCTGCGGCGCAGGTTATAAAAAATCCGCGTTTGGAGCTTATACAGCTTAACTCGTTCGGCTGCGGTCTCGACGCGGTTACGACCGATCAGGTGCAGGAGATTATACAGTCGCACGAGAAGATTTACACGACGCTTAAAATCGACGAGGTATCTAACCTCGGTACGGCGAGAATAAGAGTCCGCTCACTTAAAGCGGCGGTCAAGGAGCGTGACGCGAGCGATTTCGTACCGCATAAGATTGAGGACTATACGATTAACCGTGTAAAATTCACTAAGGAAGAACGCGCAAAGCATACGATTATATTCCCGCAGATGTCCCCTACCCACTTCGGACTTTTCGAGGCTGTACTGCGCGCGAACGGCTACAAGGCTGTCGTGCTTGAGCACGCGACCGCGGAGGACGTCGAGGCGGGGCTTAAAAGCGTAAATAACGATGCATGTTATCCGTCCATCATGGTTACCGGTCAGCTTGTAAACGCGTTTATAAGCGGTAAATGCGACCCTGACAATACGTCGGTGATGATTACTCAGACCGGCGGCGGCTGCCGCGCGACGAATTACATAGCGTTTCTGCGCAAGGCGCTCAAGGAAGCGGGCTACCCGAATGTACCTGTTATTTCACTGAACGTGTCCGGGCTTGAGGGTAATCCCGGGTTTACGATTACGCCGAAGCTCGTGGACGGACTTTTAAAGGCATGCACATGGGGAGATTTACTTCTCGCGGTAACGCTTCGCATACGTCCGTATGAGGTGCATAAGGGTGAAACAAACGCTGTCGCGGAGAAGTGGCAGAAGCGTCTCTATAACGATATAGTACATAACAACCGCAAAAATCTTAAGCTGAAAAAGATTGTGGATGAGATAATTGCCGATTTTGACGCGATTGAAATAGATGAAACTCTTAAAAAACCAAAGGTAGGCGTGGTTGGTGAAATACTTGTTAAATTCCACCCTGACGCAAACAACAACATCATAGATGTCATCGAAGAAGAGGGCGGCGAGGCGGTAATGCCGGGGCTTGCCGATTTCATGTTGTATTGTCTTTATAACAACAATTTCAAGCGTGATAATCTTGGTTCAAAATCCTCCACCGCCATGCTCTGCAACCTCGCCATATGGGGTATTGAGAGCTACCGTAAGCACGTTGTTAAGATTATGGATTGCAATCCCAAATTCAGGACGCGTTCGCCAAAGCATATTGCCGATATTGCAGAGGGCGCGAAACAAGTATTACAGCTTGGTCACTGCACCGGCGAGGGCTGGTTCCTTACGGGTGAAATGATTGAGCTTATAAACAGCGGCGTGCCGAATATTGCGTGTGTTCAGCCGTTCGCGTGTTTGCCCAACCACGTTACCGGCAAGGGTATGATTAAGGAGCTGCGCCGTCAGTTCCCGCAGGCGAATATCGTCGCGGTAGACTATGACCCCGGCGCAAGCGAGGTAAACCAATTAAACCGCATAAAGCTTATGATGGCAGTGGCGTTCGAGAACATGAAAAAAGACGAAATGTATGACGCAATTAAGCCGGAAACGTCAATAAAAGCCATTAAAAACGATATTCAAGACGAACATTCAGTTAAGGCAAAATAATAAAAACGAGGGTGACCGCGATTTGCGGTCACCCTCATTTTTGCTATTTGCAAATTTTACTTTTTACAAGTTCGCTTGTCAGATTTTACCTTTAAGCTTATCGTCAATATTATGTTCCGGCACGCGCGGCACATTGTCAAATGCGCCGCCGCCCGTTACCTTTTCCAAATCTTCCAAGTCCACTTCCTGAATCTTCTTGTTCTCTTTCTCGTTATTCATTTTTCATATCCTCCTTAATATTTCTTTATTTGATTTTATTGTCAAACCGCTCCGTAAGCGCCGCCGCTTCGGCACGCGTCGCGTTATTCTGCGGTCTTAGCGTTCCGTCCGTGTAGCCGCTCATAATTCCCGAACCGCATGCCCACTGTATCGCGGGTATTGCATATTCGCTTATCTTGTCGGCATCCTTGTAGCTCAGTATATTCGTCTCCTCTCCTACCGATACGTCCGCGTTTATATACTTCGCGTACCGATACAGCATAGCAGCTACCTGCTCACGCGTTACGAGTTCATCGGGAGCAAACTCAGTATCACTGTAACCTGATACTATTCCGTTCTCTGTTCCCCACGCTATATACGGAGCGTAATACATATTCTTGTTTACGTCCGTATACGTCATGTCGGTACTCTCAGGATTGGCTTTCGCCATACGTCCTATTACCGTTATGAGCATACCTCTCGTTATATTCGTGTAAGGCTCAAACTCAGTGTCACTTACGCCCGAGAAATAACCTTTTTCCGTGGCATATTCCACGCTCGCGGAGAACCAGTCGTTTGGAGCTACATCGTTATACGTATGTGTCTCCCCTGTTACCGTTCCGCCTTGCATGTCTGGTGACTGCGTGGCATCGGGCGACGGAGCGGGCGTTGCTTCGGGAGCTTCCGTAGGCTTTGGCGTAGCGCCCGATGATGATGACGACGAATGGGTCTTACCGCTCTTCTTCGGCTCTACAGTTACCTTTACGGTTTTATAGCCTCCGTAAGGGTCAACTATCGCCGTAAGTGTCGTTTCGCCCTCGCTTTCGGCGATAAGTTTATTTCCGTCCATACGCGCAACCGACGTATCATCGACCGAATAAACTATGTTTCCGTCCGCGTAAAACTCTTTCGGCGAATACTCTGCGTTAAGCTCAAGGCTCTCGCCTTCCTTTAATACTATTTCCGAAAGCAGCTCGTCACCGTTTATGACGATATTATACGGATATTCAAGCATTACACGGAACGGTTCGTAATTGCTTACAACATCGCCATCTTTGTTTTTAATGACCGTGTATGCCTCGCTGTAGCCGAAATTAAATCTTTCGTCGGGGATATTGAGCTTCATTGTGTACGTTTGCTTTTCACCCACAGCCAAGCCGCTTACCGGCGTTTCAAGATAAGGCTCCGATTTATCCGTTTGGTAATACAAGTCGTTAAACTCGACGCTGAGCTTGTCGGCTGTTTCCTCGGTTTCGGCTGCCGCGTCGGCATTACCCGTATTTTCTAAGGTGTACGTCAGATAGAATCCGTCGCTATGCTCCACAGCCTCACAGTTTGAAACGGTGTATTCGGGTCTGATATATACGCTGTCGCTTGTAAACTCATGTATTTCTTCCGTTCCGCTCTCATTTACCTTGATGTAAAGCGATAAATCGTCAACGCCCTCGTAGCTTTCGGGCATCGTCCATGTAAATTCAGTCGAAACGGTTGACGACGGCGTTATCACTTCGTCCGAGGTGATTGTTTTTATTTTCTCCCCCACCTCGCCGTTTATTTTCTCGTAAACGTCCATAGTGTAGCCCTTGGCGTTTTTAAGACCTGTGTTCTTGACGCTTATTGTCACATTGTTTTCGCTGCCCGCGGGCGGAGTATCGTCGGCAAAGCGCATGTCCGTAACGTCAAGCGAACCGACCGTTTTAAAGCTCGTCGCGACGAGTTTCACGTTCTCTGCCTTGTTTTCATCGCTTTGGAGGTTTATTGTATACTGATTGCCCACAGTGAGCAGATTACAGTCATCGTCCGTAAGGAACGCAACCTCGTCGTTTTGCGCGCCGCTGTGAGTGAGCCTTACGCCGTCCGACCAGCATGAGCCGTCATTGTCCTGTATATACGCCGACGCGTAGACCTCCTGACATGTTGTTCCGTCCTCCTCCATAACAGGCTGGAGCCATGTTATAAACAGATTGGAGTCCTTATCCACAAACGCTTTATAGCTGCCGAAGGACGGTTCTATATTGCTTGCGGAGTCGCCGCTGTCTGCGAAGAATACAACTCCGATATTAAGTTTATAGTCTTCTTTGATGGTTCCGTTTTCATCAACGCCGTATTTGATTAAATCGGTAACGTTTATGTAGCGTATATCCTTGTTGTTTTCAAGCCAGAACAGATATGTATAATCGCCGTTTCTGACAAGCTGCGGACGCGCGTCGGACAGAGCATCGTTTGTAATTCTTACAGGCACGTACGTCTTATGTTCGCCAAAGTCGTATGCCTGAACAAAAAGCTCTCTGTCCGCGTCGGTATCTAAATTATTATCTTGGTCGACGGTGAACGTGTACAAGCCTATACCGTTATAGCTTACCGCGTCAAAGTCTATGATTACCGGCGAATTAACGCTGAAATCCTTTATCGGCGACGAGAGGAACCTCTGACCGCCCCAGTTATTGATAAGCTCTTCTTTCGCTTCCTCGCTCGCGACTTCGTTCGGATAATAGTAATCTCTTAACCATTCGTCCTTTTCCGCGTCGTAGAGCATATATACGATTACGCTTTCGTTCTTTGTCGGCATTACAGCTGTTTCAAAGTCGCTACTCGTTACCTCGGACTTTAGATAATATACCAACATATCTCCGCTTTCATCGTCATAAAGTCCCACGGGAGCGCTGTCGTACAAGCTTTTATCAGTATCATCGGTAAGCCGTTCTATCGTGCCGAGTGTAAGAGTAGCCTTATCGAGCGTTACCGCGTAAACGTCCATACCCTTTATGTAATCGAGCTCGGTTTCGGTCAACGCGTTTTTATCGCGCGACGTCCATGTAATAAGCACGTTGTCGTCCGCGTCGCATAAATCAGGCTCAAAGTCAGCCGTGCCGTCGTCTTGAACCTTGACAGGCTCCGACCATGTTCCGTTCTCGTATACGCTGTACATAAGCGCCGTTCTGTCGCTGTCGCTGCGCGTAGGATCATCAGCGATAAACGCGAGCAATATTCTGCCGCCGCCCAAATCAAGAAGCTGTGAATCGGCTCTGTCATATCCGTTTTCCTTAAGCACGGTTGACGATGTTTCCTCAAACGTACTCATAAGATTAGCGTCTCCGTACGGCAGCCACTCGGACTGATTTTCACTTCTCGGACGCATAACGACCTCGCTGTCTCCGTCCGCCGATGTAAGCTGAGCCTCAGACGATGAAGGCGATGCGTTTGTTCCGCCCTCGGCGTCGGAGTTCGCCATATCCTCATAGTAGCCGTACCGCTTCTGAACAAGATGAAGCACCGGAATCGGAATCGAGAACAGGAGAGCGTCGACCCATAGTCTGAAGCTGAAGTCCAATACGGCTCCGACCGTATGGAAATTCGGATATACAAGCGTTATTGTCGGATTACACATAAAGTTCATGTCGAGCTGAAATCCGCCGCGCACGCCGACCGTACCGCACAGACCCACGCCCGCGTACACCGCCACGACTACGTTTGCCTGCAAGCACCACGCCGGCTTGAAGTACCTTTCAAAGGTGTTTGACTCCTTTGTTATCATATCGGCTATGACGTCCGCGCCGTTGTTAAGCGTTTGCACGCCAACCTGCGTGAATATCGTCAGCTCGCCGTCAAATCCGAGGTACATCGGAAGCCATCCAATCGTGAAATAAATCGTTCCTCTGAATTTTCCCGAACCGCCGAGGTAAAGTCCGCCGCCCATAAAGACAAACGTCGTCTTTGTGCCGCCGCCCATCGATACGGATTTAAGTCCGAAATCGAGGTACAGTCCGAAAATCGGCTTGATCGAGAATTCCTTCATTGCGAGGGAGTGCGACTCACCGAAATAGTCTCCGAAGCCGTTCATCAGCTGTCCGAACGTCTTTGTATCCCTGAGCGCGTCGTCTAAATCGCCTATGCCGTAATTAACTCCTGTGACGGCTGTTTTCCAGTCGCTGCCCGCGGAGATAGGCGACGGCGAAATACCGAACGAAAGGCGCTGACCTCCGTTTGGAAGCTCCGATATTGACAGTGAAATAGCCGATACGTTAAAGGTTGAGTTCATCGCTCCTATAAGCGGAAGACTTATGAAGCTCAGGTTCGGTTTCGGGTCAATATCCTGCGTTACCGGCTGCTGCACGTTGCTTTGCGCAAGGGTGTAGCCCGTGTAAATGGGAGCGTAAACCGTTTCCTGAAGCGCTTCGGCGTTCGTTGCGTTGCCGTCGGCATCAACGCCTTTACCGTTTCCTATAACTCTGTCGGTGGTTATTCTCACGTATACCTTGTCGCTTGCCTGATATTCCTCTATCTTGCCTCGTTCAAAGCTCTTTGACAGATGCCATACGCTCATGCCGTTTTCGTCGGATACCTGCGTTGCACCGCTCAGGACGGTTCTCTCTTCGTTGGTCTGTCCGTTGTAAATTAAAGCCTCAACATCCTTGACCTTTTCCTCACGCTCGACTCCGTCGGTATCGGTGTATTTCGCGTGGTTGTTGTTTATTGTTATTTCAAAGTTTGTAATATCATCGTTTATTTGTACGGTATCGGTCTGAATACCCTCCGACGTCGTTGCCACAAACGCCTCGGGGTACGGGGCTGTTCTGTCTGTGGGCGAGACGATAATCATGCCTAAATCCACGCCGTACGCACTCTGCGTAACCGTGCCTGTTACGTCGCCTGTTACGGGGTCGTACGTGTTTTCCTGATATTCTACCGTATTGCGGTTTGACAGAGTTGCGGTCGCGTATCGGGTCATGCCTGACGCGACAGTCTTATAGATAACGCGGCGGCCGGCAATACCGGGTGCGCCGATAGTCGTAAGGTTTCCGTCGCCGTCAGATATGCCGTAAACGGAGCTGCCCATAAGCACGTACGCGCCCTTTGCCGGCATCCACGCGCTGCCCTCTGTCGTTCCGTTTATGGACGTGTCGGAGTAACGCGCTTTGCCGGTCAAGACGTACTTTTGACTGTCAGCCTTTTGGCACGTCAGGGTCATTAAATTCCAATCAGGATTGCTGCTTGTCTGGAAATAGAATGTATTCTGCGCGTATGCGCCGTTCCATAACGGAACGTAGTTGTCGCTTTTTGCGTAGGCGGAATACTCAAAGTATACCGATTCCGCAAATTCGTCCTCGTTTGTGACGATATAGTCGATGTAACGGCCGCTCTCAACGCTCGGGCAGGTGAATATACCCTTGTCCCGCCGGAACATACTTAGATCGTCTTTATTTACCCTCACTATTACCTGCATACTGTTTTCGTAGCTCGGGTAAACGTCCATGCTCGCATAATCGCAGAATAACGTGCATGAATTATCCTTGTCGTACTTTCTCTTAACGTCAACCTCCTCCGCGGTTGAGGTGTCTCTTGTCACAAACCGTATACGCGAGCTTTTATATCGCGGATTGGTCACATTTTGAGTAAAAGTAACCGTATCGCCGCGGTGCAGCGACCATACTTTTACCGGCTCCGGCTCCGCAGGCTCGAGTATCCAGCGCGAGGAGGAGGTAAGCGTTTCGGGGTGGAGCGTAAAATCACGTCCTATGTAATCGCCGCAGTCCTTTAGCGCGAAGTATTTGCCTGCGACAAGCGTGTAAGTGCCGTCGTCCTGTTTTGCAATGGAAAACATATCCTCCATGCTCGGGTTGGCTCCGACATCTCGCTGGTGGAGCCGCGTCGGGCCGGTCTCTCCCGCGCTGCGCGGGCGCAGAGTCAGAGCGCTGTTGGGCCAATCAGACATTTTTATAACGCCCAAATCGTCAAATTGCCCGCCCTGGGGATATAAATACGAGGGAGTTACGGTAAACTTTGTTCCCCAACCGTTTTTCAGAATAACGTCCTTGGGATATGAAAAGGTGGGATCGTCCAGATATATGTATTTGCCGGTTGACGCGCTTTTGATGTAAAAATCTCCTCTTATAATATGAGAGTCATCCTCTTCTTCGGGATCTCTTATCTCGGTCATGGTAACAGACGCGTTGGGATCCTCGTGAATGTTTACATCAACGTCGTAATAATCGAGCACCGCCTGAATCTTTATCTGTCCCTTTTTGCCGTTTTTGTTGTTATCGGCAAAATTGATATAGTACAGATTTGATGTGATGAAATCGTTTGTGAGCTGTACCGACGCGGACGTGGTTCCGGGCTTGAGGCCTGTGAGAATGGGCGTTGAGCGTCCCGTGTCGGGATCGACAATATTAAGTCCCGAAATATACGAGTAGGGGCTGTTTGTCGTTACAGTAATATAGTCGCCGCTGAATTTTATCGCCGTACCCTTGCCGTTCGTGCTCGCGTTTTGAAAAACGACGTCGTTCGCGTTTTTAAGGCGCGCTATATTCGTGTTGTCAACGTAATCACCGTTTTCGTTTAAAAACTTAAGCGGATCCGACGGGACGAGAGATACCTCGAACGGTCTTAAAATAGGCGCAACCGAATGTACGGTGAGCTTGGTTTCCGTGCTTAGTAAAGCCTCGTCATAATACAGCCTGACCGAAAATGAGCTTGACGAGATCGAATTGGTGAAAATATTAGTCTTGCGTCTGCTCCACCGTTCCTCATTGCTTACAACATCGGTGCCGGCGCTTGTAACGGTGTGTGAATAATTGCCGGCTTCCGATTCCTTTGTCCATTCGATCTGATAGCCGCTGTAATCGTAATGTTCTCCTGTGCTTGCGGATATTTCCGCAAACGGGTCAATATTCCCAATCGCATTGAAATAATACATTTTAGGCAAGGTCAGAGTATATTCGTCCCCACTCTTAATTACCTGTCCGCCGAGGTGTACTTTCATATTATTGAAAAACGTTTTCATGTCGACTTTATCGCCGAGAATAACGTCCGACGCGGTGGCGTCCGCCATAAGCTGTACGTCGCTATCGTCCTCTGTCTCGTAAGCCGTGCCTTTAAAATCATAGCTTTCGCTCTGCGCGTCAATAATACCGCGCGCCGTGTCAAGCTCGCCTATTTCACAGCTTGTCGGATTGTAAAGTTTCAGCTTAAACGACGCGTTTTCCTCCGCGTAATCGCTTCGTATAGGAATGTTTATTGTTCTCTCGCTCATTCCGTACGGAAATACAAGCGTCGTGTCAACCTGCGAATAGTCACGGTCCTTTTGCGCCGTTTCGTCGTCCGTCACGAGCTTTACCGATACTACCTGATTTATCGCGCCGTCTCTTTTTACCGTTACTTTTATAAAGCCGTCCGCTGGGTGATATTCGGCGTCGGAAAATTCAATCGTCGCTTCTTTCTGTTCCTCGTCGTCGATAATCAAAATGTTTGCGCCCGACAAACCGACAACCGCCTCCGGCGTCTCGGGAACAAGGTTTATCGTAAGCATTCTGTCGCCGTCGCCCTTTAGGTTGTTTTTCGGTTTTATCGCTATAGATTTTTCCGTTTCACCAGAGACGAAAAGTCAAGGACTTTTTCATCAAATTCAAAAAGAAGTCACATTTTGCGGACTTCCTCACGGAGCAG